>NZ_MNQF01000015.1:0-34692 GCF_001915285.1 Alistipes sp. 56_sp_Nov_56_25
CATTCGAAAGCTTCTACAGGGCGAACCGAAACGAAAAACAGCCTGATTGTCAATACCACTACGCTTATTTGCCCGTTTTGAGGATTTGTTGTACTTTTGCTTTCAAAATTCGTCATTTTGTGATCTTTTTGGTTTGCCAATGTGCTTTTCTGCGTAAAAGAGTGTATCTTCGCAGCGTAGAAATTTATGATTCGGACCGGATGCAGGAGAGAATTCAATTGGCATTGATCCTGTTGCTCTTCGCCTTGGCGGGGAGTCTGGAGGATACGTCGTTCCGCAGCGGCGCGGAGAGCGTGCGCCCTGCCCTGACGCAATCCTCGGTTGCCGGTTCGCACGCCGCGGCATGCAATTATTTCTCCGCCGCGATCTGTCCCTGCGCCGTCTCGATCGAGGCTCCCGCAGCTCCTTCGGACCATAAGGCCGCCGTGCGGCAGCTTGCCGGCGCGCGCGTCGCCTGTGATGCCGCTTTCGGCCTCCGTACCGCAATGCGGACCTATTCCCCGGCTTTGCACCCCGACGCCGTGGATTACTACGTCTTCTCTCTGGGGCGCATTCTGATTTAGCCTTTTCCGCCGTTTTACCTGCCGCATGTTTCCGGGGCTTTGCCGTCCGCGGGGCGTGCGTGCGTTCGTCGTGCCGGAATTAAAAATCGTAAAACAACATATCTATGTATTTCACGCTATTGGTGGTCGTCATCCTTACGGCCATTGCGCTGGTCGCAGTCGCGCTGGGCATCGCCCGCGCCGTGTCGCCGCGTTCGTACAACCCCCAGAAGGGCGAGGCTTACGAGTGCGGCATCCCGACGCGCGGACGTTCGTGGATGCAGTTCAAGGTGGGTTACTACCTCTTCGCCATCCTCTTCCTGATGTTCGACGTCGAGACGGTGTTCCTCTTTTCGTGGGCCGTCGTCGTGCAGGAACTGGGCGTCTACGGACTGGTGAGCATTCTCTTCTTTTTGGTGGTACTGATTCTGGGCCTTGCCTACGCATGGCGGAAAGGAGCTTTGGAATGGAAATAAAGAGACCGAAAATCAAGTCGATGAAGTACGAAGACTTCAACGACAACGAATACCTCGAACAGATGGTGCGCGAACTGCGCGAGAACGGAACCCATGTGGTGGCGGGATGTCTCGACGAGGTGATCAACTGGGGGCGCAGCAACAGCCTCTGGCCCCTGACGTTCGCCACGAGCTGCTGCGGCATCGAATTCATGGCCGTGGGCGCCGCGCGCTACGACTTCGCCCGGTTCGGGTTCGAAGTGGCCCGCGCCTCCCCGCGCCAGGCCGACTTCATCATGGTCGCCGGAACCATCACGCACAAGATGGTCCCGGTGCTCAGGCGCCTTTACGACCAGATGGCCGATCCCAAATACGTGATCGCCGTGGGCGGCTGCGCCATCAGCGGCGGTCCGTTCAAGAAGTCGTACCACGTGGTCAACGGCGTGGACCGGATTCTGCCCGTCGACGTTTACATCCCCGGATGTCCGCCGCGTCCCGAGGCGATGCTCTACGGACTGATGCAGCTCCAGCGCAAGGTGAAACTGCAACGCTTCTTCGGCGGCGTGAACCGGCAGATCGGCCGCGAGGAGTACGAACGGCTGCTGCGGAGCGACCTGACGGCGGAGAAGAACGATTTGAATGTGGACGAAGAAAAACGAGAATTATGACCCTGACAGATAAAATGAAGGCCTGGGAGCCTGCGGCCGTGTGGTCGGAGGCCGGCGAGGGGATGTTCACCGTGCCGGCGGAAGCTTTCCGCGGGGTGGCCGAACGCCTGAAGGCCGAAGGCTTCGATTTCCTGCGCAGCCTCACGGGCATGGACTGGGGCGAAGAGGGCTTCGGCGTGGTGTACCACCTCGAAGCCACCTCGACGGGCGAGAACGTCGTGGTGCGGACGCTGACTCCGGAACGCGAACGCCCGGTCCTGCCCTCGGTGTGTGACCTGTGGAAGGCCGCCGAGCTGAACGAGCGCGAGGCGTTCGACTACTTCGGCATCCGTTTCCTGAACCATCCCGACATGCGGCGGCTGTACCTGCGCGACGATTGGGTGGGACATCCCCTGCGCAAGGACTACGATCCGGCGTCGAACCCGCTCCGCATGAGCAACGAGGTGTCGAAGGACAGCGCCCCGACCTTCGAGTTGCAGCCCGACGGCAGTTTCATACGCGGGCGCAACGTGCTTTTCGAGGAGGCGGAGTACGTCATCAACGTCGGTCCCCAGCACCCGGCCACGCACGGCGTGCTGCGCTTCCGCGTGTCGCTCGAAGGCGAGATCATTAAAAAACTCGACGTGCACTGCGGCTACATCCACCGCGGCATCGAGAAGATGTGCGAGGAGCTGACCTATCCCCAGACCCTCGCCCTGACGGACCGTCTCGACTACCTCGGGGCGTCGCAGAACCGCCACGCCCTCTGCATGTGCATCGAAAAGGGGCTGGGCGTCGAGGTGCCGGAGCGCGTGCAGTACATCCGCACGATCATGGACGAGTTGCAGCGCATTGATTCGCACCTGCTCTTCTTCGCCTGCCTGTGCATGGACATGGGCGCGCTGACGGCCTTCTTCTACGGTTTCCGCGACCGCGAGAAGGTGCTCGACATCCTGGAGCAGACCACCGGCGGCCGCCTGATCCAGACTTACAACACCATCGGCGGCGTGCAGGCCGACATCCATCCCGATTTCGTGCGCAAGGTCAAGGAGTTCATCGCCTACATGCGTCCCGTGCTGCGCGAGTACCACGAGATTTTCACGGGCAACGTCATCGCGCAGGAGCGTCTGAAAGGCACCGGCGTGCTGACGCGCGAGGATGCCATTTCGTTCGGCGCCACGGGCGGCACGGGCCGCGCCGCAGGGTGGGCCTGCGACGTGCGCAAGCGCCATCCCTACGCCGTTTACGGCAAGGTGGATTTCGAGGAGGTGCTCTTCACCGAGGGCGACTGCCTGGCCCGCTACATGGTCCGCATGCGGGAGATCGAGCAGAGCATGCACATCATCGAGCAGTTGATCGACAACATTCCCGAAGGCGAATACCAGTTGAAGATGAAGCCCGTGATCCGCATTCCCGAGGGCAGCTACTACGCCGCCGTCGAGGGAAGCCGCGGCGAGTTCGGGGTCTTCATCGAGAGCCGGGGCGACAAGTTCCCCTACCGCATGAAGTTCCGCTCGACGGGTCTGCCGCTCGTCTCTTGCCTGGAGACCATCGCCCGGGGGACGAAGATCGCCGACCTGATCGCCATCGGCGGCACGCTGGATTACGTGGTTCCGGATATTGACAGATAAAAGAGACTCTATGACCATGATGCATCATATCACGCTGTCGAATGGCGTTTTCGCCGCCTGCGGCGTCGTTTGCAAGTCCGACCCCACCCCAAACCCCTCCCTCGGGGAGGGACTTGGTGCCGCTGCGCGGCAAAATTGGCGTTTCGGACGGTTGTGCCATAATCTGTAATAGCGAAAAATTGTATTGCTATGTTCGACTTTTCTATAATTACGAGCTGGGTCCACGGGCTGCTGACCTCGCTGATGCCCCTCGGGCTGGCCGTTTTCATCGAATGCGTGATCGTCGGCGGCTGTCTGCTGCTGATGTACACCGTGATCGCCATCCTGATGATCTTCATGGAACGCAAGGTCTGCGCGGCCTTCCAATGCCGCCTCGGGCCGATGCGCGTGGGTCCGTGGGGTACGGTGCAGGTCATCTGCGATGTCTTCAAGATGCTCACCAAGGAGATCATCACCATCCGCCGTTCGGACAAGTTCCTCTACAACCTCGCGCCCTATATCGTCATCCTCGCCTCGGTGCTGGCCTTCGCCTGTCTGCCGGTCAACAAGGGGCTGGAGGTGCTGGATTTCAACGTGGGCGTCTTCTTTATGATGGCCGCCTCGTCGATCGGTGTGGTCGGCATTCTGCTGGCGGGGTGGAGTTCCAACAACAAGTATTCGCTCATCGGCGCCATGCGCAGCGGTGCGCAGATGATCTCCTACGAGCTTTCCATCGGCCTCTCGATCCTCACGATCATCGTGCTGACCGACACCATGCAGTTCTCCGAGATCGTGGCCCGGCAGGCCGACGGGTGGTTCCTTTTCAAGGGCCACATTCCGGCGCTGATCGCCTTCGTGATCTACCTCATCGCCGGCAACGCCGAGGTCAACCGCGGCCCGTTCGACCTCCCGGAGGCCGAGTCGGAGCTGACGGCGGGCTACCACACCGAGTATTCGGGCATGCACTTCGGGCTGTTCTACGTTGCCGAGTTCGTCAACCTGTTCATCGTCGCGGGCGTCGCCGCCACCATCTTCCTCGGAGGCTGGATGCCGCTGCACATTGCGGGCTGGGAGGGCTTCAACGCCGTGATGGACTGCATTCCGGGTTTCGTGTGGTTCTTCGCCAAGGCGTTTTTCGTGGTGTGGCTGCTCATGTGGATCAAGTGGACCTTTCCGCGCCTGCGCATCGACCAGATCCTGACGCTCGAATGGAAATACCTCGTTCCCATCGGGCTGGCGAACCTGTTGCTGATGGTCATTGTCGTCGTCTTTAAACTGCATTTTTAGTTATGAGTAGCTATATCAAAGGCCTTTTCCACGGACTGGGAACCCTTTTGACCGGACTTAAAGTGACGGGGCGCGAGTTCTTCACGCCCAAGATCACCGAGCAGTATCCCGAAAACCGGGCCACGCTGAAGATGTACGACCGTTTCTGCGGCTCTCTGACGATGCCCCACGACGCCGAGGGGCGCAACAGGTGCATCGCCTGCGGGCTGTGCCAGTCGGCCTGCCCCAACGGGACCATCCGCCTCACGACCGAGACGGTCGCCGACCCCGGGACGGGCAAGACAAAAAAACGGCTGGTGCGCTATGAGTACGACCTGGGGTCGTGCATGTTCTGCCACCTGTGCGTCAATGCCTGCCCGACCGGCGCGATCCGCTTCTCGACCGATTTCGAGCACGCCGTCTACACGCGCGAAAAGCTCGTCAAACAACTCAACAAACAGTAAGTCATGGAAATAACACTCGAATTGATCGTTTTCACGGTCCTGGCGCTGTTCATCGGCGTCAGCGCGATTCTCGCCGTGACGACCCGGCGCATCCTGCGCGCCGCGACCTACCTGCTGTTCGTGCTCTTCGGTACGGCGGGCATCTACTTCCAGCTCAACTACTCGTTCCTCGGGGCGGTGCAGCTGCTGATCTACGCCGGCGGCATCACGGTGCTCTACGTCTTCTCGATCCTCCTGACGTCGAGCCAGGGCGACAAGGCCGAGGACCTGAAGGGCTACAAGCTCTTCGTGGGGCTGGGCGCCGCGCTGGCCAGCCTGGGCATCTGCCTCTGGATAACGCTCCGCCACGACTTCCTGCCCTCGCATTTCGAGCACGGCGAACTGCACGTGCGGACCATCGGCCACGCGCTGATGAGCAGCGGAAAATACGGTTACATCCTGCCGTTCGAGGTGATCAGCCTGCTGCTGCTGGCCTGCATCGTCGGCGGCATCCTCATCGCGCGCAAACGCTAAAAAACACGACTATGATACACATGGAATATTACCTGATTGTCTCCACGGTGATGATGTTCGTGGGCATTTACGGATTCGTCACGCGCCGCAACCTGCTGGCGATGCTGATTTCGGTCGAGCTGATTCTCAACTCGGTGGACATCAATTTCGTGGTCTTCAACCGCTTCCTCTTCCCCGAGCAGCTCGAAGGGTTCTTCTTCGCCCTGTTCGCCATCGGAATCAGCGCCGCGGAGACCGCCGTGGCCATCGCCATCATCATCAATATCTACCGCAACATCCGCAACATCGGCGCCCGGAGCCTGCGGGAAATGAAGTGGTAACGGTGCGAAAAAACGATCTTCTATGGAATATACGATTCTGATTCTGTTGCTTCCGCTGGCGAGTTTCCTCGTGCTGGGGCTTGCGGGCATGAAGATGCGTCCCGCGGCGGCGGGCGCCGTGGGCACGGCCGTGCTGGCCGTCGTGGCGCTGTTGAGCTATTGGACGGCTTTCGAATACTTCTCGGCCGGGCGCGATGCCGCGGGCGTGTTTCCGACGCTGATCCCCTGGAACGCCGTGTGGCTGCCCATCGGCGGTGCGCTGCACATCGACCTGGGCATTCTGCTCGACCCGATCTCGGTGATGATGCTCGTGGTGATCTCCACGGTGTCGCTGATGGTCCACATCTATTCGCTGGGCTACATGAAGGGCGAGCGGGGCTTCCAGCGTTACTATGCCTTTCTGTCGCTCTTCACGATGAGCATGATCGGGCTGGTCGTGGCGACCAACATCTTCCAGATGTACCTCTTCTGGGAGCTGGTGGGCGTCAGCTCCTACCTGCTGATCGGCTTCTACTATACGAAGAAGGAGGCCGTGGCCGCTTCGAAGAAGGCCTTCATCGTGACGCGCTTCGCCGACCTGGGCTTCTTGATAGGCATCCTGATCTACGGCTACTACGCCGGGACCTTCTCCTTCACGCCCGAGACGCACGCGCTGGTGGCCGCCGGGGCGATGATCCCGCTGGCGCTGGGACTGATGTTCGTCGGCGGCGCGGGCAAGAGCGCCATGTTCCCGCTGCACATCTGGCTGCCCGACGCCATGGAGGGTCCCACGCCCGTGTCGGCGCTGATCCATGCCGCGACGATGGTCGTGGCGGGCGTCTACCTCGTGGCGCGGATGTTTCCGCTCTTCATCGGCTATGCGCCCGAAGTGCTGCATTGGACGGCTTATGTCGGGGCCTTCACGGCGTTTTACGCCGCCGTCGTGGCCTGTGTGCAGAGCGACATCAAGCGTGTGCTGGCGTTCAGCACCATTTCGCAGATCGGGTTCATGCTCGTGGCGCTGGGCGTCTCGACCTCGGCCGACCCGCACGCCGGAGGGCTGGGTTACATGGCCTCGATGTTCCACCTCTTCACCCACGCCATGTTCAAGGCCCTGCTGTTCCTCGGCGCGGGGTGCATCATCCATGCCGTGCACTCCAACGAGATGTCGGCCATGGGCGGCCTGCGCCGCTACATGCCGCTGACCCACTTGACGTTCCTCGTGGCGTGCCTCGCCATCGCGGGGATCTGGCCCTTGAGCGGTTTCTTCTCGAAGGACGAGATCCTGACGGCCTGCTTCGCCTTCTCACCCGTCATGGGGTGGGTGATGACCGCCATCGCGGGACTTACGGCCTTCTACATGTTCCGGCTCTATTACGGTGTTTTCTGGGGCGCGGAGAATCGCGAACTGCATGCGGCGCACAAGCCGCACGAGGCTCCGCTGACGATGACCCTGCCGCTGGTGTTTCTGGCGGCGGTGACCTGCGTGGCGGGATTCATCCCCTTCGGGGAGTTCGTGTCGAGTGACGGCGCGCCCTATGTCATCCATATCGACCGGAGCGTTGCCGCCGTGAGCCTCTGCGTCGCCGCTGCGGCCATCGCGCTGGCGACGTGGATGTACGCCCGCGACCGGCAGCCCGTGGCCGACAGGCTGGCCGCGACGTTCAGCGGCCTGCACCGCGCGGCCTATCGCCGGTTCTACATCGACGAGGTCTACCAGTTCATCACCCACCGGGTGATTTTCGCCTGCATCTCGACGCCCATTGCGTGGTTCGACCGCCATGTGGTCGACGGCTTTATGAATCTCCTCGCCTGGGGCGCCAACGGCGCCGCCTGGCTCATCCGCGACATGCAGAGCGGCAGCGTGCAGCGTTACTGCATCTGGTTCCTCGGCGGTGCGCTGGGCCTCACGATCCTGATTCTTCTAATCTGTTAATCCGAACGAGTTATGAATATACTATCTCTGTTTCCCGCCGTTCCGCTCGTGATGATGCTGGGTCTGTGGCTCTCGAAGTCCACGCGGCAGATTCACACGGTGATGGTCGCAGGCTCTTCGCTGCTCGTGGCGCTGGCCGTCGTGCTCGTGGTGCAGTACCTCGGGCTGCGCGGCGCGGGCGAGACGGCGCAGATGCTCTTCACCGAAAGCCGCGTCTGGTATGCGCCGCTCAACATCCACTACGCCGTGGGCGTCGACGGCATTTCGGTGGCAATGCTCCTGCTGTCAGCCGTCATCGTCTTCACGGGCACGTTCGCCTCGTGGCAGATGAAGACCGACGTCAAAGCCTACTTCCTCTGGTTCTGCCTGTTGAGCGTGGGGGTGTTCGGGTTCTTCATTTCGGTCGACCTCTTCACGATGTTCCTGTTCTACGAGGTGGCGCTGATCCCGATGTACCTGCTGATCGGCGTCTGGGGCAGCGGGCGCAAGGAATACGCCGCCATGAAACTGACGCTGATGCTCATGGGCGGTTCGGCGTTGCTGCTGATCGGCATTCTGGGCATCTACTTCGGTGCGGGCGCCACGACGATGAACATTCAGGAGATCGCCGCGCTGAACAACATTCCCGTTGCCCAGCAGCGCATCTGGTTCCCGCTGGTGTTCATGGGTTTCGGCGTGCTGGGCGCGCTGTTCCCGTTCCATACGTGGAGCCCCGACGGCCACGCCTCGGCCCCGACGGCCGTGTCGATGCTTCACGCCGGGGTGCTGATGAAGCTGGGCGGATACGGCTGTTTCCGGGTTGCTATGTATCTTTTACCCGAAGCGGCGCATGAATTGAGCTGGGTATTTATCATCCTGACAACGATTTCCGTCGTCTACGGCGCCTTCTCGGCCTGCGTGCAGACCGACCTCAAGTACATCAACGCCTACTCCTCGGTGTCGCACTGCGGACTGGTGCTGTTCGCCGTTTTGATGATGAACACCACGGCCGGTACGGGCGCCGTGCTCCAGATGTTGAGCCACGGCCTGATGACGGCCCTCTTCTTCGCGCTGATCGGCATGATCTACGGCCGCACCCACACGCGGGACATCCGCCAGCTGGGCGGGCTGATGAAGGTGATGCCGTTCCTCGCGGTCGGGTATGTGATCGCGGGTCTGGCCAACCTCGGGCTGCCGGGCCTGAGCGGCTTCGTGGCCGAAATGACCATCTTCAACGGCGCGTTTATGAACGCCGACACGTTCCACCGCGTGGTGACCGTCATCGCCTGCACGTCGATCGTCATCACGGCGGTCTACATCCTGCGCGTCGTCGGGAAAATCCTCTACGGCACGTGCGACAATCCCGAGCACCTGAAGCTTTCGGACGCCACGTGGGACGAGCGGCTGTCGGTCGTCTGCCTCGTCGTCGCCATCGCCGGCATGGGTCTGGCGCCGCTGTGGGTGAGCGACATGATCCGCGGCAGCGTCGCGGAGATCATTGCACATATTTTGAGTTAAGCGACTATGGATTACACCTCGATATTTACGCTGATGCGGGCCGAAGTGACCCTCACGGCGATTCTCGTCTTCGTGTTCCTCTACGACCTCATGGCCGGGGAGCGCGCACGCCGCCGCTTTTCGGCCGTGGTCTGCTGCCTGATGGTCGTGCAGGTGGTTGTGAACCTTGTTCCGGCTGCGGGGGGCGAACTCTTCGGCGGCATGTTCTGCCATACGCCGATGGACGGCATCGTTAAAAGCATGCTCTCCGTCGGGGCGCTGATCGTCTTCCTGCAGTCCGACACGTGGCTGCGCCGCGAGGACACGCGCCACAAGCAGGGCGAATTCTACATCCTGACCCTCTCGACGCTGCTGGGCATGTATTTTATGATCGGCGCGGGCAACTTCCTGCTGTTCTTCATCGGTCTGGAGCTGGCTTCGGTCCCGATGGCCTGTCTGGTGGCCTTCGACAAATACAAACGCTATTCGGCCGAGGCGGGGGCCAAATACATCCTCTGCGCGCTGTTCTCGAGCGGACTGATGCTCTACGGCATCTCGTTCCTCTACGGAACGACCGGGACGCTCTATTTCGGCGACATGGCCGCCCGCATCGACGGTTCGCCGTTGCTGGTGATGGCCCTGGTCTTCTTCCTCTCGGGGCTCGGCTTCAAGATTTCGCTCGTGCCCTTCCACCTCTGGACGGCGGACGCCTACCAGGGCGCGCCGACGAACGTGACTGCCTATCTTTCGGTGGTCTCGAAGGGCGCTGCGGCGTTCGTGCTGCTGACGGTGCTCGTGAAGGTGTTCGCCCCGATGACCGAACAGTGGCAGACGCTGCTCTGGATCGTGACGGTGTCGAGCATCACCGTTGCGAACCTCTTCGCCATCCGGCAGAAGGACCTCAAGCGTTTCATGGCCTTCTCGTCCATCTCGCAGGCCGGATACATCATGCTGGCCGTCATCGGCGGCAGCGCCATCGGCATGACCTCGCTGGTCTTCTATGTGCTGGTCTACATGGCCGCCAACCTCGCGGTGTTCGGCGTGCTGTCCGCCGTCGAGCAGCACAGCGGCGGCAGGGTCTCGCTGGAGGACTACAACGGGTTTTCCCGCACTAATCCCCGCCTGGCGCTGCTGATGACCCTGGCGTTGTTCTCGCTGGCGGGAATCCCGCCCTTCGCCGGGTTCTTCTCGAAATTCTTCGTCTTCGCCGCGGCTTTCAGTGGCGGATTCCACCTGCTGGTCTTCATCGCGCTGGTCAACACGGTCGTGTCGCTCTATTACTACCTGTTGATCGTCAAGGCGATGTACATTATGCCCGGCGACGCGCCGATCGCGGCGTTCCGCAGCGACCGTTACACGCGCGTCAGCCTCGCGCTCTGCATGGCAGGCGTCCTGCTGCTGGGCATCGTCAGCGCGGTTTACGACGGCATCAACGCCTTTGCGTTCGGGCTTTGACCCGGCGGGATATGCAGATGCGGGGCGCGGGAGACCGTGCCCCGCATTTTTTCGTGCGGGTGCGATTGGGGTTTGCGGGCCTGCCGCCGGGGTGCGTTATCGCCGCTTTTCCAGGGCGAGCAGCCGCTCCTTGATGTCGAGCCCTCCGGCGTAGCCCGTGAGCTTGCCGTCGTAACCCAGGACGCGGTGGCAGGGAATGACGATGACGATGGGGTTGCGGTTGTTGGCCATGCCGACGGCGCGGAACGATTTGTTGTGGCCGATCTGCATGGCGATATGTCCGTAGGTGCGGGTTTCGCCGTAGAGGATGGTTTGCAACGCCTGCCAGACGGATTGCTGGAAGGGCGTTCCGGCGGGTGCGAGCGGCAGCGAGAAGTCGCGGCGCGTGCCGGCGAAATACTCCCGGAGCTGCGCCGCCGCCTTCAGCAGCAGGGGTGTGGCGGCGGTTTCGGGGACGGCCGCGGAGCCTTCCGGAACTGCCGTGCCGAAACGGATCTGCGTCACAGCCTCGCCCGTAGCCGTGATCGTCACGGGGCCGACGGGCGTTTCGAGTTGCAATGTGTACGTCATAAATTCTTCAGAGTGTAGTCGATCATCTTTTGTCTTATGTGTGCCGTTGCGTCGGGCAACATCGAATGGTTCTGGTCGGGGTACACCATCATGTCGTACTGTTTGCCGGCGCGGTTGAGCGCCCGGGTCATCTCGACGGTGTTCTGGAAATGGACGTTATCGTCGGCCGTGCCGTGGATGATCAGCAGCCGCGTGCGCCGGTCGTCGAGCATCCGCGCGAAATTGATCGGCGAATTGTCGTCGTAGCCCGCGGCGTTGTACTGCGGAAGGTTGTTGTAGATCTCGGTGTAGATCGTGTCGTAATAACGCCACGAGGTGACGGGAGCCACGGCGATGGCCATTTTGAACAGCCCGAGGCCCTTCATCGCACAGCTCAGGGCCATGAATCCGCCGTAGGACCAGCCGTAGATGCCGATGCGCGCAGGGTCGACCCAGGGCTGCGCCGCCATGTGGCGGGCGGTCGAAAGCTGGTCCTCGACCTCCAGCGCCCCCAGGCGTCCGTAGGTGAGTTTCTTGAACTTTTCGCCCCGGAATCCCGTGCCGCGGCCGTCGGCGCAGACCACGATGTAGCCTTTGTCGGCGAGGGCGTCCTCCCAGTCCAGTGACCAGCGGTCGCGCACGGACTGCGAGCCGGGACCCGAATACTGGGTCAGCAATACGGGGTAACGCTGCGAGGGATCGAAGCCGCGGGGCTTGACCATATAGGCGTTGAGCGTGTCGCCGCGCTCGGTCGTGAAGGTGAAGAACTCCTTCACGGGGCGGTCGGCGGCGGCCAGTTCTTCGCGCAGGCGGCGACTGTCGGCCAGCGTGCGGACGGGTTTCCCGGCGGCGTCGCAGACCTCCGTGACGTTGGGGGTCGAGGCGTTGGAAAAGGTGGTGATGAAGTATTTCATCCCGGCGCTCGGGGCTGCGGTGTAGTAGCCCTCGCCCGTGGTGAGACGCTGTTTGTCCTTGCCGTCGAGGCGCACGCTGTACAGGTTGCGGCGCAGCGGCGAGGTCTCGGTCGAGAGGAACCACACGCGCCTGCCGTCGGTTCCCACGAGCTGGGTCACCTCCCACGGGCCTTTGGTCACCTGTTCGAGGATGCCCCGGCGGAGGCTGTACAGGTAGAGGTGCATGAAGCCCGTGTGGCTCTCCTGCCGCACGAGGAAACGGTCGCGGTCGACGAAGGTCACGGTCCCGTCGTCCACGCGCTCGACATATTGCTGCGCCCGCTCCTCGTAGACCGTGCGCTGCGCTCCGTGGGGTTCGCAGACGATCATCTCGAAGGTGTTCTGGCGGCGGTTGAGGCGGTAGTACCACGGCCGTCCGTCGGGCGTCCAGCCGATGCGGGGAATGTACTGGTCGGTCTCCTCGCCCGTGTCGATGCGCTCCCTGGCGCCGGTCTCGAGGTCGGCGATCCAGAGCTGGACCACGGAGTTGCGCTCCCCGGCCTTGGGGTATTTGAACGAATAGGCCCTGTTGTAGAGTTTGCCGTCGAAGCGCATCATCTCCATCAGCGGCACTTCGCTCTCGTCGAAACGCAGGTAGGCGATGCGGCGGCTGTCGGGCGAGAAGGCGTAGGCCCGCGTTGCGCCGAACTCCTCCTCGTAGACCCAGTCGGTCGTGCCGTTGATCACCTCGTTCCACGCCCCGTCGTCGGTGATGCGGCGCGTGGTCTGGGAGGCGATGTCGTAGACGTAGAGATCGTTGCGGTCCGAGTAGGCGATCTTCTGCCCGTCGGGCGAGAAGGAGGCGTCGCGCGGCGCTTCGGCGTCGCGCAGGACGGGGCGCACGGCGTTGTCGCGCACGAGTGAATAGCTGGTGGTGTACGAATGGCGGTAGATCGGCTTGCGGCCCGAGGCAATGAGGATCGACCGCTCGTCGGGCGAGAAGGCGTAGTCGGTGATGACGAGGTTCGGCGCGGGCGCGGGGAGCATGCTCTCGCCGGGAGCCGCGGAGGCGTAGCTGTAACGGACGATGTCGTTCGATTCGAGCGTGGTGTAGTGTTCGCCGTCGGCCATCGAGCGGATGCCGCGCACCGATTCGTTCAGCCCCCGCAGCCGGGCGATTTCGGCGTATTCGTTCTGGGCGCGGACGCTGCCCGTCAGGAGCGCCGCTGCGGTTATTAGCGGGAAAAGAATGGTTTTCAAGAGAAAATGACGTGTTGAAAGTTGTGTTCGATGCGTGGGGCGCGGTACGGCAAGTTCCCTCCGGAGGAGGGGTTCGGGGAAGGGCCGGATTTACGGCGTGCCGCTAAAGCGGCGATCATGTGCCGCAACCGCCGTTGCGGCACGCGGGACCCGGTGAAAATCGGAAGCCCCTCCCGTGTTCGGCCCGTTAAATGTCCTCTACGTCGAAGTCGTAGCCGAGGCGTTTGCCCGTCACGAACTTCGAGTTGTCCATCTTGGTGTTGAACTGGTCCACCGTCACGCGTTTGTTCTCCTCGTAGGGCGGCATCAGCAGGTCGAAGTTCAGCGCGAAGCCGATCGCCGATTCGAGAATCGCGACCAGCGCCTCCTGGCCGATCTCCGACTTGCCGAAATCCATCGCCCGCATCGAGTTCTGCTGCTTGCCTTCGGCGAAGTAGCGGCGTTCGCGGTTGATGAAGATGCGGCCGATCAGGTAGCCTTCGTCGGCGTTGCGGTTGAATTTGAACGAGTCGGACAGGAAGTTGTAGATGTTGATAAGTCCGCAGTAGGAGTTGTCGCGGTCGGCCTGCACGTAGGGGTTTTGCCAGATGAGGTGGTCGGAGCCGAACTCGAAGACGTCGGTGTGCATCTGGAAGATTAGGATGTCGTTGGCTACCTGCAACTGGGCCTCGAACTTGCCGCGGTCGCGGTATTCGAGCCTCACGCGGCGGTCGAGTTTGCCGTCCAGTTCGTCGTCCATCTCCGAGGCCATCTCCAGCAGCGTCTCCTTCAGGGAGTTGAACGCTCCGAAGGTGTTGTCGAAAACCCGTTGTTTGAGTGTCGACTTGCGGATGATGGTGTCGAGAATCTGTGCTCTCAGCGGGGTTGTTTTCATGGTATGTAGGTTTTATTTTATGCGTATTTCGCGTCCTGCGGCCAGCTCCTCGTCCTTGCGGAGCTTGTTGAGTTTCTCGATCGACCGCGTGCGGATGGCGTAGGACTGGCCCACGGAGTAGGCCGTTTCGCCCTGGCGGCAGATGTGGTGCCGGGAGTTGCCCTCCCAGCGTTTCCGCTTGCGTTCGATGTAGACCGCCTCGCCCGGCACCGGCTGGGCCTTCTTGTCCTTCAGGTCGTTGAATTTGCGCAGGTTGCGCGGCGAGAGGCGGAACTTCCGCCCGATGTTCTCGAACGTGTCGTTCTCCTTGGCCAGCACGTAGTGCACGCCGTTGGTGACGTAGACGTTGTAACCCTGGTGGGCGTTGATCGTCACGCGGTAGTTGTCCGGGTCGACGGCCCCCTCGGTCCGGGCCAGTTCCTCCACGCTGCTCTGCGACGAGAACCACTCTTCGGGGTCGCGTTTCAGGCCGTAGCGCGAGGCGTAGAGCCGTGCGCCGTCGGGCCGGTCGAGCAGGAAGAGCTGGTTCTCCTCGATGATGCGGATGAGCCGCTGCGCGTAGTCGGGGGCCGTGGCGTAGCCCGCGGCCTTGAGACCCCGCGCCCAGCTCTTGTAATCGTCGGAGGAGTAGGCGAACAGCGAGTCGTAGCGGGGCTGCGAGTCGAGGAATTCGGCGTGGTCCCGGTACGACGCCTCGACCGAGGGGTAGGAGCGGAAGCATTCGCCCTTGGCGTCGTCGTCGTGGTAGACCTTGTCGCCCGTCCAGTTGCGCTTGCACTTGATGCCGAAGTGGTTGTTCGACTTCATCGACAGCAGGCTGTTGCCGCAGTCCGATTCGAGGATTCCCTGCGCCATGGTGATGCTCGCGGGGATTCCGTAGCGCTCCATGTGGGCGATGGCGATGGGCATGTAGCGGCTGATGTACTCTTCGCGCGTCTGGCGCACCTGCGCCCCGAGCTGCACGGAGATGCAGAGGAGAATTCCGGAGAGGAGTATTGCTTTTTTGGAAAAAGTCATTATCTTTGTTTAATCGTTACCGACAAAGGTATGATTTTCCGGTGAAAAATCCAATAATACTATAAAACCGCAAGCTATGTTTACCGAAAACGCGAACCGTATTTTCAACCGGTCCATCGAGGAGTATCACCGCTGGGACGATGTGGACCATCCCATCGACAATCCCTACGCGCCGGGCACGATCGACCATTTGCTCTACCACAAGAACTGGATCGACACGGTGCAGTGGCACTTGGAGGACATTATCCGCGACCCGGCCATCGACCCCGCGGAGGCGCTTCTCATCAAGCGCCGCATCGACAAATCGAATCAGGACCGTACGGACATGGTGGAGTACGTGGACTCCTACCTGCTGGACAAATACAAGGACGTAACGCCTGCCGAAGGCGCCCGGCTCAACACCGAGACCCCGGCGTGGGCCATCGACCGCCTGTCGATCCTCGCCCTGAAGATTTACCACATGGCGCGCGAGGCGGAGCGTACGGACGTGGACGACGCGCATCGCGCGGCCTGCCGGAAGAAGCTGGACGTGCTGCTCGCGCAGCAGGTCGACCTTTCGCAGGCCATCGAAGAGCTGATCGAGGACATCGAGGCGGGCCGCAAGTACATGAAGACCTACAAACAGATGAAAATGTACAACGACCCGGCACTGAATCCGGTGCTCTATGGGCAGAAAAAATAGCGTGGGGACGGCGAACGGCCTCCCGAACGGGGAACGAGCGGGCGGTGCGGCGGCCGGGAGCGGCGCGCCGGTTCCGTGTCACCTGCTGGTGATGCGCACCTCGGCGATGGGCGACGTGGCGATGCTGCCGCATGCGCTCCGTGCGCTGACGGCCGCTTATCCCGATCTGCGGGTCACGGTGGCCACGCAGGCCATGTTCAGGCCCTTTTTCGCAGGGCTGGATGTCGGGTTTCTCGACGTCGATGTAAAAGGCGCCCATCACTCCCTGGCGGGAATGTGGCGGCTGGCCGCCCAGGCCCGGAGGCTGGGCGTGGACGCCGTGGCCGACGTGCACGACGTGCTGCGCTCGAAGGCGTTCCGCCTCGCGATGCGTCTGCACGGCGTTCCGGCGGCGCATATCGACAAGGGGCGCGCCGGGAAACGGGCGTTCATCCGCTGCGGCGGCCGCGGCATGGAGCCGTTGCGCCACACGGTGCTGCGCTACTGCGACGTTTTCCGGAAGCTGGGATTCGTGCTGGACGACCCTGCGCCCGCCGTGCGCCGGGACCGCCCCAATCCCTTCGGGGAGAAACACGGCGTGTGGGTGGGCTTCGCACCCTTCTCCGCACACCGGGGCAAGACCTATCCCGAGGAGCAGAGCCGCGAACTCGTGCGGATGCTCTCGGAGCGTTACGGGCGGGTTTTCATCCACGGAGGCGGAGGCGCCGAACAGGCGTTCGCCGAGGAGATGGAACGCACGTATCCCAACGTCACGGCCTTGTACGGCAAGGTCCGTTTCGCCGGGGAGATGGACCTTATCGCCAACCTGGACTGCGTGGTGACGATGGATTCGCTGGTGATGCACCTGGCGTCGCTCGTCGCGACGCCCGTGGTGTCGGTATGGGGCGCGACGCATCCCGGGCTGGGTTTTCTGGGCTACGGGGTTTCGTCCGGGAACGTTTTGCAGGCCGACATGGCGTGCCGTCCCTGCTCGGTCTTCGGCAACAAGCCCTGCCGCTACGGCGACTACCGCTGCCTGAAAGCCGTTACGCCCGAAATGGCGGCCCGGCGGGTGGCCGAAATCACCGGCAGCTTGCCGGAATGTTCCGGAAACGGATAAACCGATTGAATCCATAATCCGTTCGGGGATGACCTTACGGAGCGATCGGACGGGAACCGGGGCTGAAAGCAGGCCTCCGGTTCCCGTCCGGAGTTTTATTTCGCCTTATTCACCGCTCCGGTTCCGGGGGCCGTGTTTCATTTCCGTGAAATTGCATTTTCGGTTACGTAGAGGGTTCGCCTCATTCGTACTTATTATAACCGACCTGATGAACTTATGAAGAAACTTCTTTTTCACCTGCTGATTTTCACCTTGTTTGCGGCCGCCGCCGGCTGCTCTTCCGGCAAGGACGACGACGGAAATCCCGATGTCAGATTCTATGCGGTTCCGGCTTCGCTGAATTTCGAGGCCGGGAAAACGACCTTGCAGTTGAGCATCTCGACGACGGGGCATTGGACGATCGTGTGCGACGACGAGTGGCTGGAAGCCGTTCCGGCGGAAGGCACGGGGAGTGCGAAGGTCGGAATCACCGCGCAGGCGAATCCTTTGGCGCAGCAGCGCACCTCGTCGCTGACGATCGCATACGGCGGTGCGGAACCGGCCGTCGTGCCCGTCACCCAAAAGGTCTCCGGGGAGGAGTCGGTCGACCTGTTCGGCTCGACCGACGAGATGAAAGCCTACCTGAAAGCGCGCGTTGAAGCCTGCAATTACGCCGAGTCGGTGACGACGACCGCCGGAGGGGTGCTGAAGTTCGGCTTCAAGGGCGCCGCGACGCGGGGCGTTCGGAAAGAGGCGATTCCCTTCTTTACGGTGAACGGCGGCGGTTACTGGGCGGCCGACGGCGTTGCGACGCCGGTGAAAGCCGACGCGGAGGCCCTGCGGGGCGGGGCGTCGCCCGCGGTGACGCTGACGGCCGGCGGAACGATCGCTTTCGACGGGGCCGACACGGGCACGGCCGCTCCTGCGGACGGAGCCGTTGCGCTGCGCTGCGTGCTCGACACGGGGAAATACGTCTGTTTCGTCTTCGCCGACGGCGAGGTGATCCGGATCGGGAGCGAGCTTAACGGCTCGTTCACCCCGCCGCTGCCGGCGGGAGGCAAATCCCTCAAGATACTTTTTATCGGCAACAGTTTTACGGTCGATGCCACGGAGCATCTGCCGGGCATGTTGAAAAGCGCCGGAATCACCCATGTCCGGATGGTGCGGGCCTATCACGGCGGCTATAAGCTGCCCGAATTTTTCGAGAACTATGCCGCGCCGGACATCTGCACCTATTATTACTGCGAGCCGGGAGCGACGAAGTGGGAGAACGAAGGGACGCTGAACCGTTCGCTCAAGAGCATCGTCGAGTCGGATACGTGGGACATCGTGACGTTGCAGGAGCACACCGGTTCGTACTATGCGTGGGAGTGGGACGAGACCGAGCGGGGCGCGATTTCCGGACTTTGCGACTACATCCAGCAGGCGCAGCCCCTCGACCGGCCCACGATCGGCTACATCATGGCCCAGGCCTACGGAGCCTACCACTCCCATTATCCGAAGTATTTCGCCAACCAGCAGGCGATGTTCGAGGCGATCGTGGCCCAGGTGCGGAAAATCACCGCCCAGACCTGTATCGACATCGTGATCCCCTCGGGAACGTCGCTCCAGAATCTGCGGACCTCGTCGCTGAACAGGGACAACGGGATGGACCTCACGCGCGACTCCTACCACATGGACTACGGAATCAGCCGTTACGCGGCCGCCGCGACGGTGTTCCGGACGCTCGTCACGCCCTGCACGGGCGTCAGCGTCGAGGGAAACGGCTACCGCTATTCGACCTCCAGCACCTCGACGACGGGTTATTCGACGCCGGTTACCGACGCCAACGCCCCGGTGGCGATCCGGGCGGCGCTGGAGGCCTGCCGGACGCCCTATGCGGTTACGGACATGAGCAAATACTGACGGGCATGCAGAATCGTTTACGGGATTCGGAGCTTGTCGTGATGATGCGCGGCGGCGACAAGGCAGCCTTCGGAGTGCTTTTCGACCGCTACTACGACCTGCTGCACACCTTCGCCAGGCATATCGTCAAGGACTCTTCCGTGGCGGAGGACATCATCCAGAACGTCTTCGTCAAAATGTGGATGCGCAAGGAGCAGGTCAATCCCGAACTGTCGGTGCGCAACTACCTGCTGGTCGCCACGCGCAACGAACTTTTCGACTACATGCGGCTGCGGTACAACATGCTGCGCAGCGACATCAACGATGCGATGCTCAACGTCGCCGACGGCGATACGGACATTTACGACTACGTGGACGTGCGCGAACGGGTCGGGTTCATCGACTCGGTGATGCGTTCGATGCCCGACAAGCGGCGCGAGATATTCGCCATGCGCTACGACCGCAACATGACCAATGCCGAGATCGCCCGGGCGCTGAACCTCTCGATCCGCACGGTCGAAAAGCACGTCGACCTGGCGATCAAGCAGATCCGCAAGACGATCTCCGTCGTGACGCTCTTTTTTGTGCTGTTCTTCTGAAAACAAGACGAAACCTATGGATACCAAGAAAAATATGTCGCGTGAACAGCTGCTTGCCTACATGCGGGACAACTGCACGGAAGCCGAGGCGCAGCAGGTGCGCATGTGGCTGCGGGAGCGGCTGAAGGACCCGGGGCTGGACCAGCTGTTCAGCGACCTGCTGGACGCCACCGAGACCGAGTACGATCCCGAGGGCAAGGAGCGCGTGCGGCGTAAGCTGGACTCGATCCTCGCGGCATGCCCCGCCCCGAATTCCCCCCCCCGCAGCGGTAACCTCCGGCGGTGGCGGTGGTCCCTCCGTATAATCGAATACGCCGCCGCCGTTGCCGCCGTCGTTCTGGCGCTCCATTACAGGCATCAGGCCAACACCCCGCGCGAGTGGGTGGAGGTCTATGCCGGCATGGGCGAGCGCCGCGAGATCGTGCTGCCCGACAGCACGCACGTGTGGCTCAACGCCGGTACGAAACTCATCTATCCCAAGCAGTTCAACCGCTCGATGAGGCAGGTCTACCTGTCGGGCGAGATGTTCGCCGACGTCCGCCGCGACGAGGACCGCCCGTTCATCGTCTCCGCCGACCGGCTGGAGGTGAAGGTGCTCGGCACGCAGTTCAACCTCAAATCCTATCAGGAGGATGCCAAGTCGGAGGTGAGTCTGGTGCGCGGCAAGGTGTCGGTAGGCATCAAGGCGTCGAAGATGAACGGGAAACTCACCCTCGAGCCCGGAGACATCCTCCGTTTCAACAAGACCAACAATCACATCGACTTCCTCAATTTCGATCCCGATTCCTATGCGAACTGGATCGACAACGACAACTTCTTCTTCGTGGAGCAGACCCTGGGCGACATCGTCGCCGACCTGCGCCGCCACTTCGCCGTCGAGATCGTCGTCACGGACAAATCGCTGTGCGACGAGACCTACTACGCCTCGTTCGTCAACGAGGAGTCGCTCGACGAAATCCTCGATGCGCTCAACAAGGACCGCCTTTTCTCGGTGCGCAGGGAAGCCGAGGTATATTACATATCGCCACCCCTAAAATAACCATATCATGTAGTACACAGAACGAACGGAATCTTTAATGACCTATTTCTCAAAACTTCAAATCTTAACGTAATGAATAAACTTTTACCTTCCGTCAAAAGTTTGATCACGCTTGCCGCACTTCTGTGCTTCCTGTTCCAGGCCTCCGCGGCCTCGGCCCAGAAGGTGAGCCTGTCGGTCCGCAATGCGACCGTCAAGGCGGCGATCGAACGCCTGCAAAAGGATTACGGCTACTCGTTCGTCATCAAGACGAAGGATGCCGATGTGAACAAGAAGATCACCCTCGATGTCAAAAACGAGGAGATCGGCGCGGTCGTCGGGAAGATGTTCGCCGGACAGAACGTCGTGAGCAGCGTCGAGGGCAAGATGATCGCCATCATGTCCGTCCCCGCGAAGCGGGACGCCGCGGCCCGCGCTTCGGTCAATGCCGTCGTGAAGGGCGTCGTGAAAGACAGCGCCGGGAATCCGATCACCGGCGCCACGGTGATCGTCGACGGCACGACGATCGGCGCCACCACCGACCTCGACGGCTCGTTCTCCGTACGGATCGGGGCGCGCACGGATGTCCGCCTGATCGTCTCCTACCTCGGCCTGAAGACCAGGGAGGTTGCGGTGGACGATCCGGCACGGTTCTATGAGGTCCGGCTCGAAAACGACAACATGGCCCTCGACGAGGTGGTCGTGGTCGGTTACGGCACGCAGCGCCGCAGCCTGGTGACCAACGCCATCAGCCAGTTCAAGCCCACCGAGGAGAACATGCGCAGCGTGATGTCGCCCTCGGAACTCCTTCAGGGCCGCATCGCCGGCGTGTCGATCTCGACCAGTTCGGGTAACCTCGGCTCGGCCGAGAAGATGAGCATCCGCGGTTCGTCGTCGCTCAGCGCCAGCAACGAGCCGCTTTACGTGATCGACGGCATTCCGCTGTCGAACAACTCGGCGTCGCTCTATTCGTTCGGCGAGAACATGAGTTCGCTGGCGACGCTCAACCTCACGGACATCGAGTCGATCGAGGTGCTGAAGGACGCCGCTTCGGCCGCGATCTACGGCTCGCGCGCCACCAACGGCGTCGTGCTGATCACCACCAAGCAGGGCCGCGAGGGCAAATCGGAGGTCAAGGTCAACTACGGCTTCAGCATCACGCAGTTTCCCAACACCGGGCGCCGCGAATACGTCGGTTCGAAGCAGTACGTCGAGGTCTTCAACGAGGGCGTCGACAACTACAACCGCCAGAACGGCTTCACGGTCAACAGCTCGGGATATGTCAAGCCCATCCGCAATCCCTACGGAGACATGCCCGACACCGACTGGCTCGACCTGATCACCCGGCTCGGGCAGTCGCACTACCTCGACCTGTCGTTTTCGGGCGGCAACGCCAAGACCAAATACTACCTTTCGGGCAGCTACAACTACCAGGAGGGCGTCATCAAGACGAACGACATCTCGAAGGTCAACCTCAAGTCGAACATCAACCACGAAATGTTCAAATGGCTGAAGGTGGGCGCCAACATCAGCGGCAACTACCTGCACAACAACCGTATCCCGGGAGCCAATCTCGGATCGACGATCATCGGACGCGCCGTGCAGCAGCGTCCCTTCGACCGTCCCTACAAACCCAACGGCGGCTATTACACGGGCGGAACCGACGAACTGCTGCTGCACAATGCCGTGCAGATTCTCTCCGAGGAGACCTCCTATACGGACAACTACCGCTTCATCGGTTCGTTCTGGGCCGAGGCGCAGATCATCAAGGGCCTGACGGTCAGGGCGTCGTACAACAACGACTCGGCCTACACCTATGACTACATCTATTACAATCAGAACCACCCCTATGCCGCCGACAAGGGCCGCATCCTGGACCGGAACCGGTTCGTGATGACCAACACGATCGACCTCTACGCCAACTATAACCGCAAGATCGGCGAAGATTTCGAACTCGGGGCCATGGTGGGTCACTCGTTCCTCAAGACCAGGAGCCGCACGTCGTACATTGATGCGCAGAACTATCCCTCGCCGGCGTTCGACGTGGCGAGCGTGGCCGCCAACATCGTCGATGCCAGCGCCGGACTGTCGGAATATGCCATCGAATCCTATTTCGCCCGTTTGAGCCTCGCCTACAAGGACCGTTACGTGGTCAATGCCACGATCCGTACCGACGGTTCGTCGCGCTTCGCGCCCGACTGCCGCTGGGGCTGGTTCCCCTCGGTGTCGGTCGGCTGGAACGTCTCGAACGAGTCGTTCTGGAACGCCGAGAAGACCGACCTGAAGATCCGCGCCAGCTATGGCCGCACGGGTAACCAGGACGGAATCAGCAACTACGGCTGGCAGGCCCTGATCAGCGGCGGCGTCAACTACGGCGGCCAGAGCGGCATTGCCATTTCGTCGAGCGGCAACGACCGTCTGACGTGGGAGACCGCCGACCAGTACAACGCCGGATTCGACCTGAGCTTCCTGGGCGGCAAGATCAACATGATCGCCGACGTTTACCTGAAGAACACGAACAACCTGCTCTACTCGAAGCCCGTGCACGCCACGACGGGCGAGACCTCGATCCTGAGCAACATCGGGTCGATGCGCAACAAGGGTGTCGAGTTCACGATCAACACCCACCTCAATCTGGGCAAGGTGCTGTGGAGTTCGTCGTTCAATATCGCCCGCAACGTCAACAAGCTGACGTCGCTGCTCGAAGACGACCTGCTGTCGATCGGCGCCAACCGCGCGCTGAAACTCGGACGGACGGTGGGTTCGTGGTACATCTTCCGCACGGACGGCATCTACCAGTACGACGGCGAGGTGCCGCAGGCGCTCTACGACAAGGGTGTGCGCGCCGGCGACGTCAAGTACTGGGACCGCAACGGCGACGGGAACATCACGGACGACGACCGTATCGTCACGGGCAACCCCAACCCCAAATTCTCGGGCGGCTGGAACAACACCTTCAAGTACAAAGGGCTGGAATTGAGCCTCTTCTTTACGTACAGCTACGGAAACGACGTGTATGCGTCGTGGATGATCCCCGGCTCCAAGCCCGGCCATACCCGCTCGCTGCTGAAAGCCTATGCCGACAACCGCTGGACGGGACCCGGCACGTCGGACAAATACCCGCGCGCGATCTACTCGTACAGCGGCTGGAACGGCAAGAACTCGACGATGTACCTGACCGACGGTTCGTTCATCCGCCTGCGCTCGGTGACGCTGGGATACACCTTCCCGCAGCGGCTGGTTTCGAAAATCCACCTCAAGGGACTCCGGGTCTATGCCCAGGGCGACAACGTCTTCCTCTGCTCGCGCTATCCCGGCTGGGACCCCGAGACGAGCGTCAATCTCGATCCGCGCTTCTACGGCGAGGATAACGACGGCGTTCCCCAGCCGCGCATCTTCAAGTTAGGCGTAAACATCACTTTCTAAATCCGACAATCATGAAATCGTTGCATAAAATCATCTTGTTTGCCCTGCTGCCCCTGATGGGTGCTTGCAGCGGCATGCTCGACATCGAGCCGCATTCGGCGGTCTCCCCGACGGTGGTCGGCTCCGACGACATCGAGGCGCTGCGCATCGGAATGTACAATAAGGTTCAGGAGGGACCTACCTACTACTCCTACATCGCGTTCGACCTCTTCGGCGGTGAGCTGATGACCAGCACGGGCCGCCCGATCGACCTGATCAACTCGCTTTCCAATGCGCTGCATACGTTTGTCAGCAGCCAGTGGAACGGCTACTACAAGGCGCTTTTGCAGGTGAACAACGTCATGTCGATCGCCGAGGGGCTGGCCGACAGCCCCACGCGGAACCGGGTGCTGGGCGAGTGCCGCTATTTCCGGGCGTATATTTACCTCTGTCTGGTGACCCGCTTCGGCGACGTGCCCGTCCTGCGGCAGAACACCCAGGCCAAGGTTTCGCGCGACCCGGCCTCGATGGCCTGGGAGCTGGTCGAGGAGGATCTCGACGCGGCTTCGGGCTTCCTGAACGGGTTGAGCGCCGACAGTTTCTACTACGTGTCGCCCGCCGCCGTGACGGCCCTGAAAGCGCGCGTGAAACTCTATCTGGGCAAGAAGGGAGAGGCCAAGGAGTTGGCCGAGAGCCTGATCGCCAATCCGAACTACGCACTCGACGACTTCGACAAGATTTTCCGCTCGAAGGCCAACAAGGAGGTGATCTTCGCCTTCTCGTGCCTGACCGAGGACGGTTCGTCGATCAAGATTTCCAACCAGTTCTACTCCTACAACCACCCCAACAAGGGCAGTTACAACTACCGTCCCGCGGGCGACGTGATGACGATGTACGCCGACAACGACCTGCGCAAGGAGGTGTCGATCACCACGCTCGACAACCTGAACTTCGTCAACAAATACCCCAGCGGGCAGACCGGGTCGGACCCCGTGGTGATTTCGCGTCTGGCCGAAATGTACCTGATCAGCGCCGAGGCGCAGGGGCTGAACGGAGGTCTGGATCGTCTCAACGAACTGCGGGAAAAGCGCGGCCTCGACAGGGTGAGTCCGGGGAACGAAGCCGATTTTCTCGACGCGGTGCTTCAGGAGCGCCGTCTGGAGTTCCTCGCCGAGGGTTTCCGCTGGTACGACCTCGTGCGGACCGGAAAGGCTACGCAGACGCTCGGCACGAAGGACTACCAGTGCCTGATGCCGCTTCCGAGCCGGGAGTTGCTTTACAATCCGAACCTCAAACCGAATAATCCGGGTTATTAGCGGGATTGTCCAATATGCATAAAACGATAAAACGATGAAAACATACAGATATATGATCGGAATGCTGTTGTGCGTGTGGCTGCTTGCTGCGTGCGACAATTCGAATGCTTTCGACGAATACGCCAAGTTCGACACGACCGCCCAGACGGCCTGGGGACAGAGCATCGTCGACGGATCGAACGGGTATGTGGCTCACGTGAAGAGCGACAGGACCTACAACCTGGCCGACGGCGTGGACGTGCTGGAGATGGCATTTCTGGCCGACGACGGACTGGCCATGCAGCTGTTCCTGTTCAAGATCGCCCTGAGCGACAAAATCACCCTGCGCACGACGCTCGCCGACGACAAGAACCAGGTGGGCACCGGCCAGACGATTATGAAGCAGCTCGAGGCGATGCAGAAGAACGGGAAGAAGGTCTTGGGCGGCACGAACGCCGACTTCTTCAATACGACCTACATCCCCTACGGCGTATGTTACCGCGACGGCGTGGCGGTGAAGACTTCGTTCAGCCGTACGGACTGCAACGTCTTCGTGATCACGAAGGACAACGAGGCCTGCTGCTTCACGGAGGAGGAGTACGCTCTTCACAAGGACATCGTCCGCGAAGCAGTCTGCGGCCTCGGCACGCTGCTGCTCAAG
Source organism: Alistipes sp. 56_sp_Nov_56_25 (assembly GCF_001915285.1). Lineage (NCBI taxonomy): Bacteria > Pseudomonadati > Bacteroidota > Bacteroidia > Bacteroidales > Rikenellaceae > Alistipes > Alistipes sp. 56_sp_Nov_56_25. The sequence goes on from NZ_MNQF01000015.1 coordinate 25,879, forward strand.
AACGGCGAGCAGCTGGACCAGAGCGGCAACACGATGCCGGTGGCGAAGATGGAACCGCGTACGGCGATCGGCGTGTCGCAGGACGGCAAGGAGGTCTACCTGATGGTGGTCGACGGCCGTAACTTCTACTATTCGAATGGCGCCGACCTGCTGGACCTGATGAACCTGATGTCGGCCTGCGGAGCCTGCGACGCGCTCAACCTCGACGGCGGCGGCTCGTCGACCTTCATCGCTCGCGACGGCGCGGAGGGCGAACTCAAACTGCTGAACTGGCCGACCGACCAGGGCGGGGTCATGCGCAAGGTGGCGACCGGATTGGCGATTGTTGAACAATAAAAGACGGAACCGATGAAAACGATATTTCAATACCTGCTCCTGACGGCCGCATGCGCGGCGCTGGGAGCCTGCCAGGATTTTAGCGACGATACGGCCTTTACTCCCGAGACGCCCGAACTGTCGTTCGTGGAGACGAGCATCACCGCGGAGAAGGCCACCAAGGACTACGAACTTTCGATCAAATCGAACCTTCCGTGGCGCATCGAATGCGACAAGGACTGGGTGTCGTTCGATCCGTCGTACGGACAGGGCGACGCCACGATCACGGTGACCGTGGCCGCAAACCGTACGCTCGACGAACGCACGGCGACGATCTCGGCCTATGTCATCAAGGGCGAGAACGTCACGCTGCCCGTGACGCAGGCCGCTGCGAGCGCTTCGGACCTGGCGACGCACTACTATGTCAAGACCGACGGCTCGGCCGACAAGGACGGCCTGACATGGGAGACGGCGACCACGCTGGCCAACGCGATCGACCAGGCGATGAACGGCGACGTGATCCATGTGGCTGCGGGTTCCTACGTGCCTTCGGTTCCGCTGACGGGCATGAAGACCGCGCTGGACAACACGTTCGAAATCCACAGCAACTTCTCGATGATCGGCGGCTATCCGGCCGATGCGGCCGAGGGCGCCGTGGCTGATCCCGTGGCGAACGAGACGATTCTGGACGGCGACCACGCCGTATGCCACGTGGTTGCGGTGACGGCGGCCAAGATGAACGGCATGAAGGCTTCGCTCGACGGATTCACGATCAAGAACGGTTCGTCGCAGTTCGGATCGGTGGGCAGCACGACGATAGGCGGCGTGAAGTTCTACCAGAGTTACGGCGCGGGCATTTTCATCGGCAACGCGACGGTGGACATCCTCAACTGCAAGATCGTCGACAATACGGACATCCGCATGGGCGCCATCCGTGTCGACGCCGGAGCCGAGGCGTTGTTCGACAACTGCGTGGTTGCCGACAATGCGACCAAGTCGACGACGACGTACAACTGCGGCGGCCTGTGGGCCGACGGAGCCAAACTGCTGCGGATCAACAACTGTACGTTCAGCAACAACAAGGCGTCGGGCGTAGCTCCCTGTATCTACGTCTTCGGCGACACGGGCGGCAAGACCAATGTGCTGATCAGCAACACCACGATTTCGGGCAACAGCGTCAATCCCGAGCATGCGACCCTAAACGGCGGCGGTATCTACGTCCGCGAAAACGGCAACCTGGTGATCGTCAATTCGACGGTCTGCGGCAACCATTCCGGAAAGGGCGGCGGTATCGCGGTCTACGGCACGGCGGCCAAGCCGAGCAAGGCGGTGATCGTCAGCTGTACGATTGCCGGCAACACGACGGTGACGGCCGGAAACGGCGCGGGATTGCAGCAGGCTGCCGTCGGAGGGGCCATCGAGGTCTACAATACGCTGATCTCGGGCAATACGACGGACGGCGCGGCCGACGATGTCGCCTGGTTCAAGGACGCCAGCTACAAGGTCGCCAACTCCATTATCGGAGGCACGGTCTACAATGCCGATGGTATGGCTGTCGCAGGCGCGGCGTTCGATCCTGCCTCGATGCTCAGCCCGCTGGGCGACAACGGCGGTGCGACGAAGACCTGCGTGCTGCTCGGCGACGCGAATCCGGCGCGCCAGTACGGCATGTCCGCTTCGGAGCTGAAGATCCTGGGCGAGACGCTCGATCCGGCCTTCGGCGAGGCGGTCAGCGCCATCGACCAGACCGGCGCTTCGCGCACGGGCAAGACGGTGATCGGAGCCGTCGTGAAATAAATCTGTTCACAGGGGGCGTGCTTTCTCGGTGCGCCCCTTTTTTTTTGTATCTTTGGGGTCGTAACGCCCCTTTTATCTGTCGCGGCGTCCGGCCGCCCCCCCCCGCAAGGAGGTGCGGTTTTGCATCGGCCCGACTTTTTTATGATCTTTACAGTTATGAAACTTTACAGAACCGGACTGCTGCTGCTTGCAGTCCTATGCACAATCCCGGTGTTTGCCGGGCAGCAGCCGCGGCTGAAGGTGGGTTCCTCGTCCGGGATTTTCGGCCCGGTGACGAACTGGACCTACGAAACCTTCGCCGAGGCGAAGAGGGCTGGCATCGACGCCATCGAGATCAGCGCGTCGACGCTGTTCCTGAACAAGGAGATGACCGACGATCGGCAGATCGAGGCGCGCTGCCGTCAGCTGAAGCGCGACCTCAAGCGCGCCGGAATCGAAATCTGGTCGGTGCACATGCCTTTCGGCCGCGAGATCGACCTCTCGCAGACGGACGAGGCCGTGCGGCAGCGAAGTGTCGAACTGCACCGCCGCGTGCTGCGCTTCTGCAAGATCCTGTCGCCGCGGATCGTGCTGTTCCACCCGAGCTGGTATCTCGGGCACGGGGAGCGCGACGCGCGGATCGCGCAGCTGGTGCGCTCGGTCGGGGAGCTGCTTCCCGATGCGAAGAAGATCGGCGCCCGGGTGGTGATCGAGAACATGCTGGGCTACGAACTGGTCAAGGACGGGAACTACGAACGCCCGCTGGGCCGTACGGTCGAAGAGGTGCTGCACATCATGTCGCTCGTGCCCCGGGAGGTGGACGCCGCGGTCGACACCAACCACATCGACAATCCCGAACTGCTGATCAGTGCGCTCGGACGCCGGGTGAGGACGATTCACGTCAGCGACGGCGACGGCCGCAACGAGTGTCACGAACTGCCGGGCCAGGGCCGGGGCGACAACGACTGGACGGCGATCCTGAAGGCCCTGTACGAGGATGCGCACTACCGGGGCGTCTTCATGTACGAGGTGAAGAAGGCGGAGTTCCCGCAGTTGAAGGCTTGTTACGACCGGTTGTACGAACAGTACGTGCAGTCGAAGCAATAAGGACGGTCGGGTTAAATGAGAACGCGGTTTGATGCAACTTCATCAAACCGCGTTCTTTGATTCAGGGCCGCTGGCCGGTCACCTGCGGACCACGATGCAGTTGGGGACCCCGCGCTCGCCCTCGTGGTCGAAGCGGCGGTTGTCGTAGGGATGGTTGAGGACGCCTTCCTGCGCCGTCCAGAGCGTCGAGGAGCCGCCGCCGTCGAGGTTCAGCGCCTCGGTAAGACCTAACTGGCGTGCGATGTAGGCTGTTTCGGCGATGGTCGCGCCGTCGCCCTGGCCTTTGAAACGCCCGTCGATCACGGCCATCACCACCGTGCCGTCGGCCCGTTTGCCGATCAGCGTCCGGGGATGGCGGCGCGTGTAGAAACTGCTCCCGGAGGTGTATTCGACCACCTTGCCGCCGTCGATCAGCACCGGGCCTGCGGCCAGCGCCGAGCGGTAGCGGCGCGCCACGTCGGCATACTGCGTCGTGTCGCACGGGAAGATCTCCATCCGGCGGCCCTTGCGGTCCTTGAAGGCGATGACGCCGTTGGTGCGGAATGCCTCCTCGGGGGTGGTGCGTCCCACGATCTTCCTGTCGAGCAGGACGAAGGTGACCGGTTCGAAGGTTTTGACGTTGAAGTAGCTGCCGTTGACGGCGATCTCCGCGCCGGCGGCCTTCCCCAGATCGCTCGTGGACTCGGCCCTGCGGTCGAGGTGGACGATCGAGGTGGTGAACCTGCGTCCGGGGTAGGTGGCGACGGAGATGCTCTGCCGCGACCCGAACATGTCGATCTGGGCGTAGCGGCATTCGGCGCCGCCGCCGAGGTTGGCCGTGCGCCATTGGGCGGTGGCGAATGCAATCGAGTCGCGGGGTGTCTGCGCCGCGGCGCTGGAGGAAAAGAGGAGCAGCAAGGCTCCCGTCAGAATTTTGTTCATGGTTCGGATAAACGGGTTAGTAGCCACAAATTTACGCATTTAGCACGGATTTAGCAAGCGTCGGAGCCGCTATTTTCGGGGAAAAACGGACGCCGGACCCTCCCGGAAACGAAAGCGCCCCCGGAAGTCCGGAGGCGCTGGCTTTTCGGGGCGGAAAGCTGTTTACTGCTTGGCCTTGGTGTAGACCGTGCCCGTGCCCTCGATCGTGAGGGTGTAGTTCCCGTCGGCCGTTTTGGCGATCATGCCCGTCTGGGTGAAGTCGATGGTCTGGCCGTTGCCGAGGCTCTGGCCCTTGAGCAGGATTTTGTCCGCCTCGCCCTGAAGCTCCCACGAGGTGTAGACCAGCGTCGCCATGTTGATCGACCTGGCTGCGCCTTCGACCATGATCTCGACGCCCATGACGCCTTCGGGAGCAATCGGGTCGGGCATCGTCCATTTGCCGACGGCTTCGGCGTAGGTGGGATCGGTCGCAATCTTCGTGGCGGCGGCGCCGTCCTTCAGCTTGCCCGTGTAGTCTACGGTGACGGGGGCGCCGAGCAGCAGGCCGTTGGCGTCGCTCTTGTCGGCGGCCGTGGTCGCGAAGGTGCAGGTGCTCTCGTCGGTCAGTGCACGGACGGTGACGGTGTTCATCGAGGCGTCGGTGATGAATCCCGAGAAGGTTTTGGGGCTGTTGTCGGCGCAGGCCGTCAGGCCGGCGAAAGCCAGTGCGGCGATCAGGGATTTGATGTTGTTCATGGTGTCGGATTTATCGGATTTGCATGTTGCAGCTAATATACGGAACTCTCGCTTAATGTGTGCCGTTTGCACGTGATTTTACATATTCGTCGATGGCTTTGGCCGCGGTGCGTCCCGCTCCCATGGCCAGGATGACCGTCGCGGCGCCCGTCACGGCGTCGCCGCCTGCGAAGACGCCCGGACGGGTCGTCGCGCCGCGCTCGTCGGCCGTGATGCAGCCGCGGCGGGTGGTTTCCAGACCGGCGGTCGTGGCGGCCAGCAGCGGATTGGGCGAGGTTCCCAGCGCCATGATCACCACGTCGCATTCGATTTCGAACTCCGAGCCCTCCTTTACCACCGGCGAGCGGCGGCCGCTTTCGTCGGGTTCGCCCAGCTCCATCTCCACGCACCGCAGGCCCGTCACCCAGCCTTTTTCGTCGCCGAGGACTGCGGTGGGGTTGGTCAGCATGCGGAAGCGGATGCCCTCCTCCTTGGCGTGGTGGACCTCCTCGACGCGCGCCGGAAGCTCTTTTTCCGAACGGCGGTAGACGATCGTGGCCTCTGCACCCAGCCGTTTGGCCGTGCGCACGGCGTCCATCGCCACGTTGCCGCCGCCTACGACCACGACGCGCTGTCCGACGTAGATCGGGGTGTCGTACGCCTTGTCGTAGGCATGCATCAGGTTGGCCCGCGTGAGGAACTCGTTGGCCGAAACCACGCCGTTGAGGTTCTCGCCCGGGATGCCCATGAAGCGGGGCAGCCCGGCGCCCGAGCCGATGAATACGGCGTCATAGCCTTCGTCGTCCAGCAGCGAGTCGATCGTCACGGTGCGGCCCACGATCACGTCGGTCTCGATCCCGACGCCCAGCCGTTCGACCTGGGCGATCTCGCGCGCCACGATCCGCTCCTTCGGGAGGCGGAATTCGGGAATGCCGTAAACCAGCACGCCGCCCACCTTGTGCAGCGCCTCGAAAATCTTCACTTCGTAGCCCATGCGGGCCAGGTCGCTGGCGCAGGCCAGCCCGGCCGGGCCGCTGCCGATGACGGCGACCTTGCGGCCGTTGCGCACGGCGGCGGGCTGCACGGGGGCGCCGTGTTCGAGTTTCCAGTCGCCGACGAAGCGTTCGAGCTTGCCCACGGCGACCGGTTCGCTCTTGATGCCCAGGATGCACGAGCCTTCGCACTGGCTCTCCTGCGGGCAGACGCGGCCGCAGATCGACGGCAGCGAACTGTCCTCGGAGATGATGTCGGCTGCCTCCTGCAACCGCCCTTCGTGCAGGGCGGCGATGAAGTCGGGGATGCGGATGCCTACGGGGCAGGCCGCCACGCAGCGGGGATTCTTGCAGCGCAGGCAGCGCGAAGCTTCGAGTGTGGCCTCTTCGAGGTCGTAGCCGTAGCAGACCTCCTCGAAATTGGTCGCACGGATCGCCGGGTCCTGTTCGCGCACCGGCACGCGGGGTATTTTGTTTGCCATGTGATAGCAGGTTAAAGGTTAAAAGTGAAAGGTTAAAAGTGAAAAGTTAAAAGAGGGAAGTTCTATGCGGGAGATAATTATATATTCTGCATGGTCTCCGTCGCTAAAATACCTTTCACCTTCCTACTTGTCCAATCCGATCTTACATACGTGTCCGGCCTCGCGCTCGGCCTCGATCGCCGCGGCGCGCTGCTCCTGGGTGCGGTACATGCCCTGCCGGCGCATCGCCTCGTCGAAATCGACCTCGTGGGCGTCGAACTCCGGGCCGTCGACGCACGTGAAGCGCGTCCGGCCGCCGACCGTCACGCGGCAGGCGCCGCACATGCCCGTGCCGTCGACCATCAGCGCATTGAGCGACACGGTGGTTTTCAGCGCGTACTTCTTCGTGGTGAGGGCCACGAACTTCATCATAATCATCGGGCCGATGGCCACGCATTCGTCGTAGTGTCTGCCCTCTTTTTCGATCAGTTCCCCGATCAGCGCCGTCACGAGTCCCTTGAAACCCTCCGAACCGTCGTCGGTGGCGATATGGAGGTGTTCGGCTACGGCGCGCATGGCGTCGGTGTAGATCAGCATGTCGCGTGTCTTGGCGCCGATGATGACGTCGGCCTTCACGCCGTGTTCCCGGAGCCATTTGACCTGCGGGTAGACCGGGGCTGTGCCCACGCCGCCCGCCACGAAGAGGTAGCGGCGTTTGCGCAGCTCTTCGACGGGCATTTTGACGAATTCCGAAGGGTGGCCCAGCGGACCTGCGAAGTCGGCGAGGGCATCGCCCTCGTTCAGTGCGCAGATTTTGCGCGTCGAGGCGCCGATGGCCTGCGTGACGATGGTCACGCTGCCCTCCGCAGCGTCGAAATCGGAGATCGTGAGCGGAATGCGCTCGCCGTGTTCGTCGGCGCGCACGATGACGAATTGTCCGGGCTGCGCCGAGCGGGCCACGCGCGGTGCGAGGACCTTCATCAGCCAGATGCCCTCTGCGAGGAGTCTTTTTTCAAGAATGGGGTACATTATATCCGTTGTGTGTTTGTGTGTCACTCTTCGATGATTGCCGTCACCCGGATGCGCCGCATGGGCCGCACGGGGTCGTTGGTCACCACCACGAGGTGTTCGGTCACGATGCCGTAGTCCTGCGTCCGGGGATCGAGCAGAATTTCGCAGCGTAGCGAATCTCCGGGGGCGATTTTCTGCCCCGGGGCGAGTGTCGTGGCCACGTGTCCCTCGCCTTCGACGGCCCGCACGATCAGCTCCGCGCCGCCCGCGTTCGAAAGCGTAAAGTGCTTTTTCCGGACTGGTCCCGCATGTTTGACCGGTCCAAATTTAAGGATATTTTCCGAAAAATCGGCTTTCGGGGCGTTTTGTGTTGCATCCGCGGGCTGCGGGTCGACGCCGATGCCGTGGGTGACGAGCGTCGTGCCGTTGCTCCGTCCGTCGATCAGGACCTCCAGCGCGTCGCGCACGGTCCCGTAGCGGGGTTTGTCGGCGGGGATGAGGTAGGCGAAGTTGATTTCGCCCCGTTCGCCCGGCGCGATCTGTTTCGGATAGTCGGTCCGAAGCGCTCCGCTCGTGGTTTCGGGCCGCAGTTCGAGGCGGACCGGGCGTTTCGAGGTGTTCGCGTAGCCGATCGCCGCCTGCACCTGCCGCCCCGGATAAATATAGGAGAAGGCGTTGAGCGTCGAGGCCAGCCGCAGCCCTCCGCCGGCATCGACGGGGTATAGCTCCTCGACGGTTTTCTGCCGCGGGATGACGCTCCCCTGCACGGTGAGCGTGGCGATCTTCCGCTTCTCCGAAGAGTAGACCCACAGCTCCTTGGTGAATGAGCCGGGGCGGTTGGCGGGGTCGTAGGTGACGGTGATCTGCGTCTTTTCGCCCGGAAGGATCGGTTTCTTCGAGAAATCGGGGACCGTGCAGCCGCAGGTGGTCACCACGTCGAGGATCACCAGAGGGCTGTCGCCGCGGTTGACGCCCGTGAACGTGTGGCTGACGCGGCCGTCGGTTTCGCGGATCGTGCCGAAGTCCCACGTATCGGGCCGAAAAGACAGATGTTCCTGCGCCGAGGCCGTTAAGGCGCATAGCGTCAAGAGAATAAGGAAAATAACGCGATTCGGGATCATTTCTTTATGATTTGTGCGACATGCAAAGATACTTTTTTTGCGAAAAAATCGTGCAATAATTTTGCGGGAATGAAAAATTGCTATATATTTGCACTCCGAAACGACGGGATAACCCGTTTCGAAATGCCTGAATAGCTCAGTTGGTTAGAGCACATGACTGTTAATCATGGGGTCCTAGGTTCAAGTCCTTGTTCAGGCGCAGATGCGCGAGGGTTGCGTAATGCAAGGGGTCGTCCGTAAAAGGGTGGTCCGGAGGGTGATCGGAAGATTGCCTTTGCAGTCCCAAGCCATTTTTAGGGGAGCTTAGCTCAGCTGGTTCAGAGCGTCTGCCTTACAAGCAGAGGGTCGGGGGTTCGAATCCCTCAGCTCCCACAACTGAAAATCAACGACTTACAG
>NZ_MNQF01000053.1:0-2511 GCF_001915285.1 Alistipes sp. 56_sp_Nov_56_25
TTGTAGGTGTTCTTGGTTTGGATCAACTTGGCGTCCTGATTCTCGTAATGGGTGTAGTCGGCGGCGTACTTGGTGTTGAACAACGTGCGGAATTTCTTCGACCAGCGGTTGGTCAGCGTTCCCTGGATGAACGAGTTGGTGTCCCACAGCCGCTCACCATGGCGGAAGACGTTGTTGACGATGGCACCCGGGATGCCGCGTTCGGAGTTGTAGGTGTAGGCCCGCACGGTCCATTGTCCGTCGGCCATCTTGCCGTGGAGTCCGGCCTCCATGCGCGTAGCGTTGATGTCGCCGTTCTGTCGGTAGGCCGTCGTGTCGTAGGCGATCTCGCCCAGCGTGTTGCGGCGGCGGTAGCGGAATTTGTACCGGCCGGTGGCGTTGGTCCACTCGCCGCTGAACGACGAGCTGACGGCGTCGGAGATCTTATACTCGTAGCGCATCGAGGGATTGATGAGCCCGAACGAGCCGGTCTTCATCGTGGCCTTGAAATTGGCCCGCTTGCCCTCCTCGAAGCGGGGGCGCCGCGTAGTGATGTAGATGGTTCCCGAGGCCCCGAAATCCTTGGCCGACTGGAAAATGTCACTCTTCTGTCCGTTATAGAGCGATATTTCCTCCACGTCGTCCAGCGAGAAGCGCCCCAGATCGACCTGCCCGTTCTGGGCGTTGCCCAACTGGATTCCGTCGTAGAAGACCGCCATGTGGTTGGTGCCCATTGAGCGGATGTTGACGGTCTTCAGTCCGCCTACACCTCCGTAGTCCTTGAGCTGCACGCCCGCGAAATAGCGGATGGCGTCGGCCACCGAAAGACTGTTCAGCCGTTGCAGGTCGACCTCCTTGAGGACCTGTGCGGGGATGACTTCGCGGTATTTGGGAATGACGGGGGTGCCGACGATGATGACCTCGTTGATTTTCTGGATACTGTCCAGTTTTCCGACGTAACGCCGGTTCGTGGTGGAATCGGCTTTATCGGATGCCTGAACTGCTGTGGAAATTCCCCCCCCCCGCAATAAATGCGAGACATAGGATCGAAAGGTAGAATTGCTTCATTATGCGCTTGGTATCAATAGTTTGTTCGGTAACCATTGATTCCACAGCCGCAATGCAACGAAACAAAATGAAAAAGTGCTTTACATGCATTATCGATTCACGCCCATTCTCCGCAGGCTGCGAAACCAATCTGTCATGCAAGGCAGGTCTTCTGACTTATTCCGGTTACGACGCCTTCCCGGTTTTCACCAGTGGCTGAGATTGTCGATCCCTCATGTGTCCGTTTCCGGACAGGAACTTACAGCAGCGGGAACTGTTGCCGACTTTCACGGCATTCCCTTTTAATCGATCGGAGGCCATATGGCCTTCTTTCCGAACCTTTGCGTGGCAAAGATACAAAATTTACCAGTAATAAAAAATGTTTTTATTTTTTATTAGTCTGTGTCGTTTTATATTGGTCGCTCTGTTTATACCAATATGTAGCTTCGCCCCGCCATTCGTTCCGATCTCTATATAAATACCCGGTTGCCAATATTGTCAAAATTGATAATACGGTTAGAAATACGATTGTTCTCAGAACGATAGGTGGTTGTTTGAGATAGCGTATCTGGGTTTTCATTTCCCATAATGTATTGTTGGCGAGCTTTTCGAATTTCGTCGTATCAACTTCGTTCTTGAATTCGGATAAAGACTTTTTGAAACTTAGAACTTCAGTAATTATTGTTCGATTCTCCTTGTCGATCACCTCCAGTCTCCCCGCTAACTGCGCCAGCAACGCGTTGTATCTGTCGGTAAATTCCTGCATCTGCTCGGTTTTTGCTCCGGACAAGGCCGTATTCCGTTGCAGTTGTTCGAGCTGCTGTGCGATCTGCCCTTGCGAGAGCTCTGCGGCCTCTATCAGCCGTTCGATCCGTTCCAGCTGCGTATTCTCCCAACCTGCGTTCCCTACGCCGCCTGCTTTGGCGTTTTTAATGGCTTTGACAAGTGTTTCCTTGAGGTCTTCGTACATCTCGATTGAGAGGTCGATCTTATTTTTGTCGTTCATGGCTTTCCGGTTTTAAGGTTATATTTTCATTTTGGCTCTTCTTTTCTGTTCTTCGAGCCTGCGGCGACGTTCCATCGCGGCGATGGCCATTGCTTCGGCTGCGGCGTTGAGCAGCGCCGTGATTCGTGCGATATGCTCTTCGGGACTTTCTCCCGGCTTGCGCTGCAACTGTGCGGCCGATACTCCGACCGGCGAACTGGCCGGCGGAAGCGGAATCGCGTCGATCTTTCCGCCGGGGCTAGGCGCCGCAGGCTCTTCGCGCGTACCGCCGCCCATGCCGCCGAACAACCCGGCAAATGCCGAACGGTAATTGCCTGCCGCCGCCGAGAGGTTCCCGAAGAGCGTGGCCCGGTGCTGGGTTTGTTGCTGCACGTGGGTAAAATGACGGTCGAGTTTCGTAAAGCTGAAAGCCCGGTCGATCTTCGATCCGGAGAACTCGAAGCCGTTTTTCGAGAAGAGGATACCCTGCTTGCGGTCGG
>NZ_MNQF01000054.1:0-2604 GCF_001915285.1 Alistipes sp. 56_sp_Nov_56_25
CAAATAGAATGCCACGCTATCGGCACCCGTTTTGACCTATAGCGTGGCGTTTTCCTGTTTTTGAGGCGTTTCAGCACCCGTTTTGACTAATAAGTCTGATTTTTTCAGTCTCGTCGAGCAATACCCTTTAGTGAAACAAATTTATGAAGAAAAACTCATAGACCGATTCCGCGTCTATCAGCAATTGTTTCTATCCCGAATAAAGGACGCTCGCAACAGCAGTATGAAGAATTACTGAAAGAATACCCCGATATAGTACAGCGGGTTCCACAACATTACATAGCCTCTTATCTCGGCATAACTCCTGTTTCCCTGTCACGGATCAGAAATCGTCGTTAAACTCCATTTCTTTACATTTGTTATCGTCCGCTCCCGATCGGAATAGCGATCTTTGCAGCACAGTATAAAATCGGGAATGGATGAAAAAGCTTCTTGTAATAGATTGGATTTTGATTATCGCATACGTTTTGTCCGCCTGTTCGGGGATCGAATTGCATATTGCCGGACATGGCAATAGTCATGAGACATGGTATAACCGGGCCATGTTTCATGCCATAATGAGTTTCCTATTTTTTGTAACCGCAATATTCCATTTGGCGACACATTGGGGCTGGTACAGCGGAATCATCAAAAACGGAATGGGCAGAAAAAGTAAAGTTACCGCCGTGCTATCAGTTCTGTTCTTATCGACGTCTGTTACGGGGATTATTTTGCTCGACGTAAACGAGGCTAACCCGCAAATAGGGTTATCCCATTATAAAATCGGGATTGCAATGAGCTTGCTTTCCATAGGCCATATACTCAAACGACTCCCAGTTCTGCGTAAATCAATGAAAATCGGACGGCTGTAAGGGAATCCGTCATTCATGGCAGCAGCCCCGAAAAAAGCGGGAGGTAGTTTTTTCACCTACCTCCCATGCATTATCGCATCTCGACCTTGTAGGGCGAATACATCAGCACGCCCTGCTGGCGGAAGGCTTCGCGGACCGTGTTGTAATCCTTCATCATCAGACCCAGTTTTGAACGGGTGAAAGCCTCTCGGATACTCACGTTGGGCAACGCGATGAAAGCCGCGAATCCCATCCGGTTTTAGTCACCTCCGTCACACGGGAACTGTCACCCAAGTCGACCTTGTCCTCCGCTAGCGCAATGGCCGTCTTCAAACTGCTGTAGGTGTCGATTAGGCCGATGCCCAGCGCATCCGCACCCGACCAGACCCGTCCGCCGGCGATGTCGAGCACCTTCTCGATAGGCAGGTTGCGGCCTTCGGCCACGTCGTTCGTGAAGGTCGTGTAGACCTTATCCACGCCGCGCATGATCATCGACCGCTGGATGGGGGTGAGGGGGTCCGTGGCGAGGAAGCTCGACGAGGCGTTGCTCTTCACTCCGTCGATCATAATGCCGAGTTTGTTCTTCAGCGCCTCGCGGGTATTGAGGATCATGCCGAAACCTCGCTCGAACCCGTAAGGGTCAGTTTGTCGGCCACGATCACGTCCGCCGGGCAGGAGATGTAGTAACCGCCGCTGGTAGGCGACTACATCGCACGACGTGGTTGCGGCGTACTCTTTTCATGTTGTACTGTATCTTCAACCTGCTGTTCAAGGTCTACTCGCTTCTGGAGTGGTTCCCGCCATCGAGCCTGTGGCTCGTCGGCGGGGGCATCGTCGTGGAATATTTCGGATTCGTGGGCTTCACGCTGTTTATGATGCAGCAGGTACAGCAGCAGGAAGCCGTAATTGCCGGTAGCTTCCATGACGTAGTGATGCTCAGCGACAGCAAGCGCACCGATGAACTTACGCACTCCCGCAGCGGTGTTAGGAAAAGTCTTAATACGGCTACCGTTCGTTGATGGATAAGTCGCTACGAAACTGCTCTTGCTGATATAGATACCACTGTAAACTATGATAAAAAGACTTTAAGTGAAATTTACATCTTGTAAAACCATCGTCGCGAATACGGGCTTGATTGGATGGCTTTGCCTCCTTTTGAGCTGGCAGATGGTTCGGCAGCTCCGTTCAATCTGTTTGTTCGGGTCTTCGAGAATACATTGCATGTTAAACTCGGCGATCCGACCGATGTCAAACGCCGTATTTTGGAACGTAAAAAAGATCGTACGAAATTTACCGAGGCATTGCTTTATAGCTTAAATAAGGAAGACGAGTGATTTTTTTCGACTTTTTATATCCGGGCGGATATTCGGATGTGCAATTCGGCATCGCGGAAATTCCCATTTTTACGAAGCAAACCATCTAAATTCTTTATGAACCGGATTATGGACAACTTGGACAAAAATCAATTTATCGTCATGCTTGACACACTGCTTAACCGTCGATTGTCGGATGCGGAGTGTACAGCCTTTCATGCTTCTTATAAAGAATTCCAATCAGCAGTTGAACTGCTGTGATTTATAAGTTTAACCGAGGTCATTTAAGCCTCGGAATTAGTTGTAAATATTTGAAAATTAAGGGATGGAATAAAATCCTTGGAAATCAGTAACTTAAAGTAAAAAAATACCCCTATTTTTTGCTTGTTATGATTCCCAAGGACAAAGAGTATAGACTAATAAAAATCTATATGTATATCTGCGATATGTACGAACAAAGC
>NZ_MNQF01000016.1:0-472 GCF_001915285.1 Alistipes sp. 56_sp_Nov_56_25
TCCCGCCCGATGATATCTTTTTCTTCTGCCATATTCCTTTAACTGATTGCAAGGTCCTGCTCGACGATATCCTCCTCGATGCGCAGGTTGTCGATGATGAAGCCCTGCCGCTCGTAGGTGTTCTTGCCCATGTAGAACTCCAGCAGGTCGTGGATCGGGTCGTCCTTGGTGATGCGGACCTTGTCCAGCCGCATCCCCTCGCCGATGAATTCGCGGAACTCGTCGGGCGAAATCTCGCCCAGACCTTTGAATCGCGTGATTTCGGCGTTGGCGCCGCAGCGGGAGACGGCTTTCAGGCGTTCGTCCTCCGAATAGCAGTAGTGCGTCTCCTTCTTGTTGCGCACGCGGAAAAGCGGCGTTTGCAGCACGAACAGATGGCCCTGACGGATCACGTCGGGGAAGAACTGCAGGAAGAAGGTCATCATCAGCAGGCGGATGTGCATGCCGTCGACATCGGCATCGGTGGCGATGA
>NZ_MNQF01000016.1:590-61423 GCF_001915285.1 Alistipes sp. 56_sp_Nov_56_25
CGCAACGAGAAGACCGCCTGCGTACGCACGTCGCGGCTCTTGGTGATCGAACCCGAAGCCGAATTACCCTCGGTGATGAAGATCATCGACTGTTCGGCCAGCTCATGCTTGTCGGTGCGGTGTATCTTGCAGTCGCGCAGTTTCTTGTTGTTGAGCGACACCTTCTTGGCCGTCTCGCGGGCCTTCTTCTGGATGCCCGAAATCGCCTTGCGCTCCTTTTCGTTCTCGACGATCTTCTTCTGGAGAATCTGCGCCGTCTCGGAGTGCTTGTGCAGGTAGTCGTCGAGGTGCTTGCCCAGAAAGTCCACGACGAAGTTGCGCATCGACACGCCCGGCTCGATCTCCTTCGAACCGAGCTTGATCTTGGTCTGCGACTCGAAGACCGGGTCGGTGACCTTGACCGAAATGGCGGCGATGATCGACGTGCGGATGTCCGAAGGGTCGTAATCCTTGTGGTAGAACTCCTTGACGGTCTTGGCGATGGCCTCGCGGAACGCCGCCTGATGCGTGCCGCCCTGCGAGGTGTACTGGCCGTTGACGAACGAGAAGTAGCTCTCGCCGTAACCCGTGCCGTGGGCGATCGCCACTTCGATGTCGTCGCCCGAAAGGTGGATCGGCGGATAGAGCGGCTCCTCGGTCATGTTTTCGTTCACGGATCATCTGCTCGACGTATTCGAGGTTGTAGGCGTACTGCCCGAAAACCTCCTCGTCGACGCGGAACGAGATGAAAGTGCCGTTCTTCTCCCTCACGCCGCTCTCCCACGTATCGCTCTGTTCGAGTCCCTGCGCGAAGGTCACCGTGCGGGCTTCGCCGTCGCGGACCGAACGGGCCGTGAATTCGCTCGAAAGCATGTTGACGGCCTTGACGCCGACGCCGTTCAGGCCGACGGTCTTCTTGAAGGCCGAGCCGCCGTACTTGCCGCCGGTGTTCATCTCGCTGACGGCCGCCGCGAGCGACTTGAGGGGAATGCCGCGGCCGTAGTCGCGCACCGAAACCACGTTGTCGGCGATCGAAATGTCGATCTGACGGCCGACGCCCATGATGAACTCGTCCACCGAGTTGTCCACGACCTCCTTGATGAGGACGTAAATGCCGTCGTCGGCCTGCGCGCCGTCGCCCAGCTTGCCGATATACATACCGGGCCGCAGGCGGATGTGCTCCCGCGGCGAGAGGGTGACGATGGCGTCGTCGCCGTAATTGTCGTTCGGATTCGTATTGAGTAAATCTGCCATAGTCTATTTTTTGTTTCGGATCTCGGCGAGGGCCGCGCACATGGCGTCGTGCACCTCCTGCATCAGTTCGTGCGTCTCGGCCGCGGCGACCCGCCCGGCGGAGACGGGGGGCAGCACCCGGATCGTGATCCGGTTGCCCCAGTTGAACAGCGCGTTCTTTTTGATGAGCGTCTTCGTACCGTCGAGCACCACGGGAAGAATCTCCACGCCCGCCTCCTTGGCCAGCGTGAAGGCCCCCGCCTTGAAACGGTGAATCTCGCCGTCCTTGGAGCGCGTACCCTCAGGGAATACGGCCACCGAAGCGCCGCGCGAAATCCATAGTTTGCCGTCGCGGACCATCTGCTCCAGCGCTTCGGAAGCGCGACCGCGGTTGATGCAGATGTCGCCGTGCAGGACGAGGTACTGCCCGAAGAAGGGGGTCTTGAAGACCTCGCGCTTGGAGACCCAGCGGAAATTGAGCGGAATGTAGTAAAGCGTCGGGATGTCGATCACCGTATTGTGGTTCAGCACGATGACGTAACTCTTCTTCCGGTCCACGTACTCCCGGCCGATCACCCGCTGCCGCCACCGGGGAGGCACGGCGAAGAAGATGCGGACCAGAATGCGCGACAGTTCGTGCACCACGCGGCGGCCCTTGTCGAAAGGATAGCATACGACCAGAGCGACGGCCGACAGCACCATGAAAAAGGTGCAGAGGAAGACCAGAAAGATATAGTAAACTGCGCTTATCATAAAATCAGTCTTTAAGGCCCGGCCGCCACACCCCGCCGCACCCGTCCGGACGCCGTATCGGGCGGAAAACGGCATAGCGGAGCGTTCGGAATAACATCAGGGGACAATGAGCCATAATAATTCAATCTGCAAATTTAGGAATTATTCGCAGGAATCCTAAATCGGGGAGCAACGATTTTTCAACAAAATATTCACGATGACCGTCGGGCCGGACCTTTTTTTCGCAGGCCGCCGAAAAAAATAATGCGAAACAGTTGACCCGCCCCCAAGGTCAGGGTGTATCTTTGCCGCATGAACACTGCGCAGAGTTTACGAAGACAACGAAAATCAAATTCAAAATCGGAGAATTTTCCAAGCTCAACCGGGTTACCGTCAAGACATTGCGGCATTACGAAGAGATCGGGCTGCTCGTACCGAGCCAAGTGGACAAGTGGACCGGATACCGTTATTACGACGTATGCCAGCTGGGAAGGATGAACACGATCCGCGACCTCAAGGAGCTGGGATTCACGCTCGAAGAGATCGGAGAGCTGTTCGACGAGGGGCGGACGCGCCCGTCGCCGGAGCTTATCGCGGCCACTTCGGCTGGAGCGGCGCATGACGGAGCTGGAAAGGCTGGGAAAAGAACTCGCAAAACCGAAGAAAATGGAAAAAGCATTTATCAAAGAGCTGCCGGCGGTCGTCGTCGCCAGCCACCGCCGGGTCGTCAGGGGCTACGACGAACTGTTCGACCTCTGCCCCAATGTCATCGGACCGGAGATGGCGCGGCTGGGTTGCGAATGTTCCGAACCGGGCTACTGCTTCACGATCGACCACACCTGCGAATTCAGGGAACGGGACATCGACATCGAATACTGCGAAGCGGTGACCGAACGGAAAGAGGAGTCGGAGCTGATTGAATTCAAGGAGCTGGAGGCCGTGCCGACGGCCGTGTGCATGTATCACCGCGGAAACTACGACACCCTGCCGCAGACCTTCGCCGAGCTTTACGCATACGTCGAAAAAGAGGGATACAAGCTCGCGGGAAGCCCCCGGTTCAGCTATATCGACGGCATCTGGAACAAGGACAGCGAGGAAGAGTGGCTGACCGAAATTCAGATTCCGGCAGGCAGGTAACCCCGCCGTCCTACCCTTTCGGACCTCCGTACCCTGCCGGTACGGAGGTCTTATTTATATATGTATCAAAATTTTCTGCAAAAATACAGTACTATGCATTGCAAAGTATAAACATTTTTACATATCTTTGCCACGTCAACTAAAATGCTACGCAGATTACAATTAAACGCAGAATATTATGAAAAAACTTATCCTCCTTATCCTGCTGCTCGCAATGGCTGCGGCGAACGCAACAGCGGCCCGCATGTATCCGGCCGGAGGCCGCGTCGTGGACGCGCAGGGACAGGCCGTGGAGTATGCGACGGTGGTACTGCTCAGGGGCGGCGAGCAGGTGGCCGGCATGGCGACCGACGACGCCGGACGTTTCGAGCTGAAGGTCCCGACGGGCGAATACACCCTCTCGATCCAGTATCTGGGTTTCGATCCCGTCCTGCGGCAGGTGCGCGTCGATGCGGACAACGATCTGGGCGACATCGTGCTGAAAAGCTCCTCGACGCAGATCGAGGGCGTGGTGGTCAAGGCGCAGCTGATCCGCCGCGAGGCCGACCGCTTTGTCGTCGATGTGGCCAACGCCCCGGCGGCGATCGGCAAGGATGGCATCGAACTGCTGGAGCGCGCTCCGGGCGTATGGGTGGACGACGAGAAGATCTCGATCAACGGCAAGAGCGGTTCGAAGGTGTACGTCAACGACCGCGAGCTGCGCATGGAACCGGCGCAGCTGCTGACCTACCTGCGTTCGCTGCGCGCCGACGACATCCAGAAAATCGAGGTCGTGCCCACGACCGGCGCGGACTACGATGCGGATTCGTCGGGCGGCATCATCCGGATAACGCTCCGCAAACGCCGCGAAAACGGCATGGAGGGGTCGCTGTCGGTCGATTCGCGGCTGGGCCGCTGGGTGCGGTCGGTCAATCCCCGTGCGCGCGTCAACTACCATTCGGGACGGCTCGACCTCTACGGGCTGGCGTGGTTCAACCTCGAAACCGACGAATTCGAATCGGACGAAAACACCCGCTACACGTCGGGGAGCAACAGTCTCGAAGCCCACTCCGAAAAATTCGAACGCGACCGGAATTTCGGCGCGAGCTTCGGTTCGGTGTACGAGATCAATTCCCGCCAGAGCGTCGGCGCGGAGTTCGAATACTGGCGCAACCGCGAAAAAGGTCCCAACGACTCCTACACGGACTTCACGGCCGAAGAGGGGGTGACCCGCACCGACAGCCGCTATGACAATTTCACAGCGCGCAACAACTACTCGCTGACGTTCAACTACATCTGGAAGATCGACTCGCTGGGTTCGACGCTCAAGGTGCTGGCCGACTACAACCGCCGCACCACGGACGCCGAGAACGACAACTTCAGCCGCATAACCGCTCCGGCCCCCGCGCCCGCCGCAGACTCGGCCTACCGCGACAATTCGGTCTCGGTCTACAACGTGACCACCGCCACGCTGGCCTTCGACAAGAAATTCTCGCCCCGCTGGTCGCTGCGGGCCGGCGCCAAGTACACCTACAACGACATGCACAACGACGCGCTGTACGAATACCTGAAAGACGACGCATGGGCGCGCAACGACAACCAGAGTTTCACGATCAACTACACGGAGAACATCGCCGCGGCGTACGGCATCGCGTCGGCCAATCTCGGACGCTGGAGCTTGGTGGCGGGAGTGCGCGGCGAGTACACCCGCACCGAAGGCAAAGGGCACGGCATCGCGCAGAATTATTTCAGTCTGTTCCCCAACGCCAACGTCTCCTATGCACTCACCAAGGACGGCGCCTATTCGCTGATCGCACAGTACGCCCGCACAATCGAGCGGCCTCGGTTCTGGACCCTCAACCCGCAGCGGTTCCAGATTTCGGACTACACCTATCAGACGGGAAATCCGGAACTCGATCCGGCCTACAAGCACGACGCGAGCCTGACGCTGGTGCTGAAACACAAATACACGCTTACGGGCGGCACCGTCGTCCAGACCGGCGAAATACAGCAGACGATGCGTCCCGACGCCGACGACCCGAAGCGGCTGTGCATAGCGTGGGTCAATTACGACACGACGAAGAGTTATTACGTCTCGGCCAATGCGCCGTGCCAGTTCGCCAAATGGTGGACCATGAACCTCAACGCCACCTACATCCGTCAGGGCCAGCGCGTCGACCAGCATACGCCCGAAGCGCATTACAACTTCTATTTCGCGAACGCTTCGACCACCTTCACGCTCCCCGCGAAGTTCTACATCGACCTGTCGTACCGCCTTCAGGGCCGCATGGACTTCGGCAACTGCTGGGTAAAACCGCTCCATTTCCTGAACGCAGGGATCAAGAAGCGTTTCGGCGACAAGTTCACCGCCGCATGCTCGGTGCGCAACCTGATCGACCGCCCGCAGCACGTCGGCGCACGCGGCGAAGGATTCGTCCGCAGGGTGGATGTGTCCCAGCAATGGAACTGCCGAGAATTCCGCATTTCGCTGAGCTACAACTTCAAGTCGGGCAAGGCCTTCAAGCGCAGGGCCGTCGAGGCGGGTTCGGCCGACGAGAAGAGCCGGGTGTAGATCGTCCGCGCGGCAACCACCCCTGACGACCATGGCGGACAGGAAAAAGAGAACGCGGCTTAATGCCGCATTCTCTTTCATACTCCGCCACTACCCTACCGCGCCCGGCGGAACCGCAGGTGCGGGAAAGGAATGTGCAATGACCGACCGGCGATGATGAGCGTCACGGCAACCAAAATCAGCACCACGCCCAGCACGATGCGCAGCGTGAGCCGTTCGCCGAAGACCACGACGCCGAAAAAGAGGGCCGTAAGGGGTTCCAGCGCACCGAGGATCGCCGTGGGCGTAGAGCCGATAGCGCGGATGGCGGCGGCCATCGTCACCAGCGACACGATCGTCGGAAAGAGCGCCAGCGAGACGGCGTTGATCCAGAGTCCGGGCGTGGGGATCGCCTGCAGGTCGGCGCAGAAGCGCAGGCGCACGACATAGACGCTCAGGCCGAACAGCAGAGCGTAAAAGGTGAGTTTCTCGGTCGGCAGGCCGCGCAGCGACGAGCGGTTGACGCCCACGATGTAGACCGCATAGCAGAGCGACGAGAGAAAAACCAGCGCGACGCCGAGAAAGGAGAGCGGCTCACCGCCGCCTTTGTAGAGCATGGCGATGCCGGTGAAGGCCAGCAGGATCGAGAGCATGGTGATCCGGCTCACTTTCTCGTGGAAACCGACGGCCATGATGACCGCGACCAGCACGGGATAGAGGAACAGGATGGTCGAAGCGATGCCCGCGTCCATGTGGTTGTAGCTCTCGAACAGGAAGAGCGACGAGAAAGAAAAGAGCAGTCCCATGACCGCCAGCGGCACAAGGTCGCGGCGGCGCACGGCGAACGACTGCCGCCGGACGAGCATCAACGCGCCCAGCATCGCCGCAGCCAGCAGATAACGGTAGAAAAGCACCGAATCCACTCCCATGCCCGCCCCGTAGAGGGGCAGCGTGAAGAGCGGATTCAATCCGTAACTGGCGGCGGCCACGGCACCCAGCACGCAGCCGCGCGACTTAGCGTTCGCCATTTCCTTTAGAACTGTACCTGCGGCGCGGCTTCGGAGCCTTCGGCCGACTCGAAGTAGGGCTTCTGCTCGAAACCGAACATTTTGGCGACGAGGTTGGCCGGGAAGCGGCGCACGGAGACGTTATAGGTCCGGGCCACTTCGTTGAACTGCTTGCGGGCCACCGAAATACGGTTTTCGGTGCCTTCGAGCTGCGCCTGCAGTTCGAGGAAGTTCTGATTGGCCTTCAGGTCGGGATAGCTCTCCGACACGGCGATCAGGCGGCCCAGCGCCGAGCGCACCTGCGCCTGCGCCTGCTGGAACTCGGCCAGCTTTTCGGGCGTCAGGTCGTCGGCCGACAGGTTGATCGAGGTGGCCTTGGCGCGGGCTTCGGTCACCTCGGTAAAGGTCTGCGTCTCGTGGGCCGCATAGCCCTTGACCGTATTCACCAAATTGGGAATCAGGTCAGCGCGGCGCTGATACTGCGTCTCGACGTTGGCCCATGCGGTCTTAACGCCCTCTTCCTTGTTGACGAATCCGTTGTACGTTGCATAGAAGAAGATCACCACAAGGGCGGCGACTCCAATCCAAATCCATTTTTTCATAACAAACTGTTTTAATAAATAATCAACTCATTTCGTTCCGGACCGCCATATCCGCGGCCGACAGCCGCGCTTAGAAGTCCGCCCTGTGCGGCATCATGCAATTGCCTTTAAACACCCCGTTACCACCGCGATCCGGCGCCTCCGCCCCCGAACGACCCGCCGCCGAAACCGCCGAAACCGCCGAAGCCGCCGATGATCGTCCCGCCGCCACCGCCGAAATTGTCGTCGCGCAGATTTTTGGCCCGCCGCTTCACCACGGCCCCGCAGTTGGAGCAGACGTAGGTGTACTCGACCAGCCGGTAGCTGGGAGTCACCTGCAAAATACGGTTCGACTGCTGCCGAAGCGTCGGTTTGTGGCACTTCGGGCAGCGTTTGCGGGCATAATAGCCGAGCATGACGACGCCCAGCGGCAGGACGACGAATCCGACGACGATCAGGAAGACGGCCCACGACGGAAGCTCCCCGTCCGCGGTATCCGTACCGCCCAGATCCAGTTCGCTGCCTTCGAGCAGCTGCGCCGCGGCTTCGACGCCCGCGACCATGCCGCGGCTGTAGTCGCCCTCGCGGAAGGCGGGCAGCATGTATTTCAGCTGAATCCGCTTGCAGACGGCGTCGGGAAGCACGCCTTCGAGCCCTCCGCCCGTGACGAAGCGGATTTCACGCCGGTCCCTGACCAGCAGGATGCCCAGCCCGTTGTCGTTCTCGGCGCGCCCCACGCCCCACTGCGTAAAGAGATCGACGGCGAAATCGAAGACGTCGCCGCCCGCAATGTCGTCCACGGCCACCACGGCCACCTGAGCAATCGCCCGGTCGCGGAGCGCCCCGCAGACCGAGTCGATACGCGCTACGGCGCCGGGCGAAAGGATACCGTCGGGATTCGACGTACGGTCGGCGCGCTGGACATTGGGGATATCCTCGGCGCGGTAGCTCCGGGCCTGCGCCGCAAGGCTCGCAAAGAGCAGCAGGCAAAGAATGATAAAGCGTCTCATATTCATCGGCAAAAATAACAAATATTCCGGAACCGGAACGGATTCCGGCAGGAAGTTACCGGACAAAATGCAAAAAAAAGGCCGCCCTGTCGTGCGGCGGTCTTTTTTCGGCGGCGCAGAAGCGTCAGCGGGTCAGGATGCGGTAGCTCCACGGCGCCATATCCTCCTCGACGTGGCCGCGGAGTTCGCCGGGACGGCCCGTCATGGCGTCGGTATACATGCCGGCGTAGATGCCCGTATAGTAATCGGCATGGATCGCATAGGGCGAGAGGTTCATGACCGCGACGACGCAGTTGCCCTCCGCCTCGCGGACCGCAATCATCAGGCAGTCCTCGGCGTTGTTGCGTATCTCGATCATCTCGCCGCCCCGTTCGCCCGATGCGAGCGCCGGATTGGCGTGCCGCAGCGCCGTCAGACGGCGGTAGAACTCCGAAAAGGGATTGGAGCCGTAGGCGGGAAGCGGGTCGCGGTCGAAGAAGGCGAACGAATGGTCGTAGCCGATCTCCTGACCGGTGTAGATCAGCGGCAGGCCGCGCGGCACGACGAAGGTGAAGACAGCCATGATCTCGCGGGCGGCGCCCATGCGGGCGAACTCCGAGCCGTTCCACGAATTCTCGTCGTGGTTGGAGGTGAAGGCCAGCCGCATGGCCGAACGGGGATAGCGCCGGCGGTCGGCATAGATGTAGTCGCGCAGCGACGTGACGCGGACCCTTTGCTGCGCCACGTCGTTCATCAGGTGGTGCATCTCCCACGCATAGCAGGCGTCGAAGGCTCCCCCGTCGAAAAGGTAGGTCTCCTCGGCTTCGGCCAGCATGAACAGATCGGGCTTCACCCGCCGCAGGCGTTGCGCCGTCTCGTTCCAGAATTCGATCGGAACCAGCATCGCCATGTCGCAGCGGAAGCCGTCCACGCCGTGTTCGCGGACCCAGAATTCCATGGCGTCGCCCTGCGCGCGCCACACTTCGCGTTCGGCATAGTTGAGTTTGGCCGTGTCGGTCCAGTCCCAAGGCACGGCGGGCGCTCCCGAAGCGTCGCGCTCGTACCACGAAGCGGGCTTCTCGGTCACCCAGCGGGCGTCGCGCGCCGTATGGTTGGCGATCCAGTCCAGCAGCACCTTCATACCCAGCCGGTGCGCTTCGGCGACGAAGGCGTCGAAATCCTCCATCGTGCCCAGACAGGGATCGACCGCACAATAGTCGCGGACCGAATAATAGGAGCCGAGCGAGCCTTTGCGCCCCTCGACGCCGATCGGATAGACGGGCATCAGCCACACGGCGTCGATGCCCATGTCGCGCAGGAAGCCCAGTTTCGCGGCCGCGGCGCGCAGCGTGCCTTCGGCCGTCAGCTGGCGCACGTTCATTTCATAGAGCACGGCCTGATAACTCCATTCGGGATGTAACATTTCCATAGCTTAAATAAAAAGGTCGGTTTTCGGGGTGTCAAATGTACGTTTTTTTCCGGACAAACGCTCCGCCCCGATCAAAAACAGGCATAATTCGACGGAAATAGCTGACTCAGGGCGCATTTATTTCATGGAAAATTCTTACCTTTGCGCACGATTATAAAAACGCCTTAATCAAATATGAAACATTTACGTCTCCTTATGCCGGTCGTACTGACGGCTCTACTCGTCACGTCATGCGCCTCGCAAAAGCGTGCATGGTACCTGCAGGATGCCCAGCCGTTCACGCCCGAACAGATCGCAGAAAACGGCCAGATACGCATCAAGCCCCTCGACAGGCTGACGATCGTCGTCAACAGCAAGGACCCCGAACTGGCCGTGCCGTTCAACTCGTCGTCGTCGCTGAGCTCCCTGACCGGAGCGACCAATTACGGAAGCGCCACCAACCAGTCGCTGCAAATCCGCACGGTGGATGAAAACGGACAGCTCGAAATGCCCGTGATCGGAAAGATCGAGTGCAAGGGCAAAACCCGGAGCGAACTGGCGCAGGCCATAGCCGACAAGATCGTCGAGGGCGGGTATATCAACGACCCGACGGTAAACGTGCAGTTCGCGGACATGAAGATTTCGGTAATCGGCGAGGTGGCACGTCCGGGACACTACGACGTCACGCGCGACAAACTCTCGATCTTCGACGCGCTGGCCATGGCCGGCGACCTGACGATCTACGGTATCCGCACCGACGTGGCTGTGGCCCGCGAAGTGGACGGCGTGCGCACCATCGAGTACCTCGACCTCACGTCGAAGGAGCTGTTCAACTCCCCCGCGTTCTACATCCAGCAGAACGACGTGATCTACGTCAAACCCAACAAATACAAGGCGCAGACCGGTGAAATCAGCCAGAACCGAAACTTCTACCTTTCGCTCGTGGGTACGGCAATTTCCGTGGCGACGCTCATCATAACCCTGACCAAATAAGACCGGCCATGACAGAACAGAACATCAATCCGCATCTGCTGAACGGAGAGTCCGAAAACACGAACGGCATCACGCTCCACGACCTGATTCAGATGGTTCTGGCCAACTGGTACTGGTTCGCGCTCTCGGCGATCATCTGTCTGGGAACGGCCTATTACTATCTGGCAAGCACCCCGAAAATATACAGCCGGACGGCGACCATCCTCGTGAAGGACAGCCGCAAGGGCGGCGACACGGATCTGGGCGCGTTCAGCGATCTGGTGGGATTCCAGAACCGCCGCAACGTAGACAACGAGGTCTATATCCTCCAGTCGCACCGGCTGATGTCGGAGGTGGTCAAGCGCCTCCACCTGACGGTCAACTACTCGGTGCGGGAAGGGCTGCGCACGGCGGACCTGTACGGCCGTTCGCCGATCGAAGTCGATTTCATCAACGACAACTCCAAGCAGAAGCTTTCGCTGGAGGTCACCCCGCTCAGAAACGGCAAGATCGAGCTGACGGACTTCGAGGACAAGTTCGTGACGCGGCAGGAGACCAAGCGGGTCATTCTGGCCGAATACGGCGATACGGTCGCCACGCCCGTCGGGCAGGTGGTCGTGCACAAGACCCTGTTCATGGACTCGACCTATCTGAAAAAACCCATCACCGTAATCAAGAATTCGCTCGCGGCGACGACCAACGCCTACCGCGCCGCCGTGAAGAGCGACGTGGCCAACAAGCAGGCCTCGATCGTGACGATCTCGATGAACAATTCGGTGCCGCGCCGCGCCGAGGACGTGATCAACACGCTGATCGCCGTCTATGAGGAAGACGCCATCGCCGACAAGCGCCAGCTGTCGGTGGTGACGGCCGACTTCATCAAGGAGCGCATGCAGGTAATCGGCCGCGAGCTGGGAGACGTGGACCGCGACATCGAGGACATCAAGAAGAGCAACAAGATGATCGACATCACCTCGGAGGCGACCCGCACCATCACCGAGAGCACGCGCTACAAGGCCGAAAGCCTGACGATCGAGAATCAGATAAGCGTCGCCGACTTCATCCGCGAATACCTCAACGACCCGTCGCATGCGGGCGACCTGATCCCGATGGTGGCCTCGATGACCAACAACGGCATCGTCGCGCAGATATCGGAATACAACGAGGCCATCCTGCGGCGCGAGAAGCTGCTGGAAAACAGCTCGGAGCGCAGTCCGGTCATTCAGGACCTAGACAACGGGCTGGCCGCCGTGCGCCGCTCGATCATCGCCTCGCTCAACTCCCATATTTCGACGCTGGAGATACAGCTCGAAACCATGCGCAAGGAGGAGGCGCAGGTCAACCGCCGCATCTCGACCATGCCTTCGCAGGAGAAGGTCATGCTCGACATCATGCGTCAGCAGAAAATCAAGGAGGAGCTGTTCCTCTACCTGCTCAACAAGCAGGAGGAGACGCAGCTCAACTACGCCGTGGCCGAGAGCAACTCGCGCACGATCGACATGGCGTACGGAAGCGCACGCCCCGTATCGCCCCGCTCGACGATCATCCTCGGCATCAGCCTGCTGGCAGGTCTGGCCATTCCGTTCGGCATACTCTACCTGATCGGCATGCTCGACACGACCATCCGCGGCCGCAAGGACGTGGAGGAGAACCTCAGCGCACCGTTCCTCGGCGACATACCCTTCCTCGAAGGGGACAACAAGGGCGGCGTGGTGGTCCGGGAAACCGGACGCGACGCGCTGTCGGAGGCGTTCATGAACGTCTCGTCGGGCAAGGAGATCAAGTGCGTGCTCTTCACCTCGTCGGACCCCCATGCGGGCAAGACGTTCGTGGCGATGAATCTGGCAATGACGCTGGCCATGGCGGGCAAACGGGTCGTGCTGATAGACCTCGACCTGCGCCGTCACGCACTCACGACGCACTTGGGACGCAGCAACAGCAAGAACGGCATGTCCGGTTATCTGGCCGGAACGATCACCGACATCGACCAGCTGGTGACGAACATGGGCTTCCACGAGAACCTCGACGTGATCTGCGCCGGCATACAGCCGCCCAACCCCACCGAGATGCTGCTCTCGAACCGGCTCGACAAGCTGGTAGAGCAGTTGAAGGAGCGTTACGACTTCGTATTCATCGACAGCACGCCGGCCATGTCGGTAGCCGATGCGGTGATTACGGACCGTCTGGCCGACCTCTGTATCTATATCGTGCGCGAAGGCGTGCTCGACCGCCGTCAGTTGCCCGACATCGAACGGCTCTACCGCGAGAAGAAGTTCCATAACATGTGCATCGTGCTCAACGGCACACGCACACGCCGCCATGGCTACGGGTACGGATACGGCTATGGTTACGGGTATGGATACGGTTACGGATACGGCTATGGCGACGACCATCAGGAGGTAAGCTACCGCAAGCGGATCAAACTTTTCTTCAGCAAACTCGCACGTAAAGTAAAGAAATAATATGGCTATACACAATGCATTGATCGCCGTGGATTTCGACGGCACGGTGGTAACGCACGCCTACCCCGAAATCGGGGACGATGCAGGCGCGGTTGCCGTACTCAAAGAACTCACCGACAACGGATGCCGGCTGATACTCTACACGATGCGTTCGGGCGCACTGCTCGACAAGGCAGTCAAGTGGTTCAGGGACCGGGAGATTCCGCTCTACGCCATCAACGAAAACCCCTCGCAGCAGCGCTGGACTTCGTCGCCGAAGATTCATGCGGACCTCTATATCGACGACAGCAACTTGGGCTGTCCGATCCGGTTCGTGGACGGCGTGAAACGGCCGGTGGCGGACTGGACCAAGATCAGGGAGCAGCTGGTACGGGAGGGATTTCTGGACTGACCGGCCGGCCGCAGGTTGTTCGACGGCTGCGCAACAGGTTCCCAACAGTTGTTAACCAAAGATAAAAACAGGACTTTTCGGAGTCCTGTTTTTTTATTTTGCGGAACGGATGAAAGGTACGGAAGGTCCTGCCCGGACGGAATGGCGCCGGAAAAGGCGGCGGGATAACAGCTGCGAAAGAAACAGCAGACGAGAAGCGGCAGACGGAAAGCGGCAGAAAAAACGGCAAGACAACCGCGGACAAAGACAACAGGGACAGGCAGCCGAAAAGACGTCGGAAAACAATAGGACAATGCGGGACAAAAGATAAGGGGCGGCTTTCGGGCCGCCCCTTATTATAACGCCGGGAACTAAGCCCAGAGATTGCGGGGGTATTTGCCCTCGGCGATCATCTTCTCGATCGAGGCCATCAGCGCGGGTTTGTCCTCCTTGTAGGTGACGCCGTGCCACTGGGCCGCCGAACGGAGCACGCGCAGGGACGCCGCGCCCTCGCCGATGAGTTTGTTGACCATCGTCGGGATGTAGAACTCCGATTTGAGGTTCTCGCGGTTCTCGGCGAGCCACGTCTTGAAATACTCCTTCGAGTAGGCGAAGAAGTCGGGCGTGAAGCCGAAGAGGTTCATCGAAACGGGGGTATCCTCGGCAAGCTCTTCGTCGGCGCCGCCGTCGTGGAAGAGAATTCGGCCGTCGGGCATGCGCTCGATCTGCGTACGCTCGACCATCGACGTCAGGTTGCCGTCGGCATCCACGCCGCAGACGCCGCGCGATACGGTGCCGTTGTCCGAAAGGGTCCGGTTCAGGTCGTAAGCGACCATGCAGTAGCGGTTTTTGCTGTCACCGAGCTGCGAAAGGTAGTCGCCGATGGTCTGGTAGGCTTCGGCGCCGTAGAAGTCGTCGGCGTTGATGACGGCGAACGGCTCGTGCACGGCGTCGGCAGCCATCATCACGGCATGGTTCGTGCCCCACGGCTTGACGCGGCCTTCGGGAACCGAAGCGCCTTCGGGCAGATAGTCCAACTCCTGAAAGACGAACTCGACGGCGATGCGGCCGCCGAAACGCTCGGCCGAAAAGACCTCGCGGAACTCCTTCTCGAAGGAGTGGCGAATGACGAATACGACCTTGCCGAAACCGGCGCGGATCGCGTCGTAAACCGAATAATCGATAATGGCCTCGTTATTGGGGCCGACCCCGTCCATCTGCTTGAGCGAGCCGTAGCGCGAACCCATGCCTGCGGCGAGGACCAGTAATGTAGGTTTTACCATATTTTTTATCTGTTTTTGGCGTTAAAATCAAAACGATTACAAAGTTAAAAAATTCACCGCGTTCCGCAAAGGTTTTCTATGAAATTGGTTATCTTTGCATGGATAATTGCAATGGTTTGATGAAATTTTTAAAGAACATACGGGCATGGCAGCGCAGCTTTTTCCGCAAACGCCGCTTCAACATGCTCAACGCTACGGACAACAGCGAAGAGTGGCACATGCACCTCTCGCCGGCCAGCATCTTCGCAGCATTCGTTTCATTCGCACTGCTGCTCTTTATCCTCATCCTCACGCTGGTGGCGTACAGCCCCGTGCTGGAATTCCTGCCGGGCTACCGCACCGAAGCCGACCGCTCGCGCGAAAGTCTGGTGCAGAACATCATCCGGCTGGACTCGATGGAGCGCATGATGAACGACATGCTCACCTACAACCAGAACATAGCCCTGATCATGGAGGGCAAGACGCCCGTGGCGCGGGTGCTCGCCAATTCGGACAGCACGCGGGCCACGAAGGTGCTGGTGATGCCCTCGCCCGAAGATTCGGTGCTCAGGGCGCAGATGGAGGGCGACGGCGAGTACGCTGTCACGGGCCGCAGCGGCGGCTCGCGGCGCTCGGTGCGTGAAGCGATCGAGCTGGCGACGCCCGTCGAAGGCATCATCACCGACCGGTTCGACATCCGCAACGGCAACTTCGGCATACGTATTGCGGCGGCGGCCAGCGACCGCATAGCGGCCGTGGACAACGGCACGGTGGTGCTGAGCCTCTGGACCCCCGAAACGGGCTACATGGTCGAACTGCAGCACGCCGGGAATCTGCTGTCGGTCTACAAGGGACTCTCGCAGTCGCTGGTGACCAAAGGGCAGACCATCCGCGCGGGCGAGCTGATCGGCTACAACGCCGAAGCCGAGCAGGGCGAGGTGAGACTCTTCGAATTCGAACTCTGGAACAACGGCAAGCCCGTCGATCCCGAAGGATATATCGTCTTCCAATAGATCCGCATGAAACAACGATTGGCAATACTGGGTTCGACCGGTTCGATCGGCGTGCAGACGCTCGACATCGTACGCGAGAACCCCGATTTTTTCGAAGTGCGCGTGCTGACGGCCAACAGCAACTGGCAGC
This sequence comes from Alistipes sp. 56_sp_Nov_56_25, assembly GCF_001915285.1. Lineage (NCBI taxonomy): Bacteria > Pseudomonadati > Bacteroidota > Bacteroidia > Bacteroidales > Rikenellaceae > Alistipes > Alistipes sp. 56_sp_Nov_56_25. The sequence goes on from NZ_MNQF01000016.1 coordinate 16,396, forward strand.
GGCTGGCGGCGCAGGCGCGGGAATTCGACGCAGACACGGCGGTCATCGCCGACAAACGATATTACACCCGGCTGCGTGACGCGCTGGAGGACACCGACGTCAAGGTTTACGCCGGAGAGGAGGCCGTGGCGCAGGTCGCGGCGGGCGGCGACACCGACGTAGCAGTCAATGCGCTGGTCGGCTACGCGGGGCTGGCGCCCACGGTGGCCGCGCTCGGAGCGGGCAAGAAACTCGCGCTGGCGAACAAGGAATCGCTCGTCGTGGGCGGCGAATACGTGATGCGGCTGGCGGCCGAGAAACGTGCGCCGATCCTGCCGATCGACTCGGAGCACTCGGCGATTTTCCAGTGTCTGGCGGGCGAACAGGCCCCCGTGCGGCGGCTGATAATCACCTGCAGCGGCGGCGCGCTGCGTGACCTGAAGCGCGAAGAGCTGGCCGGAGTGACGGCCGAGCAGGCGCTGCGCCATCCCCAGTGGGAGATGGGCGCGAAGATCACGATCGACTCCTCGACGCTGGTCAACAAGGGGTTCGAGGTGATCGAAGCCCACTGGCTGTTCGGCACGCCGGCCGAAAAAATCTCGGTGGTGCTGCATCCGCAGTCGATCGTCCATTCGATGGTCGAATTCGAGGACGGGGCGATCAAGGCTCAGCTCGGAACGCCCGACATGCGCATGCCGATCAGTCTCGCGCTGATGTATCCCCGACGGGCGAACCGTCCCGGCGAGCGGTTCGACTTCCTGAAGCATTCGCAGCTGACATTCGCCGAGGTGGACCGGGTGAAATACCCGGCGCTGGACATCGCCTACGACTGTCTGCGGCGGCGCGGCACGGCGGCCTGCACGATGAACGGCGCCAACGAAGTGGCCGTCGCGGCGTTCCTCGGCGGCAGGTGCGCATGGCTCGACATCGTGCGCGCCATCGAACATGCGCTCAATCGCGCATCGTTCGCTGCGGCCCCCACCCTCGCGGACTATGCGGCGGCGGACGGCGAAGCACGCCGGCTGGCCGCGGAATTTTTAGCCTTGTAACCAAAACACGAACATGGATATTATCATCAAGATCATTCAATTTTTCCTCTGCTTCACCATTCTGGTGGGCATTCACGAACTGGGACACTTCCTCATGGCGCGGGTCTTCAAAATCCGCGTCGACAAGTTCTATATCTTCTTCGACCCGTGGTTTTCGCTCTTCAAATTCAAGCGCGGCGACACCGAATACGGGCTGGGCTGGCTGCCGCTGGGCGGATACTGCAAGATCGCCGGCATGATCGACGAGTCGATGGACAAGGAGCAGATGAAACTGCCCCCCAAGCCCGATGAATTCCGCACCAAACCCGCATGGCAGCGTTTTCTGGTGATGATAGCCGGCGTGGTGATGAACGTTCTGCTGGCCATCTTCATCTACATCGGAATCTGCTACACGTGGGGCGACAACTACTTCTCGAACGAAGATGCGCGCTGGGGATACACCTTCAACGAAGCGGGCCGCAAGCTCGGATTCCAAGACGGCGACAGGATCGTTTCGATCGACGGCGAGGCGGTGGACAACGTGAACAAGATCGTCAATGCGCTGATTATCACCGAAGGCGAACGCCGCGTGGTGGTGGAACGCGAGGGCCGGCAGGTCGAGCTGACACTGCCACTGGGCGAGCTGATCGAAATGCGCCAGAACAAAGGTTACGAAGACCTGCTGGCGCTCCGCATGCCGTTCCTGATCGACAGCGCGGTGTACGAAACGGCGTCGGCGCTCAGGCGCGGCGACGAGATCGTGGCGATAAACGATGCGCAGGGGCTGGAATACCCCGCTTACAGGGAATACCTGAAGGCCCATGCGGGAGAGGATGTGACGCTGACCGTCAAACGCGAAGGCGACATGCTGCTGGAGCTGGTCGTTCCGGTGTCGGACGAGGGAAGACTGGGCGTGACGGCGCTCAATCCCTACAAGCTCCGGACGCAGAAATACACCTTCTGGCAGGCGATTCCGGCAGGAATCAGCAAGGCGGGCAAGGTGATGTCGTCCTACTGGGAACAGCTGAAGATGATCGTACAGCCCAAGACCAAGATGTACGAGGAGCTGGGCGGCTTCATCGCCATCGGCAGCATCTTCCCCGGAGACTGGAACTGGGAGGATTTCTGGATGAAGACGGCGTTTCTGTCGATCATCCTCGCCGTGATGAACATTCTGCCGATACCGGGACTCGACGGCGGGCACGCCATCTTCACGTTCTGGGAGATGATTACGGGCCGCAAGGTGAGCGACAAGATACTGGAGGGCGCGCAGTACGTGGGGCTGTTTATCATCCTGCTTCTGCTGTTGTACGCCAACGGCAACGACATATACCGGTTTTTCATAAAATAAGATGAAAATAACAAATTGCGCAGATGCCTTGCGGCGGCACCATTTCGAGGTTGAGACGGTCCGGGACACGGACGAAGCTTTCGCCGTAATAAAGGCCGCCGTCGAAACGGAGCGGCCGGAAACGGTATCGTTCGGAGATTCGATGAGCATGCGCGCCACGGGCGTCATCGAATGGCTGCGCGGCGACGAAAGGTACAGGCTGCTGGACGGATTCGACCCCGCGATGACGTACCCGCAGCGGCTCGAAATACGCAGGCAGGCGCTGATGTCGGACCTCTTCATAACGGGCGTGAACGCCGTGACGGCAGAAGGCACGCTCCACTGGCTCGACAAGGTGGGAAACCGCATCGCTCCCGTGGCGTTCGGCCCCCGCAAGGTGATTATCGTGGCGGGACGCAACAAGATCGTCGCAAACCGGGACGAGGCCGAAGAGCGCATCCGCACGATCGCGGCGCCGCAGAACATAGCGCGCCACCCCGGATTCCGCACGCCCTGCGCCAAGACCGGCGTATGTTCGGACTGCAATTCGCCCGACCGGGTATGCAACACCCGCATGGAGATGCTGCGCTGCTGGCCGGACAAGCGCGTGCTGGTGGTGCTGATCGACCAAGATTTGGGACTTTAGCGATAATACGGACTATGGGAAAACTGAAAATACTGACAGCGCTGCTTCTCGCAGCCGCACTCACGGCCTGCGGCGACGATTCGGACGTCTTCTACACGACCTCCTACCCCGTCGCCCGGATCGAGATATCCGTAAGCCTGAGCGAACCGGAAAAGCCGGATCCTGAAAACCCTGATCCGGAGAATCCGAACACAGGAACTTCGCAGACGGAAGAGCCGGAGAATCCGGAAGAACCGGAGAATCCGCTGCTGGAGGAGATCCGGAACGACGCGCTGGCCAAGGCTCCCGTGCAGGCGGGCGGCGGCTACCGGCTCGACTTTACGCACCACAACGGCGGTCCGCTCGTCGTCCGGCCTGCGGCCGACGCCGAAACCGTCACGGGTACATTCATAAAAGAGCCGGACAAACCGGAGGAGCTGCACTTCACGTTCGGAGAACAGGCCTACACCTGCAAGGTTTCGGGCTATACGGACACCGACGACCTACGCAAAACGCTGTTCAGCGTCGATCTGACCGAGGAGTACAAACAGCTCTATCCCGATGCGGGCGTCACGCAGGTGATCCGGAAGGAATACACGTCGCACCCCTATTAACCGACACGCGATGGCAAAAGTCAAAAAGGCATACTTCTGCAAAAACTGCGGATTCGAAGCCCCCAAATGGCTGGGGCGCTGTCCCTCGTGCGGCGAGTGGAACACCTTCACCGAGGAGATCGTCGCCCGCGAAAGCGGCTCGGTGCCGGCCAATGTCGCAGGCTCCCTGCCCGCAGCCAAGCCCCAGCGCGTACGCGACATCCGCGAGAGCGAACACCGCCGCATGGACCTCGGCAACAGCGAGGTGAACCGCGTATTGGGCGGCGGCATGGTGCCGGGGTCGCTGATTCTGCTGGGCGGAGAGCCGGGAATCGGCAAATCGACCCTTTCGCTGCAGCTCGCGCTGGCGGCGAACGGACTCAAGACGCTCTATGTTTCGGGCGAGGAGTCGGCCGAGCAGATCAAGATGCGCGCGGGACGCATCGGCATCGGCAACGACGAATGTCTGATCTATCCCGAAACGCTGCTCGAAAACATCGTCAACCAGATCGGCGAACACCGGCCCGATCTAGTGGTGATCGACTCGATACAGACCATCTACACCGACCTGCTGGACTCGTCGGCGGGAAGCGTGTCGCAGATACGCGAATGCGCGGCGACGCTGCTCAAATACGCCAAATCGACCGGCACGTCGATCTTCATCATCGGCCACATCACCAAGGACGGAACCATCGCCGGCCCCAAGATTCTGGAACATATCGTGGACGTGGTGCTGCAGTTCGAGGGCGACAGCAACAACATATACCGCATCCTGCGCGGCATCAAGAACCGTTTCGGCGCAACGTTCGAAATCGGGGTTTTCGAGATGCTCGACAACGGACTGCGCGGCGTGGACAACCCGTCGGAGATTCTGCTCACGCACTACGAGGAGCCGCTGAGCGGCATCGCGGTAGGCGCTTCGGCCGACGGCGTGCGCCCCTACCTGATCGAAGTGCAGGCGCTGGTGAGCGGCGCGGCGTACGGCACGCCGCAGCGTACGACCACGGGCTACGACACCAAGCGCATGAACATGCTGCTGGCCGTGCTGGAGAAGCGCGTGGGAATGAAGATGTTTCAGAAAGACGTCTTCCTGAACTTCGCCGGAGGATTCAAGGTCGCCGATCCGGGGCTGGACCTCGCGGTCGTGGCGGCGGTGATCTCCTCCTACTATGACCGCCCCGTGGCCGAGGGCGTCTGCTGCGCGGGAGAGATCGGGCTTTCGGGCGAGGTGCGCCCCGCACCCCGGACCGAACAGCGCATCAGCGAGGCGGCACGGCTGGGTTTCAAACGCATCATCGTCTCCGGCTACCTCGGCAAGGGCGGCAAACGTCCCAAAGGAATCGAAATAGTCACGATAAACAGCATCGATCAGCTGCCCCGCGCGCTCTTTGTGGAATAGATTTTGCTCTGTACTCCTGCAAAAAGGAGTAAAAGATGCAAAAGCGAATTGTCATATTGGGCGGAGTGGGATTTATCGGCACACACCTCTGTCTGCGCCTTCTGGAAGAGGGCCACGAAGTGTTTTGTGTCGATATCCGCGACGCCGTGAATTCGCCGCTGCTGCGCAGCGTACTGCAGCATCCGCTGTTCCGGTACGTCCACCACAACATCATCAATACATTCGGAATCCGCTGCGACGAGATTTACAACCTCACTTCGTCGTCGCGCGTGCGCTACAACAAGGCGCTGCCCGTCGAGACGCTCCGGATCAACATGCAGGGCACGATAAACGCCCTCGACACCGCGCGCATGGAGCATGCGCGGATATTGTTCGCCTCGTCGGGCTGCGTATACGGCGCGGGATACCGCGATCCGGCGACCGATCCAGCGGCGGGATATTCGGGGCAGTACATTCTGAGCGAAGGCAAGCGCGCGGCGGAAGCCTTGCACCGGGCCTATCAGGAGGAGCTGGGCGTGGACGCACGCATCGCACGCATCTTCAACACATACGGAAGCGGGGCCGACATCATGGACCAGCGCGTGGTGATGAAGATGATCGTGGCGGCGCTGCAGAACCGCGACATCCCGGTCAACGGCAGCGGCGAACAGATGCGCACCTTCTGCTGGGTCGAGGACATGGTGGACGGACTTGTACGGATGATGGAAGCCACGCCTTCGGAGCAGACCCACACCTTGGATCTGGGCAGCAACCACGAAATCTCGATACGCGCGCTGGCCGAAAAGATCATCTCCCTGACGGGAAGCCGCTCGCGGATCGTACACCGGGCGGCACGTCCGGACGATGCGCGGCGGAGGATACCCGACATTTCGGCCGCACGCCGCGAACTGGACTGGACGCCCCGCACGCCGCTGGCCGAGGGGCTGCGCCGCACGATCAGCTATGCAGAAAAAGAGTTGACAGACAAGGTCTACACGGAGCTTACATGGGCGGAAATGAACTAAACACGACAAATATGACAGCAACGGATTTTGACAAGATTATCTGGCGGGACGCACTGACGTTCGTGGATTTCTTCGCAACATGGTGCGGGCCGTGCCAGATGATGCACCCCGTCATAGACCGGTTTCAGGAGAAGATGAACGGCCGCGTGGATGTCTACAAGGTGGACATAGACGACCGGGACATGCTCGAAATCGTACACCGCTACAACATCATGTCGGTACCGACGCTGATGTTTTTCCGCCGCGGCGAGGTGCTGTGGCGCGAAAGCGGCCGCATCGGCTACGACCATCTGGCGAACGTACTCAGGGAGTTGGAACAGCGCGAGCAGGTGGGGCAGCGCTGACAGGCGGAAGCTATGCTTCCAGACGCCAAGTAAGCTCCTCGTGGACGTAGTCTTCGGCAGGGAGCTTACCCAGAGAACCGGCTGCGCGGAGTACCGCCTGCCGGTTCTCCTCGTTCAGGCCGCCGACGGCAGACAGCAGCGCGACGGCCCCCTGCGCGATCAGGCGGGCGGCCGAAGATGCGGAAAGCGGAGCGGCGGCAGGCTTGGAGAGGGATTCGGCGGCGCATACGGCGGCGCGGCGGACCGCTTCGACGGCGGGCGCGATCCATGCCGCCGTAAGAAGATCGCTGCGGGCGGCGGAGTGCAAGGCGGCGTATCGAAGCAGCGGATTCGGGTCGGCGATCCATGCGTCGAACAAGGCCGGAAGCGCTGCGGAGCGGCTCAGGAAAGCGAAAGCGGCTTCTTCGGCGACTTCGGAATTGACGATCCCGGCCGCCCATGCCGGAAATTCATCGGGCGTAAGCGATTCGGGCCGGGCGATATGCAGCGCCGCAAGGCGCAGTTCGCGGACCTCCTGCAAATAAAGATAACGGGCGAAATCGTGGTCGGGAGTCTCGGCGCGCGCGAGTTTGCGCAGCGTCGGCAGGCTCACGCCGTAGTTGAGACCGTACGGTGCGCCGTAACAGCGCATCGCATCGGCGACGGCGCCGTTCCGCTCGCGGCGCAGCTCGCCGAGCAGCGCCACCATACGCGACGTGAAGTCCATGGACGGGATTATTTGCGGCGGGGAAGCGCCACGTTGATCGTACGGCCGAACTCGAAGAGGGGCAGCACCGCACGGGCATATTCGCGGCCGCCGGCGATGACCGTGCAGACCGAAGGATCGGCCACGCGGCATGCGACGACGTTGGTCTCCTTGGCCGAAGCTTCGAGCGCATTGGAGGTGTTGCCCGAAGGTTCGATCTGCAACAGCACCATGTCGCCCGAAAGATCGCTCTCAGGGAGCAGACCTGCGGCCGGGCTGAAGCGGCAGACGATATACTGCTTCTTGTCGGCCTGAGGATAAACCACATAGCGGCGCGTTTCGGTGGTCACGATGCGTTTGCCGAGAAACAGCTCAAGATAGCTCTGCTCCAGACGGTCGATCTCCTCCAGCGCGGCCTTCAGGCCCTCGCCGAAGACGTTCTCGCCCGCTTCGCCCGTGACCAGCTCGATGCGGTGGCGGCGCAGCGAGAAGATTTGCGCGGCGGCGGTGCGCGCGGCGTCCTCCAGCGCGGGCGTCGTCATGTCGGTCTTGTCCGGCTGCAAGCGCGCGAACTTGTTTTCGGAGGCGGTGTGCGACAGCACGCGGGTCGAGGCCGGAGCCGGAGCCGCGGCATTGAGGTAGGTGTCGCCGTCGAGCAGGGCGATCTGCGCCCCGGTGACGCTCCACACGGTCTTGTCGGTGAGCGGAGCGCGCACCCCGAGGTATTTCTGCGCATAACGCGCATAGGGTCCGCTCAAGGTGACGTCGTGTTCGACGGTGACGTCGACGGCGAGGATCGTGCGCGGCTGGGCGACGGTAAGGCCGCCGGCGGTTTCGTTCGCGCCCTGAAGGGAGATGTATGGGTTCTGGGCCGAGACGCCGCCCGAAAGCAGCAGGGCAAATGCCAAAAGTCTGAATTTCATGGTCCGAAAATTTTATTGCGGTTTCACAAATGTAGCTTATTTTCGCGTGCCGTCAAAATTTCAGGTAAAAATCACGGGTCAGGGCGCGGTATTCGGGCGTGTAGCATTCGTGCTCTCCCGTGCCGACGACCAGTTCCGAGACCTCGGGCACGGCGGCGGAACAATCGGCAGAACAATCGGCGGGGCGGTCGGCGGAACAATCGGCGGGAGGGTCGGCGGGGCGGTCGGCGGGAGAAGCGGCGCGGACGAACTCCATCAGCGCCCGTTTGGCCGGGCGGCGGGGCGTGGTGCGCACGTCGGTGCGGCGCACGAGGGCCAGTCGTCCGGCACAGACCGCGAGGAAACGCTCCGCTTCGGCCGTGGGAAGGATGACGGCAAACCGGCCTCCGGGAGCCAGCAGGCGGAGGACGGCGTCGCGCAGGTCGCCGAACGGCAGGTGCACGGCATGGCGGGCCGCGGTGCGCCCCCGATCGGGGCAGGTGAGCGAGTCGACGAAAAACGGCGGGTTGGAGACGATCAGATCGAACGGCTCCGGGGTCTCGAACTCCTGCACGGGGCATTGAGCGAACGCCACCCTTCCGCTCCAGGGCGAAGCGGCGGCGTTCTCGCGGGCCTGCCCGACATCGTCGATGTCGACGCCCGTGACATGCGCCTCCGGGGCGCGCTGGGCCAGCATCAGGGCGATCAGCCCCGTGCCCGTGCCGATGTCGAGCATCCGCCGGTCCTGCGGCCGCACCGCGGCCCATGCACCCAGCAGAACGCCGTCGGTCCCGACCTTCATCGGGCAGCGGTCCTGACGGACCGTGAATTGTTTAAACCGAAAGATAATTGTGAATTTTGAATTATGAATTGTGAATTATTCTCGCAGATAGCCGTCCATGCCTGCGCCGAACAGCGAAAAATCGTACCGCGCGGGGTCCTCCGCATCGAATGCGCGCAGGGCGTCCGTCAGCTCCTCGACGGCCCGCCAGTCGTTCTGGCGGCGGCCGAGCAGTCCCAGCGCACGCGCCGTCTCGCCGACATGGACGTCCAGCGGCAGGTAGAGGGCCGACATCGGGATACGCCGCCACAGACCGAAATCGACACCCCGGTCGTCGCGGCGCACCATCCACCGCAGATACATGCACAGCCGCTTGCAGGCCGCGCCGCGCTCGACGGACGAAACATGCTTCTCGCAGCGCGGAGCGTGCTCCCCGGCGAAAAACTCGCGCCGGAAGTCGGCCAGCACGGCGGGCATGCTCTGCGCGGCCTCATAGCGCGTCTCGAAGAAATTCCCGATGCCGCCGTGACGCTCCTCCATACGCCGCAGGGCCAGCACGAAATCGCGCAGGTCCCCGCCGTTGAACGTGCGGTGGACGTAGGACGAAAGCAGCGCCAGTTCGCGCTGCGAGGCGTTGCGCACGAAATCCGCCGGAGCGTCGTCCATGAAGTGCATCATGCGGTGGCCGCTGCGGACAATGGCCTTACGGTTGCCCCAGGCGATGGTCGCGGAGAAAAATCCCGCGATCTCGCGGTCGGCGCGGTCCGTATAGCGGTGCGGTACCGAAATCGGATCGTCGGCGATGAAGTCGGGGCTGTTGTATTTGTCGTGGAGCGCGTCGAGCAGCTCCTTCAGATCGGTGTTCGTCATGGCGTGCGGAGCATTCGGAGCAAGACATCGGTTTGCGGGATGCCGTAACCCAGTTCGCAGCCGGGAGCTGCGGCCCGCGTGCCGGAAGCGTGCAGCAGTCCGATGAGTTCGCCGCGTTCCATAGGACGGTATTCGAGCAGGCAGGCGCAAAGCCCCGCGATAACCGGCGTCGAAAACGAAGTTCCCAACGACGAGGCTCCGGCGACGAAATCGGGCTTCACATAGCCGGCATCTTCGCGTCCGACACCACTGGAGCGGGAGCGGGAAACACCGTCGGAATCGCACGAACCGACCGTGATGACCTGCCGGACATCGGCCGGAAAGGAGACATTGCGCCACGCCTTGTCGCCCTCGTTGCCGGCGCTCTGCACGAAAACGAGCCCGGGACGCGCCGTGAGCAGGCTGTCGAGGTAGCGCGAGAGCGTCGAGGTGCGGCCGTCGAGCATCGCGGGCGTATAGCCGCTGAAATCGTCGAACGTCGTATAGCCCAACGACGAGGAGATCACGTCGACGTCATGCGCCAGGAGCCACTCGATGCCGCGGATCAGCTGCCGCTCCTCGGCGCGAGGCTCCACTTCGGCGCGGTCGGTTTTCGCAAGATAATACTCCGCGCCCCATGCCAGCCCGCGGATCGTATCGCCCGAACGGCCTCCGAGGTTGGTGCAGACCCTCGTGCCGTGATCTGTGGCGTCGTCGAAGAATGCCGTCTCGTCGCCGCCCGTGAAATCGCGCCAGGCGGCGACGTGCAGCCCCCGCGTCCAGCGGTCGGTGCGGAAGCCCCCGAAACCCGCGTCCAGCACCCCGATGCGGACGCCCCGTCCGGAGAGGTTCAGCGAATCGAACGCCCGGGACATCGTCTGCCCCACGGCGCGCGAATAGGTCCGGGAGTAGTCCGAGGTCCACGTCCCGCGCACCTCGCGCACGAGGTCCCACGCACCGTAGGCGGCAAGAGCCGGAAGAAGCAGCCAAAGCAGTTTTTTCATGTTACCGGACCGTTTCGCAGCCGAGGATCAGACCGTCGGACATGGTGATCTTCCGGTCGGCCATTGCGGCGAGGTTTTCGTCGTGGGTGACGATCACGACGGTCTGGCCGAGCCGTTCGCGCAGGTCGAAGAACAGGCGGTGGATCTCGTCGCGGTTGTGCGAGTCGAGGTTGCCCGAGGGTTCGTCGGCCAGCAGCACGGCGGGCGAATTGACCAGCGCACGGGCGATGGCCACGCGCTGCTGCTCGCCGCCCGAAAGCTGTCCGGGCTTGTGGTCGCGCCGCGCCGCGAGGCCCATCATGTCGAGCAGTTCGGAGGCACGGCGTTCGACATCGGCGCGCGGACGCCGGCCGATCAGCCCCGGAATGCAGACGTTCTCGAAAGCCGTGAACTCCGCAAGCAGGTGGTGGAACTGGAACACGAAGCCGATGCGCTCGTTGCGGAACTGCGACAAGGCCCGATCGCCCAAGGCCGAGACATCGCGGCCGTCGATCTCCACGCGCCCGCCGTCGGGACGCGACAGCGTGCCGATGATCTGCAAAAGCGTGGTCTTGCCAGCGCCGCTGGCCCCCACGATGGAGACCACCTCGCCCTGCGCCACGTCGAGCGAAACGCCTTTCAGCACCTCCAGCGTGCCGAAACTCTTGTGTATGTCGGTAACCCGTATCATTGGCGGAACATATTGAACAGTTTGACCGTGTCCACAGCTTCCCGCACGTCGTGGACGCGGAGTATCGCCGCACCCTGGCGCAGGCACTCCCAGCCCAGGGCAACGGTTCCGGCGAGCGATTCGGCGGGAGTGGCGTCGAGAACCTTATAGATCATCGACTTGCGCGAAAGCCCCGCCAGCACCGGGTAACCCAGCGCGCAGAGGCGGTGCAGACCCGCGAGCAATTCGTAGTTCTGCTCCGTGGTCTTGGCGAAGCCGAAGCCGGGGTCGAGGATGATGTTTTCACGCCGGATGCCCGCGGCGAGCATCTCGTCGGTGCGGCGGCGGAAATAGCCGACGACCTCGGTGACGATGTCGCGCCGGTAGTCGGTCTGCGACTGCATGGTTTTCGGATCGCCCTTCATGTGCATGGCGATGTAGGGTACGCCGCAGTCCGCAACGACGGAGAGCATCGCGGGGTCGAGTTCCCCGGCCGAAATGTCGTTGACGACGAGCGGCCCGAACGTTTCGACAGCCTTCGCCGCGACTTCGCTGCGGAACGTGTCGACCGAGACGGTCATGCCGGGCGCCAGCCGACGCACGGTCCCGACGCCCAGCCGGACGCGACGCCACTCCTCGTCGGCGGGGACTTCGTCGGCCCCGGGACGCGAGGAGTAGCCCCCGACGTCGATCAGCTGCGCCCCTTCGGACACGGCTTCGCGGACGCGGCGCTCGACGGATTCGGCCTCCGGAGTGCGGCTGCCGGCATAGAAAGAATCGGGGGTGACGTTAAGAATCGCCATCACCTGCGGCGAGGAAAAATCAATGTTCATGGGCTTCATGGCTGAAAATTCGGTGCAACTCCGCGACAGCGGGTTCAAGGTCGGATTCGAGGATGTTGACAAGGGTGTAGTCGGCCTTCGCGCTCAACGTATCGTCGTCCGTCTGGGCGGCGATGCGGAGGCGGACCTCCCCGGGTGTGCGCCCGTCGCGGCGGCAGGTGCGTTCGATGCGCAGCGCCTCGGGGGCGAGGACGGCAACCGTGCGGTCGACGCAGGCATCGAACCCCGCATCGAAAAGAAGGGCGCTTTCGAGGATCACGTAGTCGCCCTCCTGCTGTTCGGCCCACGCCGCGAAATCGGCCCGGACGGCCGGGTGGACGATGGCGTTCAGGTCGGCGAGGGCCTGCGCCTCGGAGAAGACCCGCCCGGCAAGGTAGGTACGGTTCAAGGTCCCGTCCGCATAGGCTTCGGCCCCGAAACGGTCCGTGATGCGCCGGCGCAGCTCCGCATCCTCCGTCATCAGCCGTTTGGCCCCGGCATCGGAGTCATAGACCGCGACGCCCAAACGCGCGAAAAGACGGCAAACGGTGCTTTTGCCGCTGCCGATGCCGCCTGTGATTCCGACCTTCATCATGGGTTACGGGGAACGTCGATTTCGGGAATGTCCCCGATGGAAATGATCTTGATGTCGCTGAACCGCGGCGCAAGGGCGTTTTGCAGCGACTGGGGGTCGATGATGAGTTTACCCTCGTGCCCCTCCTCATACGAACGCTTCGTCTTGAGTTCCGCAAGCGGAATGCGCAGCGTCTTGTTCATGTAGACCCGGTAGCCGAAAAGGTTCGTACCGACGCCCTCGACCACGCAGGTAACCTCGAAAGGCTGTCCGTCGACACTCACCCTCACGGTCTGCTCGGTGGTGTACGTATAGCTCAATTTCGCGATATACCAAAGGATGAACGACGCGACGAGCAGCGCCAGAAAAACCGGCGACACGTAGCGGTGCATCCATTTCAACCAATTTTCCATCATGGGAACCTATAATATCCGTATGACAAAGATAGTGCAAGGCGGGGCAATATCAAATTTATTTTGCACATTGCCGAGCCGCAGCCTGCCCAAGCGGGCGTCTGCTTGCCCGCAAAGATAGTGCAAGCCGGCCGCAATGCCAAATTTATTTGAAAAAACGGACCGCACCTCTCGGTGCGGTCCGTTTTTGTCGGATCGGGAGTCTATCCATTACTTCTCCACGTCGGTCTTGGCGCGCTTCGTCATCAGATCGTAAGCGATCGGCGTCGCGAGGAAGATCGTGGCGGCCGTACCTACGACCACGCCGATGATCAGCGCGAAGATGAAGCCGCGGATCGTCTCGCCGCCGAAGAAGAAGATGGCCAGCAGCGTCACGAGCGTCGTGCCCGAGGTGTTGATCGTACGCGACAGCGTCGAGTTGATGGCGTTGTTCACGGTCTCCTTCAGGTTGCGCTTCGGGTAGAGACCCAGGTACTCGCGGATTCGGTCGAAGACGACCACCGTGTCGTTGATGGCATAGCCGATGATCGTCAGGATCGCGGCGATGAACGCCTGGTTGACCTCGAGGTTGAAGGGCAGCAGACCGTAGAACATCGAGAAGATGCCGATGATCAGCAGGGCGTTGAAGGCCAGGGCCGCCGTGGCGCCCGAAGCCCACTGCCAGCGCTTGAAGCGGAACGTAATGTAGAGACCGATGGCGATGAGCGAGAAGAGCACCGAATAGATGGCGTTCCACGTCATGTCCTTGGCGATCGAGGGACCGATCTTGTCGGCCGTCAGGATACCGTTGGCGTCGGTCTGCGTATTGCGGAACTGCTCGAAGGTGATGTCATACGAGTAGAGCGGTTTCAGAGCGTCGTAGATGATCTGCTCGACCTCCGAGGTAGCCTCGTCCGACGTGTCGTCGTAGCGATACTGGGTCACGATGCGCATCTGGTTCTCCTTGCCGTACTGCTTCACCTCGGAACTGATCGACGAAGCGTCGGCATCGGCGAACTGCGAGAAAGCCTTCTCCACATTCTGACGAACCTCTTCGGCCGAAACGGGCTTGTCGAAACGGATCACGTAAGCGCGGCCGCCCGTGAACTCGGCGCCGAGGTTCAGACCGCGGGCGAAGAACGAAACGCACGACAGAACCATCAGGGCAACGGCGATGCCGTAAGCCAGTTTGCGCTTGGCGATGAAGTCGACGCGCGTGTTATTGAGGAAGTTCTCCGACCAGCGGCGCGAGAAGGTGATGTGACCCCATTTGCCGACGATCCACTCGATCAGCAGGCGCGTGATGAAGATGGCGCAGAAGAACGAGGTGATGATACCGATGATCAGCGTCGTGGCGAAGCCCTGAACCGGACCGTTGCCGAAGATGAACAGCACGATACCCGTGATGATCGTCGTCAGGTTACCGTCGATGATGGCCGAATAGGCCTTCGAGAAACCGTCCTTGATGGCCAGCGAAAGACCCTTGCCGCCGCGAAGCTCCTCCTTGATACGTTCGTAGATGATCACGTTCGCATCGACGGCCATACCCATCGTCAGCACGATACCCGCGATACCCGGAAGGGTCAGCACGGCGCCGAACGACACCAAAACGCCCATCAGCAGGAAGACGTTCGTGAGCAGCGCGACGTCGGACATCCAGCCCGCCGTCTTGTAGAACAGACCCATGTAGAGCAGCACGAGGATGAAGGCGATCACGAACGAGATCATACCGGCGTTGATCGACTCCTGGCCCAGCGAAGGACCTACGACCGTATCCTGGATGATCTTGGCCGGAGCGGGAACCTTACCCGAATTGAGCACGTTGGCCAGGTCCTTGGCCTCCTGGATGGTGAAATCGCCGGTGATCTGCGACTGTCCCTTGTCGATCTTCGAGTTGACGCGGGGAGCCGAATAGACGTAGCCGTCGAGAACGATGGCGATGCACTTGCCGATATTTTCGCCCGTCATGCGCGACCACTCCTGCGTACCTTCGGCGTTCATGGTCATCGAAACCTCGGCCGTGGCGCCGCGCTGGGCGTACTGCTCGGTGGCTTCCGTAACGACCGAACCGTCGAGCGGAGCCTTGCCGTCGGGCGTAGAAACCTTGATGGCGTAGAGGTAGAAACGACCGTCGATCTTGTCGTCGCCCTTGACGCCCCACTTGAACATGATGTCGGCGGGGAACAGCTCGCGGACGGCCGGCTGGGCGAGGTACTCGTTGACGGCTGCCATGTCGGCCTTGTAAGCGGCTCCGATGGAGGCGCCGCCTGCGAAGCGGGGATTGAGGACTGCAAAGAGCGGGTTCTGCGAGTGGTCGAAGTTGCCTTCCTGAACGGCGGTCTCGGCCGTGGCGGTCGAATCGGCGGCGCCGACCTCGGCGATCAGGCCCTCGGCCTCGGCGGCGGGAGTCCCGGCGGCAACGGCAGCCTCGGCGGCAGCGGTCTCGGGCGCAGCGGCGGGAGCCTGCGCCAGTTCGGCCTTGATGAGTTTGTCGGCAGCGGAAAGCGCGGGGAAGATCTCATTGGCGTCGTAGGTGGTCCAGAACTCCAGCGAAGCGGTTCCCTGCAACAGGTCGCGGACGCGCTGCGGCTCCTTCACGCCCGGAAGCTCGACCAGAATGCGGTGCGAGTTCGGGAGGCGCAGGATGTTGGGCTGCGTAACGCCGAAGTGGTCGATACGGCTGCGAAGCACGTTGAACGATGCGCCGATGGCAGCCTCGGTCTCCTTCTTGAGGATCTTCTCGACGTCGGCGTCCGAGCTTTCGAGCGTGATGTCCTTGCGGTCGGGGCTTACGAAAAGCTCGGCGATGGGACGGCCGTTCGAAAGGCGCGAATACGCCTTCACGAAGTCGGAAATATAGTCGGTCGAAGAGCCTTGCTTCATCGCCTCGTTGGCCACGCCGATCGCCTCGATGAAAGCCGGGTCGTTCTGGCTGTCGCCGGCCAAAGCCTTCACGACATCCTCGACCTGCACCTCCAGCATGACGTTCATACCGCCCTTGAGGTCCAGACCCAGGTTCAGCTCCTTCTCCTTACACTCCTTGTAGGTGAACTTGCGGAAGCCCAGGTTGTAAACCGGCAGGTTCTGCACCGAATCGAGGTAATGCTGTTCGGCCTCGCCCTGCTGGTCGAGGGGGAACTGCGCGGCATAAGCGGCCGCCTGCTTCTCTACGCCACGCGTCTTGAACGTAAACGAGAGCTGATAAACACACGCGAGAGCCAGCAGGACCGCAATGAGTTTAATAAAACCTTTACTTTGCATTTGAGTGAAAAATAGTTATTGTTATTTGTTGTAATTATTGTCATTACGCACAATAGCACGCAAAGATAGAAAAATAAAGTGAAAAGTGAAAGGTGAAAGGTGAAAAGTAGTGCGCCGGCGCAAAAAAATCCGTATTTTTGGAGCCGTATGATAAAATATACGGAATACAAATACCACCTCGCGGCGTTGTTCACGGTGACCGTATGGGGCGCGACGTTCGTTTCGACGAAGGTCCTGATCGCTAACTCGCTGACTCCGGCGGAAATTTTCCTGCTCCGGTTCGCGATGGCATACGTCTGCATCCTGCCCTTCGCCCGCGGGCGCATGTGGGCTGCGAACCTGCGCGACGAACTGCTGCTGGCGGCCGCGGGGTTGAGCGGAGGGTCGCTCTATTTCCTTACCGAAAACATGGCTCTGGAGTACGCCCCGGCCTCGAACGTTTCGCTGATCGTCTGCACGGCGCCCGTGTGGACCGCCGTGGTGATGAGCCTCTTCTATCGCGGCGAGCGGATGTCGCGGCGGCAGATCGCAGGCTCGGCGCTGGCATTCGCGGGGATGGTGCTCGTGGTGCTCAACGGGCATTTCGTGCTCCGCCTCTCGCCGCGGGGCGACATGCTGGCGCTCTCGGCGGCGATGCTATGGATGGTTTATTCGCTGGTGATCAAACGCCTCGGAGGCCACTACCCCGCTATCTTCATCACCCGGAAAGTCTTTTTCTACGGACTCGTGACGATCCTCCCGGTCTTTGCGTTCCGGCCTTTCGGCGCGGACTGGGAAGTGCTGTCGCGGCCCGTCGTATGGGGCAACCTGCTCTTTCTGGGCGTCGTGGCCTCGATGCTCTGCTACGTGCTCTGGAACGCCGCGATGCACCGTCTGGGAGCCGTCAGGACAACCAACTACATCTATTTCAACCCGCTGGTGACGATCGTCGCGGCGACGCTCTGCATCGGCGAGCGGATCACCCTCGCCGCTTTGGCCGGAGCGGCGCTGATCCTCTACGGGATGTGGCGGGCGGAGCGGGCCTAATGCACCATCTTCAGGCCGACGATGCCGACGAAGACCAGCGACAGGAAGAACATCCGCCAGAAGGTCACGGCGTCGTGGAAGAAAACGATGCCGAGGACCACGGTTCCCACGCCCCCGATACCGGTCCAGATCATGTAGGCCGTACCCATCGGGATCGTCCTCTGGGCCACGTAGAGCAGCCAGCCGCTCACGCCCATAGACACGACCGAAAGGGCCAGAAAAAGAAAATGGTAACGCGGGCAGAGGTTAGCAAGTTTGAACCCCAGCGGCCACCCCATCTCGAAAAGTCCTGCCAGAATCAGATACAGCCAAGCCATCGGAAACGATTTTTACGGACGAAGATAGCAAATTTTACATCCCGGGCAAAATAAAGAGCGCGACTCCCGCAGGAATCGCGCTCTTTCGCGTCGAATTAATTCTTAATTTTTAATTGGCGAAGCCCTACTTCACCTCTTCGAACTCCACATCCTCGGGCTGCCCGTCGCCGCCGCCCTGCTGGCCGCCGGCGTTCGACTGCGACTGCTGACCGGCATCGGCTCCGGGCTGTGCGCCCTGCTGTGCCTGCTGCTGCGCGTAGATGTCCTGCGAAGCGGCCTGCCATGCGGCATTAAGCTCGGCCATCGCCGTGTCGATGGCGGCCACGTCGGCGTTCTTGTGCGCCTCCTTCAGCTTGCCGAGCGCCGTCTCGATGGCGGCCTTCTTGTCGGCGGGAAGTTTCTCGCCGTACTCCTTGAGCTGCTTCTCGGTGGTGAAGATGTTCGAGTCGGCGGCGTTGATCTTGTCGATGCGCTCCTTCTCGGCCTTGTCCTTCTCCTCGTTGGCCTTGGCCTCGTCGCGCATGCGCTGGATCTCCTGCTCGGTAAGGCCCGAGGAGGCCTCGATGCGGATCTTCTGCTCCTTGCCCGTGCCCTTGTCCTTGGCCGAAACGTTCAGGATGCCGTTGGCGTCGATGTCGAACGTAACCTCGATCTGCGGAACGCCGCGCGGTGCGGCGGGAATGCCGTCGAGGTGGAAGCGGCCGATCGACTTGTTGTCGCGGGCCAGCGGACGCTCGCCCTGGCAGACGTTGATCTCCACCGAAGGCTGGTTGTCGGCAGCCGTCGAGAAGGTCTCCGACTTGCGCGTCGGGATCGTCGTGTTGGCGTCGATGAGTTTGGTCATCACACCGCCCAGGGTCTCGATACCCAGCGACAGCGGCGTAACGTCGAGCAGCAGCACGTCCTTCACCTCGCCCGTGAGCACACCGCCCTGAATGGCGGCGCCGATGGCCACGACCTCGTCGGGGTTGACCGAACGGTTCGGGGTCTTGCCGAAGAACTCCTCGACGATCTTCTGGATCGCGGGAATACGCGTCGAACCGCCCACGAGGATCACCTCGCTGATCTGCGAGGCGTCCAGACCCGCGTCACGAAGCGCCAGCTTGCAAGGCTCGATGGTCTTGCGGATCAGGTGGTCGCACAACTGCTCGAACTTGGCGCGCGTGAGCGTCATCACCAGGTGCTGCGGAATGCCGTTGACGGGCATGATATACGGCAGGTTGATCTCCGTGGTGGTCGAGGACGACAGTTCGATCTTCGCCTTCTCGGCGGCCTCCTTCAGACGCTGCAAGGCCATCGGGTCCTGACGCAGGTCGATCTGGTGCTCGGCCTTGAACGACTCGGCCATGTAGTCGATCAGCACGTGGTCGAAGTCATCGCCTCCGAGGTGCGTATCGCCGTTGGTGGACTTCACCTCGAAAACGCCGTCGCCCAGTTCGAGAATCGAAATATCGAACGTTCCGCCGCCCAGGTCGTACACGGCGATCTTCTGGTCGCTGGACTTCTTGTCGAGACCGTAGGCCAATGCGGCGGCCGTCGGCTCGTTGATGATGCGGCGGACCTTCAGACCAGCGATCTCGCCCGCCTCCTTCGTAGCCTGACGCTGCGAGTCGGAGAAGTAGGCCGGCACCGTGATCACGGCCTCCGAAACCTCCTGGCCCAGATAATCCTCGGCCGTCTTCTTCATCTTCTGGAGGATGATGGCCGAAATCTCCTGCGGGGTGTACTGACGTCCGTCGATGTCCACGCGCGGGGTGTTGTTGTCGCCCTTGACGATGGCATAGGGAGCGCGCGCGATGTCGGCCGAAACCTTGTCGTAGGTCTCACCCATGAAACGCTTGATCGAGAAGACCGTGCGCTTGGGGTTGGTGATCGCCTGACGCTTCGCGGGGTCGCCGACCTTACGCTCGCCGTCGGCCGTGAAAGCCACGACCGAAGGGGTCGTGCGGTGTCCCTCGGAGTTGGGGATTACAACAGGCTCGTTGCCCTCCATCACTGCCACGCAGGAGTTCGTGGTTCCTAAATCAATACCGATAATCTTTGCCATAATAGTAATATGTTTTAATTGTTTATTTTTCGGTTTCGTATCCGCCGGTCCGGGCTTTTTCCGACTCCGGCCGCCGGTTACGCCCTCGAACCGAACAAAGGTCGTGCCGATCGGCAATCCCTGCCAAATTGTCAGCCCGATGGCAGAAAAATGCCGTGCAACGTCATGGCGCACGGCATTTTGTCACCCGCCTGAAAAGCGGTTTTCGAGGGGCGCGGCGCACTCGGGGGTGTTCGCAGTCCGGCGACTTGCGTTTTTTTGCCGCTTTTTGGTCAGCGGTTAACCGCGGTCTCGGCCCGCAGAGTTTTTTGTCCTTTTGGGCCGCAAAAAACTGCTAACCGCGGTCTCCGCCCGCGGAAACTTATGTACTTTTTGACCGCAAAAAGTACCAAAAACTCCCCGGCAGATGCCTCCGCCTACTTCGTCCCGTCTAACGTTCGAAACGGGCGCCTATTCGCGGGTTTGCAAGCAAACCGGCCCCGTTTCTTACCACTTTTAGCCGGGCCTTCGTTTCTCGGCTTCGGCATCGGGCCGGGATCGTTCGCCGCGAAACGCGGCGGGAGGGATGCGTCCGGGACAAGCAGAAAGCACAGAAGCCTACGATCGCCCCTGGAAGCGGGTTTCAACCGCCGCATTATCGCTTGGAGCGGAAGAAGAACAACCGACAGCCCGCGTGCCCGGAGCGGGAGGCTGTAAAGGCTTGATCTTACTGCGCCCGCTCAACGCGGGCCGGAGGTTGTTCCCGCGAAAAGCGACATGCGGATGGTTTTGGTACTTTTGCCATCAAAAGTACAGAGAAAGCCGCGACGATGTCGCGGGTGTTTTGTACCTTTTTTCCGCAAAAAGGTACCCAAAAACTCCCCGGCAGATGCCTCCGCCTACTTCGTCCCGGCTAACGTTCGAAACGGGCGCCTATTCGCGGGTTTGCAAGCAAACCGGCCCCGTTTCTTGCCACTTTTAGCCGGGCCTTCGTTTCACGGCTCCGGCATCGGCACAGAAGCCTACGTTCGCCCCCAAGGGGGGGGGCTGGGGAGAACGAAACGGCAGCAAAAAACCCGCAGGTTGCCGGGCTGCAAACAACCCGCGCCGCTCAAACCCCGCCGCTCAAGCGGACGCTCCCAAGGGCTGGGGCGAACGAAAAGACTAAAAGGACCCGCCATCGCCGGACTGCGAAGATCTTTGCCACCAAAAGACAGCGATACCCCGCGGGCGAGGACCGCGGAATGTTTCATGTACTCTCGGTGACAAAAGCACAAACAAAAAGGCCTGCAAAACGCAGGCCCTTCTTCCGGCGGATGCCGGACAAATCGCTATAACTCCGTTACTGCTCGCTCAAGATGCGCATTGCAACATCGAGAATCGTCGTATCGTCCAACGTAACGACACCCCCGTCCGGTCCCGGTTCGAAGTGCACGCCGACGCACTCCTTCGATTCGTGCTTGCCGCCGAAGTAATTGCGGACAGTGTCTACGTCGATTCCTAACTCATCTGCAATGCGCTGCGAGCTGCCGCTGGGCAACCGGTCCTTGATACGGCGCAACTCGTTAAATGTGATAATCATATCCGTTGAATTTTTGGTTGATGGTTCTACACAACTAAATTAATACAATTTTACGGAACTGCAAAATTTCTGCCTGAAAAAGTGTAATAAAAATGCAACGCGAAAGAAAAGAAGCGAAAGTCCCCTGTTCCAAAACAAAAGCCCCCGCCGAAGCGGGGACTTTTCAGATTTCACGGTGCATTCCACACCGCCGGAAAAGCGGATCATTTGCCGTCAGGCTCGATGTAGATCTGGAAAATCAGCGGCGAGAAGGACGGAATGTCGGTATAGACCTTGGTCGTGGTCGTCGTCTCGCCCGAATCGTAATTGCCGCCGTAGCCCCCGTAATAACCGCCGTAATAGCCGTAGTTGCCCAGACCGCCGTAGCCGTAGTAATCGTTGTAATAACCGCCGTAATAGCCGTTATTGCCGTAATACATCTGCGAATAGTTCAGGTAGTTCAGGTAATCGTAATAGCTCGACGTGTAGCCGTTCGAGGAGGTCGACGTACTCGAACCGCCGCTCTTGCCCGTCGTGCCGTAGGCATTGGTCGACGTGGTGACCAGCGTCGCCCACTGCCCGTATTTCAGATGCGGGACGATGTAATAGAACGCGGTTATCAGATCGGGATTCTGCACGTCGTACGAGTGCGCCGAACCGGTTTTGCGCACCTCGCCGTAGATGATCTGCTTCACCTCGTCGATGTTCGTGTCGAAGATGAACCCGTCGAGGAAACGGCCGATATACCAGATCTTGGCCGTGCCTTCCATGCCGACCGAATCGGCATCGAGGTCCGCAACGCCCTTGTAGGCTTCGTAGTCGTCGCCCTCGCCGTGGAAACGCTTCACGAGCGCCTCGGCGATCTTCTTCTCCAGATCGGAGCCGTTGTAGGGTTCGAACCCGACGTTATACGGCTCGTTGCGTTCGCTGCCGACGGGAAACGAGAAGGTGAACCTGTCGCCGGCAAGTTCCTTGGCCGGGTCGTAGCGCACGTCGACATAGAGCTGCGCTACGGTATCGCAGGCGCTCACCCACCGCTCCGCACGGTTGTAGGGATGTTTCGCATCCTCGGGATCGGTCGGGCGTTTCTCCGAATCGTCCTCGCCGTCCTTGGTGAACATCACCATTCCGCCGTTGGCCTCGCAGAAGGCGTCCACCAAGGAGCCTTCGGCCTCCAGCGGGTTCTTCACCGTATCGCAGATCTCCATATCGACGATGAGCGGACGCTTGGCGCTCAAGTCGAACTGCCCCTCGTAGCCGCCGTCGCCCTCCACGCCGTTGCCGACGATGCGCGAGGGAAGGTAGAGCCGCACCCTGGAGCCTTCGCGCAGCAGGAACTCGGGATCGACACCCTTGCCGGCGGCATAGTCCGGATCGAGGTGCAGCGTATTGCGCATGGCCAGGAAAGTGCCCTCCATCAGGCTCGTATTCTCCGTGCCGCAGTAGCGGTAGAAGGGAACGTAGTGGGTGTATTTGGTGAACGTGCCGAGCTGGCGGGCTTCATTGGCACGGCGCGTAAGCACGATGTTGCCGCTCAAATCGCGGCCCGAGAAGTCGAACTTCACCCAGCAGGCAGTGTCGTTCACCGGCTTGGCGTCGGGATTCCCGGCAGCGAGGATTTCGACGTAATAGCCGCCTTCGGGCTGGTAATTTTTCAGCAGCTCCCGGCGGTTCTGCGTCATCCACGCCTCAAGGGCCTGGTTCTCGAATTTGTCATACGACTCGGTCTGCTCCTTGGCGCAGGATGTCAGCAGCATGATGCCGGCTGCCGAGAGGTAGAGAAAACGGGTGATCAACTTCATATCTTGTTATACAATTCTATAAATTCGGTGTTCTGTCTATTCGTCGTACTCCACGCTTTCGACCGTGAAAAACCACGCGACGGGGCTTTCTCTCGGAATCGTGCTCACATATTTGTCCCCGTAAGCCATATTGTAGGTCATGTAGGCTTCGACGACGTCGCCTTCGCGACAACCAAGTAACGCATGCCGCAGCCCGTTTAGTATGTCGCCGCGCATATCGAGCGTCAGCGGTTCGAACGACCACGCTCCGGGCGTCAGCCCCATGTCCTCGTAGGCCTGCTGCAAGGCGGGATCGTTCGAGTAGAACGGAAAGGTCGAATCGGTGATGTTCGAGAAGGCGAAGACGTAGGCCCGGAAGGTGATGGTCGCTTTCGCGGCGGCGGTGATCTCCGGAAGCTCGTTCCGCCCGTCCCGGTAGAAATTGTCGATATACCGGTAAACCGTACTGCCCGACATGGAGTAGAACCGCTGCTGACTCCCAGCCTCGACCTGCGACTCCGGGATCAGCGCCGGGGAGTGCGTCCTCTCAAGATACGAGACGATCTTCTGGCGCTGTTCGGGAAGGATGTCCTCCTCCTCCGAGCAACCGCAGAACAGCAGGGGCAGGGCGAAAATCAATGTGGCGAATATTCGTTTCATCGGCATATAATCGTGCAAATTTACAAAAACAATCCGATTTACGAACAAGAAACGTAAAAAATCGCCCGCTTTGCATGCGGGCGTACTTGAAAAGATCAGAAAAACCGGCTATCCCTTTTTCCGGTAATAGTCCTTGTGCGGGTCCTTGAGCCGCTGCAACCTGCGCTGCTTCCACACGATAACGATGGCTGTCAGCACAATAGCCGCGACAAAGAAGCCGAACAGAATCAAAATGAATCCAAGCGGAATGTCTTCCATAGAGGCGAATTAAAATGAGGCGTTTTGTTAGGCGACGCAAATATAAGACAAAATAGATCCAAAACAAAATGCCGGGAGACTTTCAGACCTATTTTCCAAAAGTTTACGGTTTCCGACCACACATGCGGCATATCCGCACTTCCGGAATGGCGGATTCAGAGTTTTTTCAACGCCATTCGGATCAGCTCCTCGACCGGAGCCGCGGGAGATTCGCGCAGAACGCCCCGCAGAACCTTCTCGGCCGGGGCGCGGGCGAAGCCCAGCATGGACAGCGCCGCAAGGGCCTCGTCGAAGCTCCCGCCCGCCCCGGGCTGCGCCCCTCCGTCGTCGGCGCCCGGCGCCATGAGCTTGCCGCTCAACTCGACGATGATCTTCTGCGCCGTCTTGAGGCCCAGCCCCTTGACGTTTTTCAGCAGCACGGCGTTGCCCGCCGTGATGATTCCCTGCAACTCGCGCGGCGAATAAGTCGAAAGGATCATACGCGCCGTGTTGCCGCCCACGCCCGAAACGCTGATCAGCAGGCGGAACAACTCGCGCTCGGCTTTGGTCGAGAAGCCGTAGAGCAGCTGCGCATCCTCGCGCACGACGTAATGGACGTAGAGCCGGGTCTCGGTCTCGTGTTCGATCGCGGAGTAGGTTTCGAGCGAAATATGGAGGTAGTAGCCCACCCCGCCGACGTCGATAACTGCGTAAGCGGGAGCCACTTCGGCGACTGTGCCCTTGATGTATTCGTACATGTGTTTCAAATTTTGCTGCGGGTTGGGCAAAAGTAAAGATTTTTTTTTACCTTTGTGTCTCAAATGCTGAATAATTAACTAAACAAACCAAAAAACGATATGAAAAAAACTCTCTTTCCGGCGCTGGCTGCGGCTCTCGTCCTCGCGGCCTGCGGCACGAAGACCACCGGGCAGGCCGAAGTTGCGGCCGAGGCGGCGGCGCAGCAGGTTGTTTCGAGCGACATCGCATACGTTCAGGTCGAAGCCGTGCTGGCCCAGTGCGACCTCTACAAGAACGAAGGCGTAGCGCTTCAGGAGAAGACCGAGAAGGCGCAGAAGAGCTGGGCGCAGCGCGAACAGAACCTCCAGGCCGAAGCCGCCCAGTTGCAGCAGAAGTACGAAAAGGGACTGATCACCTCGCGCGACGCGCAGGCACAGCAGGAGAGCATCCAGAAGAAGGTGGCCTCCTACCAGAGCAACGCCCAGAAGGAGGCCCAGACGCTCGACGAGGAGAACTACGTATTCACCAACCGCGCCCAGGACCTGCTGCACCGCGCCGTGCAGGAGATCAACAGCGGCAAGAAGTACAAACTGATCCTCAACGCCTCGGCGCTGATCGACGCGGACACGACGCTCAACATCACCCCCGCCGTGCTGGCGAAGGTCAACGAGCTGTATGCCGCCGACAAAAAGGCCGAGAAGAAGTAGCCCCGCCCGCGAAAAACAAAAAAACCGGCTTCCCCGCACGGCGGAAGTCGGTATTTTTTATATCTTGGGCGTCGTAACGACACTGTCGGGAAGTCGCGGCGTTTTGCCGAATCGCATGCGGTCCGGTTTTGCAGCGGCCCAACTTTTTCGTATCTTTGTCCGATAACTGAAACCTGATAAATTTTCTGATACACGATGGGATTCGTTCCGTTCACATTCGTCGACCTGATAGACATCATTCTGGTGGCCGTGATCATGTACTGGATTTACCGCATGACCAAGGGGACCAATGCGCCGTACATTCTCTCGGGAATCATCGCCGTCTACCTGCTGTGGGTGGTCGTCCGGGCGCTGAACATGGAGCTGCTGTCGACGATCCTCGGACAGCTGATCTCGGTGGGAGCCATCGCGCTGATCATCGTCTTCCAGCCCGAACTGCGGCGCTTCCTGCAGATGATCGGCATGCGCCAGAAACATTTCAACTTCATCACCCGCATCTTCTCGACGGGCGAGGACACCGTGCAGACCAACGTCGTGCCGATCGTCACGGCCTGCCGCGAGATGTCCGAGACGAAGACCGGGGCGCTCATCGTCATCGGTCAGCAGAGTGACCTGCGGCTGATCGCCGAAGGCGGCATCGCCCTCGACGCCAAGGTGTCGACGTCGCTGATCAAGAACATCTTCTTCAAGAACGCCCCGCTGCACGACGGCGCGGCGCTGATCGAGGGCGACCGGATCGTGGCGGCCAAGTGCATCCTCCCGGTGACGCAGAGCGACGTGCCCAAGTCGTTCGGCACGCGGCACCGCGCGGCGATCGGCATGAGCGAGATTTCGGACGCCATCATCGTCGTCGTCTCGGAGGAGACGGGCGACATCTCGATCGCACAGGGCGGCGAAATCCGTCTGAACATCGACCCCGTGCGGTTACAGCAAACCCTGCAACGCTACCTGACGATCAACACGCGCAAACGCTCGAAAAAGGAGGTCGCCGAATAAGCGGCGCCGGATTCAGGGGCGGCAGAAGGTTTCCGGACCGGCCATTCCGTTCCGCGCTTCCGCGACACTCCCCGAACACCCAAAACAAGCAAGTATGCTTTACCCGTCCCGAACGGCCCGCCTCGCACTGCGCGCATGGCGGGAGGAAGACCAGCCGGCTTTCGCCGCCATGAACGCCGACGAGCGGGTCATGGAGTATTTCCCCGCGACGCTCACCGCCGAAGAGTCGGCCGACCTACTCGACCGCATCCGCGACGAGTTTTCGACCGAAGGATTCGGTCCGTATGCCGTCGAACGTCTTTCGGACGGAGAGCTGCTGGGATTCACCGGACTGCACCGCGTGACGTTCTCCGGCGGGCTGGAGGGCCAGGTCGAGATACTCTGGCGGCTGCGGCACGACGCCTGGGGCCAGGGTTACGCCACTGAGGCGGCCCGGGCATGCATCGCACACGCCGCGAAACTCGGCATTCCGGAACTGGTCGCCTTCACGTTCGTCGGAAACGGGCGTTCCCGGCGCGTGATGCAGAAGCTCGGCATGACGTGCGTCGGAGAGTTCGACCACCCCGCCCTGCCCGAGGGGCATCCCCTGCGCAGGCACGCCCTCTATCGCATCCGGACCGAACAATGAAAAAGTCCGCGACCTGTCAGAGGTCGCGGACTTCTCCTTTCCGGCTGCGGAATCATTTCAACTCGAATTCCACCGTGCCGCGAATATCGTCCGACGCGGCGCCCACATAGGCCGTGAACGCGCCCGGCTCGGCCACCCACGCACCCTTTGCGTCGTCGTAGTACTGCAACATCCCGGGGGTGATCTCGAAAGTCACGGTCTGCGTCTGCCCGGGATTCAGCGAAACTTTCTGAAAACCTTTCAGCTCCTTCACGGGACGCGGCAGCGACGACTGCTCGTCGCCGATGTAAAGCTGCACGACCTCGGCGCCCGCACGGTCGCCCGTGTTGGTCACGTCGGCCGAAATACGGATGCTGCCGTTCGGGGCGAGCGTCGTACGGTCGGCCTTCACGTTGCCGACGGCGAAGGCGGTGTAGCTCAACCCGTGGCCGAAGGCGAACAGCGGCTTGAGCTGCTCCTTGTCGTGCCAGCGGTAACCGACGAAGATGCTCTCGTTATACTTCACCTTGTCCGCGCCCGGGTATTCGCCCAGCGCATGCGCGCCGTTGTCCTCCAGCCGCACGGGGAACGTGAAGGGCAGCTTGCCCGAAGGGTTCACCGCACCGAACACCACGTCGGCAAGCGCATTGCCCGCCTCGGAACCCGAGAACCACGCCTCCAGCACCGCCGGAACACGGTCGATCCACGGCATCGCCACGGCGTTGCCCGAGACGATCACCACCGCCAGATTGGGATTGGCTTCGGCCAGCGCCCCGATCACTTTGTCCTGCGCATACGGCAGGCCGTATTGCAGGCGGTCGTCGCCTTCGCAGTCCTGGTGGTTGCTCTTGTTCAGCCCCCCGACGAAGATCACCGCGTCGGCCTTGCGGGCCGCGGCCGCGGCATCGGCGATCAGCTGCGCCTCGGAACGGCTCTCGCTCAAATCCTGCCCGGTCTTCACCCCGTTGTAGTCGCCCGTCACGTCGCCGACGTAGCCGCGTTCGTAGATCACCTCGGCTTTGCCGGCCGCAGCGGCGCGGATGCCTTCGAGCGGCGTATATTCGTGCCGCACCTTGAGCGACGAGGAGCCGCCGCCCACGGTCATCATCTTGATCGCATTCTCGCCCACGACGGCGATGGTTTTCGCACGCCCGAGGTCGATGGGCAGCACCCCGCCCTCGTTTTTCAGCAGCACCATGCCCTCGCCGGCGATACGGCGCGCAGCGGCCAGATGTTCGGGCGAATTGAGCGACCCGAACGGTTTGCGGGTGTTCATCGCCGTGCGGAAAATCAGCCGCAGCACCCGGCGCGCCTTGTCGTCGAGCGTCGCCGTCGAAGCCTCGCCCTTGCGGAGCATATCGAGGTAGGGGGCGGCGAGGTAATAGTTGTCGTAGGCGTTGCTGGCACCCCAGCTCAAACCGTCGGTCCACGAACCGAACTCCATGTCGAGACCGTTCTCGGCGGCCTGCTTCGTGTCGTGCGTGCCGCCCCAGTCGGAGACGACCACGCCGTCGAAGGCCCAGTCGCGTTTCAGAATGTCGTTCAGCAGGTAGCGGTTGTGGCAGCAATGCTCTCCCTTGTATTTATTGTAGGCGCCCATGACGGCCCATGCGCCGCCCTCCTGAACGGCGGCTTTAAACGCCGGGAGGTAGATCTCGTTCAACGCACGGTCGTCGACCTCGACGTCGATGCCGTGACGGTGGGCCTCCTGGTTATTGAGTGCGAAATGTTTCACGCAGGCGGCAACGCCGTTCTTCTGCACCTCCTCGATGTAGGGAACGACCATCCGCGAGGAGAGGTAGGGATCCTCGCCCATGTACTCGAAATTGCGGCCGTTGAGCGGCGTGCGGTAGATGTTCACGCCGGGTCCCAGCAGGATGTCCTTCTCGCGGTAGCGCGCCTCCTCGCCGATGGATTTGCCATACAGCGCCGACATTTCGGGATTCCACGTCGCGGCAAGGCACGTCAGCGCCGGGAAAGCCGTGCAGGAGTCGTTCGTCCAGCCGGCCTGGTCCCATTCGTCCCACAGGACCTCGGGGCGGATGCCGTGAGGGCCGTCGGTGCACCACACCTCGGGAATGCCCAGGCGCGGAACGCCCGCCGACGAGAATTTCGACTGCGCATGCAGGATGGCGACCTTCTCTTCGAGGGTCATGCGCGAAAGGGCGTCTTCGACCCGCTTTTCGATCGGCTGCGACTCGTCGAGGTAGACGGCGACGCTGCCCTGCGGCCCCGGCCCGCCTCCGCAGGCGACCGCCGCCAGGGCGCACAGCCCGGCGAGACTCTTCAACAGAATTTTATTTTTCATGTCTGGAATGGATTAGTGCATATTCACAAACGGAGTGCACAGTCGAGAGGCCGCGCACTCCGTTTGCAAAATTAACGATTATTTCTTAACCAGCGACAAAACGGGGTTGTCTTTTCCCGCCGTCACGTCGAGTGTCAGACGATAGGTCGCGCCCTCCTCAAGGGTGACTCCCGAGGCGATCTCGATGTTGCCGTTCCCGGCGATCGAGAAGAACGCCTCGGCGCCCGGCGCCAGCGTGAAGGCTCCCAGACCGTCCCAGCCGCGGTTCCGGAAGAACTTGCCGCTCCAGCCGCTCACGCGGAAACGCTGTCCGAGGGTCGTGCTGCCTTCCAGACCCGCCTGGGCCGTCATCGTGTAGATGCCGGGAGCGGATTCGGGCACGCAGACGCCCTTTTCGGTGGTCCAGCCCGGTTCGTTCACGGCCGCGGGCGAACCGATGCCGTAGCCGATGAAATAAACCGCCCCGTGGCCGTCGTCGCTCAACGTGGCAAGCCCCGAGCCGTCGGCGTTGAGCACCAGCGCATCAATCACCCGGGTCGCCAGATTGGCCGTGATGCGGTATTTGCCCGTGACGGGGACCAGCTTGACGCTCGTCGCGGAGGCCGCCTCGAAGAAGTCGGGATTGATCCACGCCGGCGTGAAGGCGTCGGCGCCGCCCAGCGTCAGCGTCTGGCCCTGCGTCAGGTCGAGGTCCAGCTGGTAGTTGTCCACGTCGAGCTGAGCCATCGGCGTTCCGTTGACAGTGATGTCGGCCGGCGGAAGCTGTTGCTCGCCCACCTTCTCGACGGTCAGCACGGCCGCCGTATTGCCGCCCGTGATGTCCACCGTGAAGCGGTAGATGCCGCCCAGGTCGAGCGTCTTGCCCTCCACCAGGCCCAGGTTGCCCGAATCGCTGATCTTCACCAAATCGCTCGCGGTCGAAATGTCCTTGCCGCCGAATTCCCCGCCCCAGGTCTTCTGGTGGAAGAACTTGAAGTCGAACGAAGAGGCGTTGAGCGAGATTCCCGCAACGAGCGTCAGCTGGTACTTCTTGTCGGCGACGCGCGCCAGACACAAGCCCCCGTCCTCGGGACTCCAGCTGGCGGCGTTTTTCAGCGTCGGCTTGCCGACCTCCATGCCGCCGATGGCCCAGATGGCTCCCGAACCGTCGTCGTTGAGCGTGGCAAGCTCCGTCGCCGACTTCATGGCCTCGATCTTCAGGTAGCGGTGCTTGAAATTGGCCGTCACCTTGTACATGCCCGTCATCGGCAGGAAGGTCAGCGTCTCGGGATCGGAAACATCGGCGCGTTCGAAGAAATCGCGGTCCACATCCCAGTCGGCGAAGTCCGAAACGCCCGTCAGCGTGTAGGTCCGGCCCTTGGTCAGCGTGGTGACGATGCTGTAATTGTCATTGTCGACCATCGTCATCTCCGTCTCGCCGAAGAGCAGTTTGATGAAAGGAGAACCCTCGAAGGTCAGCAGGTTGAAGGTGATCGTGAACTCCCCGGCATTCGAATTGGCGAAGGGAATGGCGTCGGTGGAATCGGAGACGATGCCGCCGGCTCCAGAGTCGTAGCCGAAGGTCACCACCGAGCCAGCGGCGTCGAGTTCGGGCGTCGCGATATAGCCCTGCGGCTTCTGCGGGAACTCGTCCGTCACGGCGTATTCGTAGTCGTTACCCGTAGGCTCCATGCGGTACTCCGCGTCATCGAGGAAGAACGTCAGGTAGGCGGGCTTGGGACGCGATACGGCGAGCGGCCGGTCGACGGTCGTCGTTCCGAAGCGCACGTTCTGCCCCACGAAGCGCAGCGTGGCCTCGCCGTCGGGAATGTTCTTGTAGAAGGGAAGCGTCACAGCCCCCGTGTAGGTTCCGTCGCTTTTGGTGCGGATCACCTCCTCGGCGACCATCTCGTCGTCGAAGAATACCTGCGCCTTGAGCGTCGAGAGCGCATAGCGGTCGGTCATCGTCACCTCGAAGTCGACCTTGCCGCCGTAGACGCCCGACGCATCGGCCGAAACGACGGTCATCTCGGGACCGACGTCGGTGGTGAGCAGTTCGGGATCGTCCTTGCACGCCGTCGTCGAGGCAGCGACGAGCAGCGACAGTGCGATGTATTTCAGCGTTTTCATGTTCTGCGAATTTTAAAGGTTAGTTTTCGGCTCCGGCGCCCCAGCGGAACGAGGCGATCGACTTGGCCGGGATGGTGTATTTGAACGAACGGTCGGCGTTTTCATACACGGCGACGGTCTGTTCGCCGGCGCTCCTGTTGAGCGCCACGAAGGCTTTCGATCCGTCGGGATTCCGGAAGGCCAGGTAGGTCAGCCCCGACGCCGTGTAACCCGACGCGCCGATGCGCACGGCACCCGGCCGGATGACCTTGGCGCACTGGGCCAGGTCGTAATAGTGGCTGTTGTACTTGAGCGTCTTGTAATCCGACGAACTGATCTCGATGGCCCCGTAGCAAGTCGTACAGCCTCCGGGGCGGTTCGGAGCGCCCTTGTCGTCGAGCATCAGGTTCCACAGCAGAACCCCTTTGCCGTAGCGGCTCAACGTCCCCAGGAAGATCGACTCAAAGTCGTCGATCACGCAGCTCTCGAAATTGTAGTTCCACGTGCCGATCGAAGCCTCGGTGAAGTAGATCGTCTTGTCGGGCGCGGCGGCGCGGATGTTGTCCAGCTCGCTCACGCTGCCCCCATAGTTGTGCCAGGCCGAGCCATCGACCCACTGCGCAGCATCGGCGTCGGCGTAGATGTTGAGCGGGTAGTTCTGCTGGCCGGCGACGTTATCGTAGTTGTAGTTGTGGTCGTAGCAGAGGATCTTGGTGTCGATGCCCGCCTTGCGGAATGCCGGGCCGAGCTTCTTGACGAAGGCCAGCTGGTCCTCCCACGGCATGTAGAGCGACATCGAATTGCCCTTGTTCAGCGGCTCGTTCTGCATCGTGATGGCATAGATCGGGAATCCGTACTCCTCCATCTCGGTCACCCACTGCACGAAATACTCGGCGTAATCGTCGTAATAGGCGGGATTGAGACGACCGCCGGTCCACGAATCGTAGGGTTTCGAGGGGTCGGCGACCGTGCCCTTCATCCATTTGGGGCACGACCACGGCGAACCCATGATCTTGATTTCGGGATTGATCTCCAGAATCTCTTTCAGCACCGGAAAGATGCCATCCTTCTCCACGGCGGGAATGGCGAAGAATTCGATGCCCTCCCGGTCGCAGCAGGTGTATTCGTCCATCGAGAAGTCCGAGCCGCCGATATGCACGCGGATAAAGCTGAAACCGGCTCCGGTCTCGGGGTCGAAGCACTTCCGGAGGATCGCCGTGCGGTCGGCCTGCGACATTTGCAGCAGGTTGTAGCACGTGGCGCCGGTGATGGCCGGGCCGAAACCGTCGACGGTCTGGTAGGTCGTCGAGGGGTCGATCGTGACCCGGTAGGGCGACATCGAGACCTTCGAGTAGTCGAGTCCCTCCTCCGTGAACAGGCGGTTGCCGTCGGCCGAGGTGACGTAGGCGAGAACATCGCCCGTCACGGGCGAGGGATCGGGGCCAGGACCGGGAGCCGGCGTGTCGCCATCGTTCCCGCTGGAACAGCATACGGCTCCGGCGAGCAGCAGCGGGCAGGTCAGCAGGCGCAGGTTGTTATTGATCGTAAATTTCATGGCAGAATCGCAATTTTAAGGTTAATAGCCCAGGTTTTGTTCGATGTTGGTGTTATCCTCCAGCACTGAAGTCGGCACCGGCATCAGCACGCGGTTGTCGTTCATCGCGCGGCGGGTCTGGAAGTAGGAGTCGTAGGACGCCGAGCCTTTGATGTTGACGCCGTCGCAAATTTCGAACAGTTTCGAATAGTCGTCGCCGTAACGCATCAGGTCGAACCAGCGGAAGCCCTCCATGGCCAGTTCCAGACGGCGTTCGTGGAGCACGGCTTCACGCATCAGGTCGGCCGACGCGCGCTGCGCCGCAGTCAGCTTGCCAATGCCGGCGCGGCCGCGGATCTCGTCCACGATGTCGGCGGCGCCTCCCGGATCGTCCATATTGGCCAGCGCTTCGGCATGCAGGAGCCGGATCTCGGCCAGACGCATCAGGTAAACCGGGGTCACGTTGGTCGGGAACTTGTGCATGAAAGCGTATTCGTCGCTCGGATAGTGGTACGACCAACCGCATTCGTCGTAGACGACCGACGCATTCTTGCGCTCGGTGTCGCCCTCGGCGTCGTAAGCCTTCGTCAGGTTACGCGACGGCGTGCACCACTTGGCCCACGAGAAACTGTCGCCCGGGACATAGGCGTTGCGGTGGAACATCATCCACATCCACGAACCCGAGGTCTGGCTGGTCCACTGCACCTCGAAAATCGACTCGCGGGTGTTCATCGCAGCCATGCCCGTATCGCCGGTGGTGTAGGCCCACAGGTCGCCGTACTTGTCGCAAAGGCTGTACCCCATCCCTTCGACCGCTTCGCAGGCCGAGACGACCTTCGACCAGTCGCGGAACTCGCGCATGGAGTAGAAACGGGCCATCAGGCCGTAGGCGAAGCCCTTGGTGATGCGGAATTTGTTCGAAGCGTCCATGTCGGGGGCGTATTTGCAGGCATACTCCTCGATGTCCTTGACGATCTGCTCGCCGACGGTCTGCTTCGACACGCGGGCCGGGAAATATAGCGGATAGACCTCCTCGACGTTCCCGGCGTTGATGGCGGGCGGGATTTCGGTCAGCATCGGGATTTCTCCGAAAAGCTGCATCATGTTCATCCAGATATAGGCGCGCCAGCAGAGCGCTTCGGAGAGCCACTCCTGGTACTCCTTGTCGGTGAGCGACGGATCGTTCTCCTTCACCAGATCGATGTTGCAGATGACCTGGTTGGCATAGTCCACGGCGTTCATCGAGTAGTTCCACAGGTTCGAGGCGAATTCGTTGTCGCTGTCGATGTGGTTCGACTCGACGCTGACGACCTTCGTCTCGGCCATGTTGCCGCCGTAGGCATTGTCGGCGCGCGCCTCGGCGAGCGTGGTCAGCTGATACCAGTAGGTCTGGAGGTCGCCCTTCATGTAGTTGTACATGGCCGTAAGCTGGCCTTCGAGCAGTTCGCGGGTGTTGATGGCCGTCTCGCTGTCGCCCGTGCCGGAGGTGTTGTTCTCGGCATACATCGTCTCGGGGAATTTCTCAAGGCTGCACGACGTGGTGGCAACCCCCAGCGAGAGACCCGCGGCAATTAAAAATATCTTTTTCATAATCGGTTCTTTTTTCAGCGGTTAGAAAGTAAGATTCAGACCCACGACGACCGTGCGCACGTTGGGATAGGTTCCCCAGTCGATGCCCATTTGCGTGGCGCTTTCCGACTGGCTCACCTCGGGATCGTAGCCCGAATAGCCGGTCCAGGTGATGAAGTTCTGGAGCGAAATGTAAGGCTGGATGCGCGTGATGTTGATGCGCGTGAGCTTCGGCGAGGTGATGTCGTACGACAGGGTGATGTTCTTCACCTTGAGGTAGGAGCCGTCCTCGACCCAGTAGGACGAATTCTTCACGTTCCAGGCGGGGTTGTCCGAGCGGAACACGTCGGTCTGCTGGCCCGGAATGCGCCAGCGCCGCAGGACCGTGGTGGTCTGGTTGTTGGCCGAAGCCATGCCCTCGGTCTCGATGCGCGAGGCGTTGAAGATGTCGTTGCCGTAGGAGCCCGTGATCAGAATGTTCAGGTTAAGCCCCTTCCACGAGAAGTTGTTGGTCATGCCGAAGGTGAACTTGGGATTGGCGTTGCCGATCCAGGTCTTGTCCAGCGGCGTGATCTCGCCGTCGCCGTTGCGGTCCTCGTAAACCAGGTCGCCCGTCTCGGGATCGACCCCCTTGGAGACATAGCCCCAGAACATCGAAAGCGGGTGGCCCGGAGTCATGCGCACGACGTTGTCGTTGGTCGCGTCGGAGGTCGTGGCGTAGTAGTATACCTGCTTCAGGTTGAGTTTTTCGACCTTGTTGCGGTTGAGCGAAACGTTCAGGTCGGTCGACCAGTTGAAATCCTTCCGGGCGATGTTGACCGACGAAAGGGTGATCTCGAAGCCCTGGTTCGACATCTCGCCGTCGTTGCGCGTGATGTTGGGATAGGGCGAGGGCAGAGGCACGCTCATCAGCATGTCCTTGGTGTACTTGTAGTAATAGTCGAGCGAGAGGCTCAAACGGTTGTTCAGCAGCGCGAAATCGAGTCCGACGTTGGTCTGCGAAGAGGTCTCCCACGTAAGGTCCTCGTTCTTGATGTTGCTGCGACCGCCGA
The DNA here is from genome assembly GCF_001915285.1 of Alistipes sp. 56_sp_Nov_56_25. Taxonomy (NCBI): domain Bacteria; kingdom Pseudomonadati; phylum Bacteroidota; class Bacteroidia; order Bacteroidales; family Rikenellaceae; genus Alistipes; species Alistipes sp. 56_sp_Nov_56_25. The sequence continues at coordinate 51,823 of NZ_MNQF01000016.1, forward strand.
CCGTCGGCACGGCCTGCGCGTTCTCGGTCAGCGTCCAGTCGTAGTAGTTGGTGCTGTACTGCTGCATCCAGCCGTACTCCGCCAGACCCGCCTGGTTACCGGTCTGTCCCCAGCCGGCGCGCAGTTTCAGGTCGTTGATCCACGACACGTCGCGCAGGAACTTCTCTCCCGAGATACGCCACGCGGCCGAGAACGAGGGGAAGTAACCCCAGCGGTGGCCGGGAGCCAGCTTCGAGGAACCGTCGGCGCGGAAATTGGCCGTCACGAGGTACTTGCTGTCGTAGTTGTACGACACGCGCGCCAGATAGGACATGATCGACCACTCCGATTTGCCGTAGCTCTGGCCGCGGACGCCGCCGTTGTTACCGCCGTTCAGGTTGGGAATGGCGTTGTTGTTGGTCGAGGAGAAATAGGAGCGCGAGCCGCTCAACTGCTCCCACACGGAGGTCGTGGCCGACGTGCCGGCCATCACTTCGAGGCTGTGGCGGTCGAACGATTTGTTCCAGGTCAGGATGTTGTCGTAAATCATGCGCATATCGTCGGAACGGGTGTCCGAGGCGGTTCCGTGCTGCGTCCGTCCGTAGGAGGTGCGGATCGGGTCGAGGAACGACGACGAGTGGACCCAGCGGCGGTCCATCGAAACCGTCGACTTGAAGGTCAGATCCTTGGCCAGGTAGAACGTCAGGCCGCCGGAGAGCAGCAGGCGGTCGGTGACATCCTGGTTGTAATCCGTGCGGGCCATGTTCTCACGCGGCGAGGTGAGGTTGGCGCCGTAAAAATTATTGTAGAACTGCTGGGGATTCTCGGGGTCCCAGATCGGCGCGTAGGTCGGGGTCGTGATGGCCGACACCACCACGCCGGCGCGGTTGGCGCCCTGCCCCGAGATGATCGTGCCCTTGGTGGTGTAGTGCGAGAAAGTCGTCGAGGCGTTGGCCGAAACCCATTTGAAAATCTTCTTGTCGAAGCTGGCCTTCACGTTGTAACGGTCCGAAGAGGTGGTGTTGATGATGCCCTTTTCGTTGGTGTAGCCGCCGCCGAGGTAATAGGACGAGTTTTCATCGCCGTTGGAGACCGAGAACTGGTAGTTCTGGTTGACGCCCGTCGAGTAGGTTTCGTCGAACCAGTCGGTCCGGTCGGTCAGATCGGCCGGAAGCCCCGACACGGCGCCGTTCTCCTCCATCAGGTCGCGGTACTGCCGGGCATTGAGCACGTCGTAGCTCTTGGTCACCTTCGAAATGCCGACGAAGGTCGAGAACGAAATCTCGGGGCCCCGTTTCCGGCTGCCCTGCTTGGTGGTGATGAGCACCACGCCGTTGGCGGCGCGCGAACCGTAGATGGCGGCCGACGAGGCGTCCTTCAGCACCTGCATCGACTCGATTTCGTTGGGAGAGAGGTAAGCGATGGCGTAGTTTCCTTCGCCCACGGGAACGCCGTCGACCACATAGAGCGGGTCGTTGCTCGACGAGATGGACGAAGCGCCGCGGACGCGGACCACCATGCCCTGTCCGGGCGAGCCGTTGGGCTGAATGACCTGCACGCCGGCGGCTTTGCCCTGAAGGGCGCCCGAGGCCGAGGTGATCGGGCGGCGGGCCAGGTCGTCGGTCTTGACGACCGAAACGGCCGTCGTGAGGTCCTTCTGCTTGACCGTGCCGTAACCGATCGCCACCACGGCGTCGAGGGCCACGGCGTCTTCGGCGAGTTTCACGTCGATCTTCGTGCGGCCGTTCACGGCGACCGTCTGCGAAACGAATCCGAGCGACTGGAAAATCAGGTTAGCAGAATTCCCCCCCCCTCGCAGTTTGAGGGAATAAGAGCCGTCCACGCCCGTCGTAGCGCCGTTCGTAGTTCCCTGCTCGATGATCGTGGCTCCGATAACGGGCTGTCCCGACTGGTCGGTGACCGTTCCCGTCACTGTCGGCGCCGACTGGGCGAAGGCCGCCGGCGCAAAGACGATCAGCATCGCCGTCAGTGCCAGCATCCACCCTCTCCGGCAGTCCGCTTGCAGTTTCTTGCAAAAATGTGCCATAGGAATTTAAGGTTTTTAAGTTTTAAGTTAATATTATAAATAGGTAAGGCGCAGTTCTTAAAAAATCGACACTTCATCGCCTTATTTCCGTTTAAATAAAAGTAACTATCCTCCGCGACATGAAAAAAATTTAAACAGCAAATTGTAAACTCAAAACCCGTTTATAAAAATATACCTACTTGATATTCAATATATTAATTATTTGATGATTGCAAAAAAAAGTAGATTGATCGGAATTTTCACAACCGCCTCGGAACCCTGGAAACGGCATATAATAAAATATTTTAAATAAATCCGGCTCCCGGAGCACGTTCCGTTCGCCGGGCCGGCCGCCTGTCCTGCCGGGAAAAACGGCCGGACGGTCCGACCGGCGGAAAGCGCGCCGCCCGGTATTGATTTTCCCGGGATTATTCCTATCTTTGGTGCCGTAACGACACTTTTATCAGCCGGAAAGTACCGCACCGTACCCGATTCGGTCTTGGAACCATCCGTCCTTTTTCCGATCTTTGTCAGGAACAAACCGTGAACCGTCCGCACATGAGAAACCTTCTGTCAACCGTACTGCTGCTCGCCGCAACGCTCGCCGCCTCGGCCCAAAACGACCTGAAAAGCGTGCTTTCACAACTCGACGCCACCCTTTCGCACCGGGACTCCTACATCGCCGGACGCGAACAGCGGATCGAATCGCTGAAAAACATCCTCCGGAAATCGGATTTCTCGGACGCCCAGCGCTACATCCTCAACCAGCAGCTGATCGACGAATACACCCCTTACCAGGCCGATTCGACCATCGACTACCTCTACCGCAACATCGCTCTGGCGACGCGCATGAACGACGCGGGACACCTCAACGAGAGCCGTATCCAGCTGGCATACCTGTACAGTTCGGCGGGTATCTACCTCGAAGCGGCGAACATGCTGAAACTGGTCGACACCACGGCGCTGGACCGCAGGCAGCTGGTCGACTACTACATCGCCCGCCACAAACTCAACGACGAACTCCAGCTCTACTCCCACGACTCGGCGCAGGGACACGAATCGTGGCGGCTTACGGTGATCTACGCCCAGCTGATCGTGGAGAACACCGAACCGGAGTCGGTCACGCACCTCAACTTCCGGCTCCGCCAGGCGATCGGCGCCCGCGACTACCCGCAGGCCGTGGAGATTTCCGAACGGCTGTGCAGCACCCTGCAACCCCTTTCGCGCGAATATGCCGAGGCGTCGTACATGCGCGCCCTCGTGGCGGAGCTGATGGACGACACGCCCACGGCGCAGGTATGGTTCGCACGCTCGGCGATGACCGACATCCAGCTGGCGATCCGCGACAACGCCGCACTGAAAAGCCTCGCCAACACGCTGCTCGACGACGACAACATCCAGCGCGCCATGCGTTACATGCGGATCGTGATGGACGACGCACGGTTCTTCAATTCGCGGCTCCGCCCGTGGCAGGACGCACTGGCGCTGCACGTCATCGAAGAGGCCTACCGGGTCCGGCGGCAGCGGATGGACGCCATGTACAACATCTTCGTCGTGTCGATCGGCTGCTTCATGCTGCTGGCCCTCGGGGGCGTGGTCTTCGTCCTGCGGCAGAACCGCAAGCTGAACCTCGCGCGGCTCGAATTGCAGCAGGCCAACAACCGGCTCAACATCTCGAACAAAGACCTCCAGCACATCAACAAGCGACTGGCAGGACTGAACAGCCAGATTTCAGAGGCCAACGAAGTGAAGGAGGAGTATATCGGCATCTTCCTGACGATGTGCTCGGAGTACATCGACAAGATCATCGACTCGCGCCGCCACGTACGCCGCCTGCTGCGCGACGGCCGCGTCGACGAACTGCGGAAGGAGTACTCCCCGACCGACGGCGACAGCCGCGAACTGGAGGAGTTTTACCGCAACTTCGACACGACGTTCCTGCAACTCTACCCCACGTTCATCGAGGATTTCAACTCCCTGCTGGACAAGGAGGCGCGCATCGAGCCGAAAAAGGGCGAGCTGCTGACGACCGAGCTGCGCATCTTCGCGCTGATCCGGCTGGGCATCAACGACTCGTCGAAAATCGCCGCGCTGCTGCGTTACTCCGTGAGCACGATCTACAACTACCGGTCGAAGATCAAGGGGCACACGCTCGTCTCGCGCGACGATTTCGAGGAGCGGATCAAGACCATCGGGGCTTTCAGTCCGCAGCATCTCTGACCGTTTTCGCCCAGGGGGGGGGCTCCTCCCGGAGCGATTCGAAGCGGCACAAAAAAAGCCCGCGGAGCATCCCGCGGGCTTTTCCAATACATGAATCGGAGAGGTTCCGGCCGGGCGCAAAACACGGGCGGGAATTCACCGTCCCGTTCCGGGAGGCAAACAACCTCGGATATTGCAAGGCGGCCCCTCCGGGGTCTCTGTTGCGGGACCGTTCCGGCCCCCGATGAATCGTCCCATGCGGGACCTCCTCCGGACGGGCGAAAAAAAGACCGCGGAAAGAATCCACGGTCTTCTATAACGGCGAAGTCTCCCCCCCCTCCGGCGTTCCGGACGGAGCGCGGAGGCTACTCGGCCTGCTGCTCGGTCTGTCCGGCAGAGGGAATCTCGGCCTGCGGCATCGTAGCGGCGGCCTCGGATTCGATGACCCGCTCCTGAAGCGCCTTGGCGTCCTTCGAAATCTCCAAATTGCTGTCGGCGACCAGACCGCGGTCCATGGCCAGCGTAGCCGCAAGGCTCAAAACCACGATGGCAATAGCCATCGACCAGGTGAATTTCTCCAGGAAGTTCGTAGTCTCGCGCACCCCCATCACCTGGTTCGACGCGCCGAAATTGGCGGCCATGCCGCTCTTGGGGTTCTGCACCAATACCGCCAGGATCACCAGTACGCTCGCAACGAGTATCAGGGCAATGCAAATCGTGTATAACATATTACCTTAAATTTTAATATTGTTTTCTATTTTGCCAATAAGTTCGGCAAAGTAAACACTTTTTTCGGGATTTCGCAAACTTAATTTGCGATAAATCGCCACGGACTTGTCCCGAAGGCCTTGAGCGAGATAGATTTCGGCCAGCTCCTCGGTGACCACCTCGTCGTCGTCGTCCAGTTCGGGCTGCAGAACGACCTCCTCCTCGGGTTCGCCCTCGCCGGCGACGATGCGCAGGTCCTCTTCCTGAAGGAAACGGTCGATGATCTCCTCCGAGGAGAGCTGCGTGAGCGCCGAGGCGTCGACGGCGGCCCTGCGCAACGAACTCTCGGCCCGCCACGGGGCCGTCAGCGCCACCCGCGGATCGGATTCGCCCGTAAGCGTCTCGCGCAGGATACGCCCCGGAAGGAACCACGGGAAGCGCACCGCAAGGTCCCCGGCTTCGGCAGCGGAAGGCGTCTCCGCCCGGCCGGGCGCCGCAAAGTATGTTTTCAGGTCGGACATCGCGCGTCGGAATTACCAGTTGGAGGCCGCGGCCTGGAAAATGTCGGTCACGATCTTGTCGACGATCTGGGGGATCAGCTCGCCTTCGACCTCCGTAAGCAGTTTCGTGGAGTCGTAGTCCTCGTAGGCCTGGAAGGTGCGGTTGAACGACATCTTCTCGTCGAGGGCGTTGGTGAAGCGCACCTTGACGGTGATCGTCAGGCGGTTGAGCAGGGCGTAGTCGTCGCTCGAAACCGAAGCCGTCGTCGAGGTATAGTTGACGATCTCGCCCTCGAAGGCGAAGTCGCCGCCCTCGTCGACCTGCATCAGGCGCGTGCGGCGCGTGAACATGTCGACCAGCGCCTCGGTGAGCGTGGAACTCAAAATCGGCGACACCATCGTGGCGTTGTTGGGGAAGTAGGCCACCGAAAAGGTCTTGGCGTCGGGCGGAATCGAGGCGCCCGACAGCGAGTATTTGATGGACACGCCGCAACCGGTCATCACCGCGGCGATAGCCAGCAATGAAAAACGGAAAATGAAAAATGAAAAATTATCTCGGAATCTGCGCATTCTTTTAATTCTTAATTTTTAATTGGAGTCAGGAATTGTCTTCAATTCCTAACTCCTTTATCTTGCGGTATAGTGTGCGCTCCGACATAAAAAGTTCGGCAGCGGCCTCGCGGCGGCGGCCGTTGTTGCGGCGCAGGGCGCGGATGATCTGCTCGCGCTGCATGTCGGCCTTGGTCATCTCGCGGGGCGGCTCGTCGGTCACCTTCTCGCTCTCGGCATAGACCGGAGGCTGGGGATAGGAAGCGACGGCCGGAACGTAGCTGCTCTGCGCCGTGGTCGGCAGCAGGGCCTTGACGTCACGGACCGGCTCGGGGCACGGCACGCCGCCCTTCATCAGTTCGGAGATCATCCGCTTGAGGTCGTTGATGTCGGCGCGCATGTCGAACAGCACCTTGTAGAGCAGTTCGCGCTCGGTCGACATCGTGTCGTCCATGCGCATCGTCCCGGCGGCCATCGGCGCGCCCCCGCCCTGCGGGGGCAGGTATTTCGCCAGCACCTCGGAGGTGATCACCCGGGTCTGCTCGATGGCCGAAATCTGCTCGGCGACGTTCTTCAGCTGGCGGATGTTGCCCCGCCAGTAGTAGTTCTTCAGCATCTCGCGCGCCGCATCGTCGAGCGTCACGGCAGGCATGCGGTACTGCACGGCCACGTCGGCGGCGAACTTGCGGAACAGCAGCGGAATGTCCTCCGGGCGTTCACGCAGCGAGGGAACCGTGATGGGGACCGTCCCCAGACGGTAGTAAAGGTCCTCGCGGAAACGCCCCTGGGCGATGGCCTCCTGGAGGTTCATGTTCGTGGCGGCGACCACGCGGACGTTGGTTTTCTGCACCTTCGACGAACCGACGCGGATATACTCGCCCGTCTGAAGCACGCGCAGCAGGCGCGCCTGCGTCGGATGCGGCAGTTCGGCCACCTCGTCCAGGAAGATCGTACCGCCGTCAGCCTCCTCGAAATACCCCTTGCGGGCCTCCACGGCGCCGGTAAAGGAGCCTTTCTCGTGGCCGAACAGTTCGGAGTCGATCGTACCCTCGGGAATCGCCGCGCAGTTGACGGCGATGTATTTGCTGTGCTTGCGCGCGGAATAGGCGTGGATAACCTGCGGGAAAAACTCCTTGCCCACACCGCTCTCGCCCGTAACGAGCACCGTCAGGTCGGTAGGGGCCACACGCAGGGCCACCTCCAGCGCCCTGTCCAGAAGCGGGGAGTTGCCGATGATGCCGAAGCGTTGTTTTACGGTGGTGATCTCTGTCATTTATTCGAGTTGTTCGGGTTGGGACGCGGCGGACGGGAGTTCCGCCGCCTGCGGAAGTTCGATGTATTCGTTTTCGGCCTGCTTCTCCCGGGCGTCGCGCCAAAGTCCGAAGGCGATGGCCGCCACGGCCAGCAGGGCGGCGATCACGGCGATCCAGATGAACCGGTCGGCGCGGCGGCGCGGCACGCGGTCGACGTAGCGGTAGGCATCGGTGTTCTTCGGCGGCTTGCCGTAGCGCAGCCCCCGCACCGAAGGATCGGGATTCATCTTCGCCGAAGTCGACACGCGCGGCTCCGTGAAAGCCGTCTTGACGGCCTCGGCCACCTTCTCGGGTTGCAGCGGCTGACGTTTCCCGGCAGCCGGTTCTTGCGCGGGGGATTCCGACGCGGGTTGCGGCTCGTAGACGAAGGCGATGGTCGCATTGGGACCGGGTTTCATCACCCCGAAGCCCTCCAGGCGGTACTCCGAGCCATGCTCCACGGCGTGGCGGATCTCGAAAACGAAGCGGTCGATCTCGCCCGCGGCCTCCAGTTCGCCCATCCCCTCGGCGCGGAGAAGCCCCCGCAGCACGCCGTCGTCGCGCTTGAGCAGTTCCGAAAAGACAACGCTCCGGCCCGGCTCCTTGACGATGAACGTTCCGAGTTGGGGTACGACGAGCCGCCTGTGCGACTCCAGATATTGTATCAGGGTATGAATCAGCACGGTTGAAAATCCTTTAAATCCGGGTTCAAAATTACCCTTTTTCAGCGGAAAAAGCAATATTCCGGAGGGCTTTTTCAAAATAATCGGGCAAAGTGTTGGTTATCCGAAAAATATTCGCCTATTTTGCATCCCGATTTTTTCCAAAATCCGGGCGAGCTACTTTCGCCCGAAAATTGCAAAGTAACCGGGCCGGATTGCAAAAACTTTACCGAACGAGCCATGAAAGACAAGTACATCGACCTGATCGAACAATCGTTCGATTTCCCGCAGGATGAGTTCTCCGTCGAGGACAACGAGCTGAATTTCCACGACATTCCGCTGATGGAACTGATCAAACAGTACGGAACTCCGCTCAAAATCACCTACCTGCCGAAGATCTCCCAGCAGATCAACCGCGCCAAGCGCATGTTCAACGTGGCGATGGCGAAGGTCGACTACAAGGGTTCGTACAACTATTGCTACTGCACCAAGTCGAGCCACTTCTCGTTCGTGCTGGAAGAGGCCATGAAGAACGACATCCATCTGGAAACCTCGTCGGCCTACGACATCCACATCATCAACGCCCTCTACGACGGCGGCATCATCGACAAGGACCGCTACATCATCTGCAACGGTTTCAAACGCCCGCAGTACGTCGAGAATATCGCCCAGCTCGTCAACGACGGTTTCTCGAACACGATCCCCGTGCTGGACAACAAGGAGGAGCTGGAGCTGTTCGAGGACTCGTTCACCAAGAAGTGCAAGGTCGGCATCCGCATCGCCTGCGAGGAGGAACCCAAGTTCGACTTCTACACCTCGCGGCTGGGAATCCGCTACAACGACATCGTCGATTTCTACAAGGCAAAACTCCGCAACAGCAAGAAATTCCAGCTCAAGATGCTGCATTTCTTCATCAACACCGGCATCAAGGACACGGCCTACTACTGGAACGAGCTGTCGAAGTGCATGAACGTCTACTGCGAGCTGAAGGCCATCTGTCCCGAGCTGGACAGCCTCAACATCGGCGGCGGTTTCCCGATCAAGAACTCGCTCAACTTCGAATACGACTACGAGTACCTCACCGAGGAGATCGTGGCGCAGATCAAGAACATCTGCCAACGCAACGGCGTCGAGGAACCCAACATCTTCACCGAATTCGGCTCGTTCACCGTGGGCGAAAGCGGCGCGGTGCTCTACTCGATCGTCAACCAGAAACAGCAGAACGACCGCGAGAACTGGTACATGATCGACTCGTCGTTCATCACCACCCTGCCCGACACGTGGGGCATCAACCAGCGTTACATCATGCTGGCCGTGAACAACTGGGACAAGGAATACCAGCGCGTGCTGCTCGGCGGGCTGACCTGCGACAGCGAGGACTTCTACAACTCGGAGTGCCACACCAGCGCCATCTTCCTGCCCAAACTCGAAGCGGGCAACACGCAGTACATCGGATTTTTCCACACGGGAGCCTACCAGGAGTCGCTCGGCGGCTTCGGCGGCATCCAGCACTGCCTGATCCCCGCACCCAAGCACGTGATCATCGACCGCGACAAGTCGGACAACGAGTATTACACGCGCCTGTTCGCCAAGGAGCAATCCTACCGCTCGATGCTCCGAATACTCGGATACTAAATCCGAACGCCCCGACGGGCGCGTGCAATACACCGCACAGACAATCCCCCT
>NZ_MNQF01000016.1:61647-95251 GCF_001915285.1 Alistipes sp. 56_sp_Nov_56_25
AATCCCCCTAAATCCCCCTTTGAGAAGGGGGACTTGCTTCGGGCGACCTGTTCGCCAGGGAGCAATCCTGCCGCTCGACGCTGCGCATACTCGGGTATTAAGCCGCATATTCCGCCACTAAAAAATCCACCTCTCTCAAGGTGGATTTTTTAGTGGCATTCGGCCGGATCGCTACCGCAAATAACGCCAGGCAATCAGCAGTAATGCAATGACAAAAAACGAGAGAAAGACGATATTGCCTATCACCTCCCGGAAACGAACCGACCGGGCGGACTCCCGAGACAATTCATCACCCCGGCGGACACGGACGATCACACAGCCGATCCGGATCGCCACAACCAGCATAAGTCCCGTAACGATGAAATCAACCAAGAAATCCGCCGTATTCCGCGGAACGAACCAACTCGCGATGAGCAGGAGAAACCCGACGCTCACGCCCCAATCGACCCACTTGTCCCCAAAAATGGCTTGCAGATATTTATACGACTGCATAGTATCCGTCTCTTTCATCTTGCTTCCCGATATTTTGCACTGTATGAAGCGACACCCACGCCGATACATACAGCATATTTATCTTCTGTAAGAATAACTGTTAGCGGGATGTCAGGCTCGCCGTCTCCCTCCCGGTCTCCAGTTGGATCATCAAAACCCGTACAGGCGCTTATACAAATATAAATATTCAATTACACATTTCAACTAAAAATAATCCGTTATTTCACATAATAGATAAAAAACTTCGCGACAATTCCGGCCGAAACGGTCTCGATTCCGGGGAAAATTTGTATATTCGCCGAAACTTTCGAACTTCTACCCTGCTATGAAATTTGCCTTGCGGGCCCCGATTCTGAAATATACGCTCTTCGGCATGTTGTTTCTGAACAGCCCGGCACAGGCTTCGGAACCGCGTTCGGAGCGAATGGAAAAAACGGCGGCCGAAGTGATTGCGGCGGACAGCGCAGCGATCCCCAAAGGCTGGGACAACGACTGCCGCGCAAGCTACAAAGCCGGATACGAGGCGGGATACCGAGCCGGATACCTCCATGGGCGGCGGACAGCGACGCAACCCCACAGTTCCGGGCGGGCGTCAGCCACCCGCTACGCCGACGGATCAATCGTCCCGACCCGCGACACGACCGCTTCCGGGCGTCGTTTCATGCACCGCATCGGCGCGGAGTTCCGCCCTGAATACATCTTCCCGACCAACCCCTTCGTCGAAGGCGAGAACCGCGCCGGACAGCCCATCGACCTCTCCCTCTCGGGACACCTCCGCTACTCGTTCCAGTTCCGCCCCGGATCAATCCCCGACCAAATTTACGGCGGCGCCTATCAGGGCATCGGGGCCGCTTACTACGACTTCGGAAACCCCGACGAACTCGGAAACCCGATCGCCGTCTACCTGTTCCAGGGCGCGCGCATCGCACGGATCAGCCCGCGGCTGTCGTTCAACTATGAATGGAATTTCGGCCTCTCGTTCGGCTGGAAACCCTACGACGACGCCGTGAACCCCCTCAACAAGATGATGGGTTCGAAGATGAACGCCTATCTCAACGCCGATTTCTTCCTCGACTGGCGCGTCACGCGCGAGGTGGACTTCACGGCGGGCCTGAGCCTCACGCACTTCTCCAACGGCAACACCAAATTCCCCAACGCGGGACTCAACGCCGTGGGACTGCGCGCGGGCCTGACCTACAATTTCGGACGGAAGTCGGCCGAAATGGCCCCGCGGACGGTCTGCCCCGCATTCCCGCGCCATTTCAGCTACGACCTCACGTTCTTCGGCTCGTGGCGGCGCAAAGGCATCGAAGTGGGCGACAAGCAGTATGCCGCGCCGGATGCCTACACGGTTCTGGGATTCAACTTCGCCTCGATGTATAACTTCGGCTACAAGTTCCGTGCAGGCGTGTCGCTCGACGGCGTGTACGACGGCAGCGCCAACGTAGCCATCGCCGACCAGATCGTGGAGATGGGCAGCAGCGCCGACCTGACGGTGGAGAAACCCGGCGTCGACAGGCAGCTGGCGCTCGGCGTCTCGGCCCGTGCCGAGTTCGTGATGCCCTATTTCAACATCGGGGTCGGTCTGGGAACCAACTTCCTGCACAAGGGCGGCGACCTGAAAGCCTTCTACCAGATGCTTACCCTGAAGGTGGCCGTGACGCGCAGTTCCTACGTCCACATCGGTTACAGTCTCCGCGATTTCCACATGCCCAACTTCCTGATGCTGGGCGTCGGATACCGGTTCAACAACAAATACCCGCGGCACCGCTGAACAATTCACAATTATTTAGTTTGCTGACGTAAATATCGTGCAATTGTTTCAGCGAAGCCGAAATTGCGCATTTTACGTTCCCCCTAAACTCCGAAAAGAAAGACGAAGGGCTTGGCCGATTTCCGGAATTTCGCCGTGGCGTCGCCCGCATAGGTCTGCCCGCCGGCAAGCGTGAGGGTGCGCTCGCCGCTGCCCTCCGAAAAGTCGATCGCCGCCAGGTCGACCCAAAAGGTCTCCATGGCCAGCGTCGGTTCGAAATAGTAGACCCGGTTCTTCTGGTCGCAGACCGTGCGCCAGCGCGTCGAGGCGATGTGCGGCTTGTCGGGCGTGGAGATGCCGTAGGGAACCGAGACGTTGCGCATGACCGACATCACGGCCGGCACGGCGATCTTCGGGTCGGAGGTCTGCACGACGGCGTCGATGTAGAACGACGCCCGCACGAAGCGGTCCGAAGCGCGGTTGGTCCCCGGCAGCATCGTCAGGCCGCCGATCTGCCGCCAGTAGCCGAGAATCGCCAGCTGGTCGTCGTAAAAGGGCGAATTGGTCATCACCTGACACTGCCGTCCGTGGTGGATTTCCAGTTTGCCGTCGCGATACTCGAAGATCGCGCTGTCGCCCGAAGGATCGGAAATCGCCAGGTGGAGCCGCGACTGCACGCCGTTGGGCAGGTCGGGAGCGTCGATGCGGAACTTCTCCTTCGAAAGTTCGGCCACGGCCTCGTCCACGGTGGCGAAATTGTCGAGCACATACTGCGTCCAGACGCTCAACCCCATGACGGGGCGCGTGTCGCCGGGACGTTCGTAGACCGACTCGGGCAGGAACAGCAGGTTGGCGACCAGCCCGGCTTCGTTCATGCCGTCGGTGATGCCGATGTCGTAACCGGCGGCCGAGAGCGACCCGTATTTCGAGGTCCAGAAGACGGTCTTGTCCGTGTTCGCACCGCGACGCACGACGCCCCGCGGGAAGACGTAGAGATTGGTGAGCGGATCTTCGCGCCAGTCCATCGTCCGGCCCGTGACGGTCATGCCGTCGGGTCCGAGGTAAACGGCGCGGGTGCAGGCTTCGGCCTGCGGAGGGAAGACGGCCAGCGCAGCGGCGCACAGCATCGTCAGGAAGGGTGTTTTCATAGACTGCGAAAATTTTGGAATCACACGTCGTCCGCTTCAAATCGGATGCTAAACCCGCATTTCCGGAGGAAATAAATTTGATCTTTCGCGCAGGTTGCCTTATCTTTGTGGAAAATTGACTTTCCCGACATGAAACCCTTTCTGCGCATTCTCCTGCCGGCCGCCGTGTGCGGCCTGCTGCTGGGCGCCTGCACGCAGCGGCAGACGACCCTGAAATTTATGAGTTACAACATCCGCAACGGCCGCGGCATCGACAATGTTCAGGATCTCGGCCGCGTGGCAGAGATCATCAACCGCACGGCCCCCGACATCGTGGCCCTTCAGGAACTGGACAGCGTGACCGGACGCATGGCCGGACGCTTCATCCCCGGGGAGCTGGGTGAAATGACGGGCATGCACGCCCGTTTCTGCCGCGCCATCGACTACGACGGCGGCGCCTACGGCGTCGGCCTGCTGTCGCGCGACGAACCGCTCGCCGTGCGCCGCATCCCGCTTCCGGGACGCGAAGAGTCCCGCGTACTGTTCGTCGCCGAGTTTCCCGACTACGTGGTCTGCGTCACCCACCTCTCGCTTACGCCCGAGGACCAGCGCGCGTCGCTGCCGATCATCCGCACGGTCACCGACACCTGCCGCAAACCGGTGCTGCTGGCCGGGGACTTCAACATGAAGGTCGCCAAAACCGTCCTCGACGGGCTGGGCGGCGCATTCCGGCCCCTTTCGGACACCACGCAGATGACCTTCCCGTCCGGCAAGCCCTCCATCCGCATCGACTACATCCTCGGCCGCGGACTGCCCGAATCGGCCGTCGTCACCGAGCGGCAGGTGGACACCTCGACCGTCGCCTCGGACCACTGTCCGCTGTGGGTGTCGCTCGCGTGGAAAAAGTAGCCGCCCCCTGCGTTACGCAAATCGCAGGCGCAATACGGACTTTTCCGCGGCCTTAAGGAGGTAACGCCCCTTTTATCAGCCGGAAGGTTTTACAGACCCGCACGCAACCCAGGTTTGCAACCATCCGGCTTTTTCGTACCTTTGGGGTCGTAACGACCCTTTTAGCAGCCGGAAGGTTTTACGGAGCCGCACGCAATCCGGTTTTGCAGCCATCCGGCTTTTTCGTACCTTTGGGGTCGTAACGACCCTTTTAGCAGCCGGAAGGTTTCACAGCCCCGCACGCAACCCAGGTTTGCAGCCATCCGGCTTTTTCGTACCTTTGTATAAAACCAGATACCGATGCAGATCACCAAAGCCGAATTCAAATGCTCGTCCGAGCGCATTTCGCAGGTCCCGAAGGACGACCTGAAAGACATCGCCTTCATCGGGCGCAGCAACGTCGGAAAGTCGTCGCTCATCAACATGCTCACCGCCCGCACAGGGCTGGCCAAGGTGTCGGGGACGCCCGGAAAGACACGTCTCATCAACCACTTCCGCATCAACGACGCCTGGTATCTGGTCGACCTGCCCGGCTACGGCTACGCCCGCACGTCGAAAACACAGCGCAGCGAATTTTCGAAACTGATCACCGACTACGTCATCAAGTGCGAAAAGATGCACTTCCTGTTCGTGCTGGCGGACATCCGCCTCGAACCCCAGAAGATCGACCTGCGGTTCATCGAGATGCTGGGCGAAAACGGCATCCCCTTCGGCATCATCTTCACCAAGGCAGACAAGCTCTCGAAAACCCAGCGCGAAAAGAGCGTGGAACGGTTCCGGACCGCACTCGCCCAGCAGTGGGAGGAACTGCCGCCGATGTTCGTCTCCTCGTCGGAAAAGGCCGTGGGGCGCGAGGAGATCCTCGACTTCATCGGCGAATGTCTGCGACAGAACTGACCCCTGCCGTCACGCAACGGGAAGAAACGTCCCGGGGCTACGGAATGAAAACCGTCCCGCGGCGGAAAAGTTTAACCGAATGTTGAAAAAACACGCCCGGGCGGGCGTGTTTTTTCATCGTATTGTTCTATATTTGCAACGTCAAAAAAATCCTCGAAATCTATGGCTATCCACAAAATCAAAATTTTCACCGGTCGCGATTCGGAGTATCTGGCCAAAAAGATCGCCGCGAGCTTCGGCACGACGCTCGGACAGTCGGAAGTCCTGCGCTTCAGCGACGGCGAATTCCAGCCCTGCTACAACGAGTCGATCCGCGGCTGTACGGTCTTTATCATCCAATCGACCTTCCCGCCCTCGGACAACCTGATGGAACTGCTGATGATGATCGACGCCGCGCGCCGCGCCTCGGCCCATCAGGTCGTGGCCGTGATGCCCTACTTCGGCTGGGCGCGCCAGGACCGCAAGGACCGTCCCCGCGTACCGATCGGCGCCAAGCTGGTAGCCAACATGCTGATGGCCGCAGGTGTCGACCGTGTGATGACGATGGACCTGCACGCCGACCAGATCCAGGGATTTTTCGACGTTCCGGTCGACGCCCTCTACGCCAGCGGCATCTTCGTGCCCTACATCAAGAGCCTCAACATCGAGGACCTCTCGATCGCAGCGCCCGACATGGGCGGCGCCAAGCGGGCAAACACCTATTCGAAACTGCTCGGCACGCCGATCATCATTTCGCACAAGGAGCGCGCCAAGGCCAATGTCGTGGGCAAGATGACGGCCATCGGCGACGTCGAAGGCCGCAACGTGCTGATCGTCGACGACATGATCGACACGGCCGGTACGATCTGCATGGCCGCCGACATGCTCATGTCGCGCGGCGCAAAGAGCGTCCGCGCGGCCATCACCCACCCGGTGCTCTCCGGCCCGGCCTACGAGCGCATCAATGAAAGCGCGCTGGAGGAGGTGATCGTGACGGACACCATTCCGCTCAACCCCAACAAGGACCTGCACAAATTCACCGTCCTGTCGGTCGCCGACCTCTTCGCCGACGTCATCGAGCGCGTGCACAACTACAAGGAAATCTCGTCGATCTTCTCCAAATAGGAGAACCGGCTTCCAGCCAAAAAAATTCCCCGGAACCTTTATGGAAAGGTTCCGGGGAATTTTCCGTTCACGGAAGAAGGACTACTCCGCCTTCTCTCCGCCCTTGGTGCGGCTGCGGACATACTCCGTGGGCAGGCATCCGACGCCCCGCCCGCCGAAAAACGGGTCCCGCGGAAAGGGTGCAAAAAGGCGAGAACCTTTCGTAAGTTCCCGCCCCTGTCATCCGACTTCCGGCTACTTGAAAGGCGAATCCGGCTCGCGGGACATCACCAGATAGAACATCCGGTCGAGGAACGCCGGGGCGAACTTCTTGACGAAGTGCGTGGCGCGCCCCTCGCTCTCCATCAGGCAGAGGCGTTTGCGCCGGAGGATGCCCTTCGCCACGATGCGGGCCACCTCCTCGGGAGTCATCATCTTCGACTCGTTGCGCGGCGTGGCGCCCTGCTGCTTCCCGTCGGCCGTGAGAGCCGAGAAGCGGACGTTCGAAGCGGTGAAACCCGGACAGGCGATCATCACGTGCAATCCCTTTTTGAGGTTCTCAATACGCAGCGTTTCGAGGAATCCCGTCATGGCGTATTTCGAAGCCGAATAGCCCGTGCGGCCCGGCAGTCCGTGCAGCCCGGCGACGGAGGAAATGCCCACGACGGAGCCTTTCGACGCCTGAAGATACGGCAATGCGAACTTGCAGCAGTTGACCGTACCCCAGAAGTTGACGTCCATCAGCCGGTGCAGCACCCCAAGGTCCACGTCGTCGAAAATGGCGCGCATCGAAATACCCGCATTGCAGATCAGCACGTCTATGCCGCCGAACTCCCGCACGGCGGTTTCGATCAGCTCCCGGCACTCCTCGGGTTTCGTCACGTCCACCCCGCAGTAGGCCACCTGCCCGCCCCGGGCGCGGATGTCGCCCGCAAGAAGCTGCAATTTCTGCACGTTGCGCGCTCCGAGCACCACTTTTGCGCCCTGCGCGGCGTATACCTTCGCCATCGCCTCGCCGATACCCGACGATGCGCCCGTAATGACGATTACCTTATTTGCCAATGTCTTCATATCTTTTTTATTCATGTTTTGCATCTCCGCCCGCCGTTTTCGCGGCGTTCCGCCGCATCTACAAGTCTGGCCCCGCCCCCGCCTTGACGGAAGCTTACCGCATGCGGCCGGAATGCGAGCCTAAATTTCCACCTCCAACCCGTCGTAAGCCAGGTGCACGCCCGGCGGGAGCGTCGCCTCCGTCTCGGCATGCAGGCCTATTTCGTGGGACATATGCGTGATATAGGCCTCGCGCGGCCCGACGCGGCGGATCAGCGCCAGCGCCTCCGCGAGGTTGAAATGCGACGGATGCGGAGCGAAACGCAGCGCATTGACCACCAGCACCTCCGTACCGCGCAGTTTTTCGGCCTCGGCGTCCTCGATGGTCTTGAAGTCCGTCAGGTAGGCCAGCGTCCCGATGCGGAAGCCCGTGACCTCGAAGCGTTCGGAATGGTGGCCCGACACGGGCACGATCTCCACATCGCCGACACGGAACGGCCTTGCGGTGTCGATTTCGTGCAGTTCGATCTCCGGCACGCCGCGGTATTTGTCCTGCGCGAAGGCATAGTCGAAATCCTTGCGCACGCACTCCAGCGCCCGCGGGGCGGCCCAGATATGGACCTTGTGGACGGTCGGCGGGTAATCGACGAAATTGAAAGCCCGCACGTCGTCCAGACCGCCGATATGGTCCTTGTGCTCGTGGGTCAGCAGAATGGCGTCGAGATGCCGCACGCCCGTGCGGAGCATCTGGTAGCGGAAATCGGGTCCGGCGTCGATGACGATGCGCACGCCCCGCGTCTCGACCATCGCCGAGGTGCGCAGACGGTTGTCGCGCCGGTCCGCCGACGTGCATACCTTGCAGCGGCAGCCGATGACGGGTACGCCCTGCGAAGTACCGGTTCCCAGAAAGGTGAGTTTCATGGATGCAAATGTAGAAAAAATAGCGCAATTCCCGGCACTTTGTGATGCATTGCTTCATTTTTCGCACCGCATTGCCGCATACGTTTCAAATACGGCTTCCGGTCTCCGAATATCGCGGAACCGACGAAACCGGGATTCCGGTCCGTGCGGGGCAGATGCCGGGCGTCGTGAAAAACGGGGCGAACGGATCGTACCCGAGTACGATCCGTCCGCCCCGCCGGAAGGATGTGCGGCAGGTGCGCCGCAAGCAGCGGAATCAGAATCCGCTTTCGATATTCCAGACAAACGCCCGGGCCCCCTGCATCCTGGTCGCAGCGTCCATTTCGCGGAAGGCGTCCATCAGCGGAGCCACCTTCTCGTCGTCGACGATGGCCAGGATCGAGGCGTTCATCGAAGGCCACGCATGCGTGCCGTAGTGGGGTTCGCCGTCGACCGAGCCGCGGCCCTCGGTCAAGGCCCATTTGGTGAAGCCGCGGATACCCTGCTCGTCGAAGATGGCGTTCACCCGGTCGGTCAGCGCCTGGTTGTATGACAAAAATACTGCTTTCATAGTACCGATCAATTTTAATTCAGCTTTTCACTTTCAATGCTTGCTTGCCTGGTGTTCGGCCGAGAGGCGCGCCAGTTTCTCACGCTCCTTGCGCTGCGAACGGTTCACGAGGATCGAGTAGAGCACCGGAACGATGAACAGCGTGAGGATGGTCGAGAACGTCAGACCGCCGATCACGGCAATGCCCATCGGCTGCCACGTCTCCGAACCCGCTCCCGTGCCGATCGCCAGCGGCAGCATGCCCAGAATGGTCGTGAACGAGGTCATCAGCACCGGACGCAGACGGCTCTTGCCGCCGGCGATCACCGCGTCGAAGACGCCCGAGCCACGCTCGATCAGGAGGTTCATGTAGTCGACCATCACGATACCGTTCTTCGTCACGATGCCCACCAGCATGATGGCGCCGATCAGGGCGATCAGCGACAGCGGCGTGGAGGTCATCCACAGCGCGAGGAACACGCCCGTGAAGGCGAACGGAATGGTGAACATGATGATGAACGGGAACTTGAGCGACTCGAACTGCGTGGCCATCACGATATACACCAGAATGACGATCAGGATGAGCAGCGTTCCCAGGTCGCCGAAGGCGTCGCCCTGATCCTCGACCGTACCGCCCACTTCGAGGTCCACGCCGTCGGGCGCGGGATAGTCGGCGAGGAGCTTTTCGACCTCGGCCACCACGTCGCCCAGCGCGACGCCGGCCCCGAGGGTCGACTGGACCGAAATGACGCGCTGACGGTTCTCGCGCTCGATCATCGGCGCGGCGTACTCCTCCTCGACGGTTCCCACCTCCTTGAGCTTCACGGGGCGGCCCTGCGCGTTGTAGAGCGTGATGTTCTCGACATCCTCGATGCGGTTGCGGAACGGCTCGGCATAACGCACGATGATGTCGTACTCGTCGCCGTCCTCGCGGTATTTCGAGGCCACGAGGCCGTCGATGCGGTTGCGCACGGCCTGCGACGCCGTGGCGCTGCTGATGCCGTAGTACGACAGCCGGTCGCGGTCGAAGACCACGTTGTACTCGGGACGCAGGTCGTCGCGCGAAAGTTTCACGTCGCGAACGCCCTCCAGACGGCGCATCTTCTCCTTCAGGTCGTTGGCAACGGCGTTCGTCACGTCCATGTCATAACCGAAGACCTTGACGTTGACCGTCGCCGAACCGCTCATGCTGCCCGACTGTCCGCCGGGAGTGACCGTGTACTGGCGGATCTCGGGAATCCGGTCGAGATCACCGCGCAGCAGGTCGGAGATGACGTAGATCGACCGATCGCGCTCCTCCACGCCGGTCAGGCGCACGTTGTAGTTGATGATGTGCGAACCGGTGGTCTGCATCGCCGCGAAGGCGTTGTCCGACGAGTTGGCGCCGGCCGACGCCGAGACGAGCACGATCTCGGGGTATTTCGCATAGATGATGCTGTCGATCTGCCGGGCGATGCGCGCCGTGTAGTCGACGCCGACGTTCTGCTCCAGCTCGACCATGGCCGAAATGCGGCCGTTGTCCGAGGGCGGGAAGAACTCGGTGGGAACCCGCGTCAGCAGCCCCAGCGACACGACGAAGACCGACATCATCGAGAAGAAGGTGATCCGGCGGTGGCGTACGACCCAGTCGAGCGAACGGGCGTAGGCGTCGTCGAGCCATTCGAGCGCCCGGTCGATCGGCTTGTAGATCACGCCGAGGCCCTTGTAGTCGTGCTGGCCGCCTTCGAGTTTCAAGAGGTAAGCCGATATCATCGGGGTCAGCGAAATGGCCGCCGTAGTCGAAACGCAGACCACGATCGTCACGATCCAGCCCAGCTCGCGGAACAGGATGCCCGCCATGCCCGGGACCATCGTCAGCGGCAGGAACACCGCGACGACCACCAATGTCGTGGCGATGACCGACAGCCACACCTCGTTGGTGGCGTAGATGGCGGCCTCCTTCGGGTTCGAGCCGCGCTCGATATGCGTCGTAATGTTCTCCAGAACCACGATGGCGTCGTCGACCACCATACCGATGGCGATGGAGAGCGACGAGAGCGAGATGATGTTCAGCGTGGAGCCGGTGGCGAAGAGGTAGATGAACGAACAGATCAGCGACACGGGGATCGTCATACAGATGATCAGCGTCGCGCGCCAGCGTCCGAGGAAGGCCATCACCACCAGCACGACGAAGATGAAGGCGTAGAGAATGGTCTCCGAGAGCGACCCGATGGCGTCGGTGATCTCCTGCGAGCCTTCGAAAATCAGCTCCATCTTGACATCCTTCGGGAGGGTTTTCTGAATCTCCGGCAGGCGCGACTGGATTTCGTGGACGATATTCACGGTGTTGGCGCCCGACTGTTTCTGGAACATCACGCGCACGCCCCGCTGGCCGTTGACGCGCTCGTCCATCGTGGACTTTTCGAGCGTATCGCGGATCTGGGCCACGTCCGAAAGTTTCACCGTGCGGCCCCCGGCGTTCGACACCACGACCTTGCGCATCTCGTCCGAGAGTTTGAACTCGCCGTCGGCCTTGATGTTGAAGGTGTTGTTGCCCACGTCGATCGTGCCGCTGGGGATGTTGACATTCTCGGCGGCGATGATCTGTCCCAGCTGCTCGACCGTGAGGTTGTAAGCCTCCAGTTTGGCGGGGTCGACGTTGACCTGCACCTCGCGTTCGGGTGCGCCGATGATCGACACGGCGCCCACGCCGTCGACGCGGTTGAGCACGTTGACCAGCTTGTCGTCGAGAATCTTGTTCAGCGCCGGATAGCTCTCCTCGGCCGTGACGGCAAGCATCATCACGGGGATCATCGAGGTCGAGAACTTGAAGATCGTCGGATAGTCGATGTCGTCGGGCAGCTGCGACTGCACGCGCGACACCACGTCGCGGATTTCGTTGGCCCCTTCGTTCAGGTCGGAGCCGTATTCGAACTCGACGGTGATCATCGAGACGTTGTCCTGCGACTTGGAGGTCAGTTTCTTGAGGTTGCTCACCGTGTTGAGGTTGTCCTCCAGCACACGGGTGATGTTGGTCTCGATGTCGGCGGCGTTGGCGCCCGGATACATCGTGATCACCGAGATCTGGGGTATCTCGATCTCGGGATACTGGTCTACGGCCAGGTTCATCAGCGAGAAGAGTCCGAAGACCATCACGCCGACGAACAGCAGGATCGTTGAGATCGGTTTGCGGACCGCGCTTTCGTAAATTTTCATTGGAAAGGGGCTGTTTTAGTCTTTTTTAATATCCACTTTGGCCCCGTCGAAAAGTTTCGACAACGCCGTGACGGCCACCGGCTCGCCCGCTTCGATCCCCGAGAGGATGTCCACGCGGTCGCCGACCTGGCGTCCCACCTTGACCGAGCGGCGCTCGGCAACCGAGTCGCCGACGATGACGTAGAGGTAACGCTCGGCCGAGCCGACCTGCTTCTGCACGGCCACGTCGGGAACCATCACGCCCTCCTTGCTGCCCATGTCGAAGGTCGTGCGGGCGTACATGCCCGGGCGCAGCGTGCGTTTGGCGTTGGGGACCTTGACCTCGACCTTGAAGGTGCGGGTCGTGGGGTCGAGCGCCGGATAGATCAGCGACACCGTGCCCGTGAACTCCTCGTCGGGGAAGATGTCGACGGCCAGCTTCACCGGCATGCCCACCTTCACGTTGGGGAAGTACTGCTCCGAAATGTTGGCGACGACCTTCAGCGGGTCGATCTGCATGATGTGCAGGATCGGCTGCTGGGCGAACAGGTCGCCGGACTCGTAGTTGCGAGCCGTGACGACGCCCGAAATGGGCGAACGCACCTCGATGTTCTTCTTGAGGTTGGCGACCACCTCGCGCTGCACGTCCAGCTGGGCCTTGGCCTACTCGATCTGCTGGGTCGAAATGCCTCCGGCCTCGTAGACCGGCAGCAGGCGGTTGTAGTCGTCCTCGACGGTCTTCAGCTGCACCAGCTGCTGGGTGTACTGCGTGGGATCGAGCGTCACGACGAGCTGCCCCTCGCGCACCGGATCGCCCACCTCGACGTAAATCCTGTCGATGTGCACGCCCGAAGCCGCCGGAGTGATGTCGTTCTCCTTGTAAGGCTCGATCTCGGAGGTGAAGACCTCCGTAAGCTGCACCGAAGCCTCTTCGGCAACGGCGCTTTTGGTCAGCACGCCTTTGTCTTCCGCAACGGCGGTCACGCCTTTCTTACCCGTGCAGCCGGCGAAAGAGACGGCGGCGATGCACAAAATCACGATTTTTTTCATACGTTCTTTATCCTGTTTTTTATTTATTTCCGTGTTCGCGGCCGACGATGCGGTCGTACTCGGCCTTGGCCGAAAGGTAATCGTAGATCGCCTGCGAGAAGTTCAGCTGCGCCTGCGTCTGCGAGAGCTGCGCGCTGTTGAGTTCGAGGATCGTCCCCGCGCCCGCCCGGTAACGGGTGTCGGAGATCTTGTAGGCCTTGCAGGCCTGCTCGACGGTCAGCTCCTGGGCGTACATCGTCTCGCGGGCGGTCAGCAGGTCGTTCAGCGCCGAGCGCACCTGCACGTCGATCTGCTGCCGGGCGTAGCTGCGCTGGAGCGACAGCTGCGAAATCTGGTTTTTCAGCTCGCGCGACCTGTTCATCTTCGTCAGGCCCGAAAAGATGGGGACCGACAGTTGCAGGCCGACCGAAATCGGATGGGTCCAGAAATACCGGGAATCGTCCGTCGCGGCGGCGCCGCCGAAATTGAAAGGCTCCATGTCGTTACCCGTATAGGAGGCCGACCCGAAGGCTGCGAGCGTCGGCATGCGTCCCGCATTGGCCGCCTTGAGCGAACGCCGGAGAACCTCCTCCTGCAATTCGAGCGAACGCAGGTCGGAGTTGTCCGTCACGTCGGTGGTCAGCCCGTCCGTCCCGGCCAGCACGTCGTCGCGCAGGGCGTCCAGCTCGCCCACCACCTCGATCTCCACGTCCTCGGGAATCGAGAGGTACATCTTGAGCATCAGCTTGGCCAGCTTGATCGAATTCTCGGTCTGGAGGATCGTGGGCTTGAGGTTGCTCAACTGCACCTGCGCGGTCAGCAGGTCGTATTCCGAGGCCAGTCCGTGCTTGTACTGCACCTGCGTATCGTCGACCGTGCGCTGCACCGTGGCCTCCGACTCGCGGAGCACCGCGAGCGACTGCTCGGCGAGCAGGATGTTGTAAAAGGCCTTCTTCACCTCGGCCGTCAGGTCGATGCGCGAGGCGCGTGCGGCCTCCACGGCCGTGGCCATCTGCGCGTCGTTCATCTTCAGCGTGCGGTAGACCGACGGCGCGAAGAGCGGCAGCGACAGGTCGCCCTGCACGGCGAAGGTGTTATCGGCTCCGAACGAAATGCCGCCGCGCATCTCGGACTTCACGATCGAACGGGTGTAGCTGCCCGACGCCGAAATCTGCGGCAGCAGGTTGCCCCACGTCTGGCGCTTCACGTAGTCGTAACGCTGCACCTCCATCTCCGCGACCTTGACGGTCGGGTTTTCGCTCAAGGCGAGATCCAGCGCCTGGGGAAGCGTCAGCCGCATCTGCGCCGAAGCGCCGGCGACGCCCGCCGCCCAAAAGGCGATGATCAAAAAAAGTCGTTTCATCATTATTCGGTAAAATTATGTTGTCATTATCATTTATGCGGACGAACGGAACGGACGGATATTTCAGTCCCCGCCCCCTTCGCGCCGGCTATTGCATCCGGTGAACGGTTTTGGCAGGCTCGTAGCGTTTCAGGTAGTCGTCGACGAGCAGCAGCCCCTTGGTCGTGGAGATGCCGCGGAAAAAATTGCTGATGATCTGCACGAACGCCTCGCGCTCGGTCATGCCCGCGGGCAGAATGAGGTCCTTGCGCACGGTGATGGCCGAAGCCGTGTAGTAAAGCACCGAAATGGCCAGATCGAGATTGATCGTGTCGACGAACAGCCCGTCGGCAATCCCCTTTTCCAGCATCTCCTGCAGGTCGCGGCGGCTCTTGGCGGTGCCTTCGCGCGTCATCTTGTCGTGCACCGCCGGGTAAAACTTGCGCAGGTTGTTCAGCAG
Source organism: Alistipes sp. 56_sp_Nov_56_25 (assembly GCF_001915285.1). Lineage (NCBI taxonomy): Bacteria > Pseudomonadati > Bacteroidota > Bacteroidia > Bacteroidales > Rikenellaceae > Alistipes > Alistipes sp. 56_sp_Nov_56_25. Next base: position 76,453 of record NZ_MNQF01000016.1, read on the forward strand.
CCGCTGGATGACTTCGGCGTTGTCCATCACGCCGCCCAGCACCATGAACATCGCTTCGAGCACGTTGCGCGCATGGGCGCACACCGCGGCGCGCTCGATGCGTTTCTTTTCGAAATAGCGGTCCATCGCCAGGTAGAGCAGCCCCTCCTTGTCGCCGAACAATTCGTAGAGCGTCCGTTTCGAGACCCCCAGCTGCTGCGCGATGTCGTCCATGCGCACCGACTTGATGCCCTGCGAGACGAACATGTGCATCGCCTGTTCTATGATTCGTTCCTTCTGATCCATGATCCAATCCGATTGATACGGATGCAAATACACGCGCCAAAACTTATAAAACAAAAAAAGTTTTCTGTTTTTCCCGGTTTTCTGACGAAAACAACAAAAAAGGAGCCTATCAGGACTCCTTCATGCAAAACCGGACGCGGGAAATCGCCCTTCGGCGGGCAGACCGCACGGCGCTTCGGGGATCATGCGGCGGCCGTCCGCATAACGAGCATGCCAGCGCAGACCGGAGCAAAAAAGCCGCCGCAGAAATTCTGCGGCGGCTTTGTCCAAAACGGGAACGCCCCGTCTATTTCGTGACCCGTTCGAGCCATTTGACCATGGCCAGCATGGCGAACATCGAGATGGCGCAGACGATGACGAAGATGCTCCACGTCGCGGAGATCGAGATGCGCTTGTAGAGGATCGGGCCGATGAACAGCAGGCCGTTGCCCAGCGCCGTGGCCCCCAGCCAGCAGCCCTGCATTAGGCCCTGGAGTTTCTGCGGAGCGACCTTCGACACGAACGACAGGCCCAGCGGCGAGATGAACAGTTCGGCGATGGTCAGGATCAGGTAGGTGGCCACCAGCAGCCACGGAGTGACGCGCTCGGCGAACGAGAGACCGCCCTGCGCCTGCACTTCGGCGAGTTTGGGAAGGCCCAGCGACCCGAAGACCATCAGCACGTAGGCGAATGCGGCGATGCCCATTCCGATCGCGATCTTCATCGGAGTCGAAGGCTCCTTGCCGCGGTTGCGCAGCCAGGCGAACACGGCGATGATGACCGGCGTGAGGAACACCACGCAGAAGGGGTTGGCCGACTGGAAAATCTCGGCCGTGATGGGCATGCCGAAAATTTCGAGACGGGTGTAATCCTGCGCGAAGAGCGTCAGCGTCAGACCGTTCTGATGGAACGAGAACCAGAAGAAGATCACGATGGCGAACACGGCGAACAGCGCATAGAGACGCTGTTTGATCTCACGCGCATCCTGCTGGATTTCGGCCTTCGAAGGCGTCGTCCTGGAAGCGGCCGCAACCTTGGGATCGGGCAGCTTCTTCTTGTTGGCCAGGAAAACCACCAGCGAGAAGACCAGCGCCACGATAGCCACGCCGAACGCATAGTGGAATCCGGTGTTGAAGGCGTTGAGATAGCTCTGCGCGAAAACGCCCATGTCCGCCGGGACGCCGCCGAGGCTCACTTCGGCAGCCAGCTCGCTGAAACGGCCCTGGGCCACTTCGGGACTCATCGTGCCGCCGATATACTGGTGGCAGAGGGCCGAAAGGTCGGAATTGTAGAGGAATCCCTGCGTGCGGAGCCACCAGTTGCGCACGCCCACGGCGGCGAACGGTGCGAACATCGCGCCGATGTTGATGAACATGTAGAAAATCTGGAAGCCCGTGTCGCGCAGTTTGGCATACTGTTCGTTGTCGTAAAGCTGCCCCACGAGCGCCTGGAGGTTGCCTTTGAACAGACCGTTGCCGAAGGCGATCACCATCAGTGCGCCGATCACCACGGTCTTCGACGTAACGGTGGGAACCATCAGCGCGGCATACCCCGCCGTCATCACCAGAATACCCGCGATGATCGTCCCCTTATAGTTGCGCAGCCGGTCGGCGATCAGGCCGCCGACGAGCGCCAGGATGTAGATCGAGGTATAAAAAAACGAATAGATTTTCCCGGCCTGCTCGCCGTCGATACCGAATTTCGACATCAGGAACAGCGTCAGAATGGCCATCATGGTGTAGAAACCGAAACGTTCGCCCGTATTGGCGAGAGCCGCGGCAATCAAACCTTTAGGTTGCTTGAGCATAGTAGAATTGGGTATTAGTAATGGATACGTTTTTTTGTTCGTGGACAAAGATAGAAAAATTTTTCATATATTTAGTGTCGCAACGGCACTTTTATCAGTCGGAACGCATAACCGGACCCGGGTGCGATTCGGTTTTGCTCCCATCCGACTTTTTATTACCTTTGTAGAAAATCGACTCCCCTATGGAAAAAACGACCCGAAGACTTCCGATCGTCGAACGCGACGAATGGTTACAGCCCGTCGAGGCGCAGATGAACCTGCGCCACGAGCGTTACGAGCGGAAAATGGCCGACATCGGACGCTCGGCGGGATCGCTCGTCGACTACGCCAACGGCTACCGCTATTTCGGCTGGCAGTGGGACGATGTGCTGGACGGCTGGTGGCTGCGCGAGTGGCTGCCGGGGGCGCACGACGTCTACGTCTTCGGCGACTTCAACAACTGGCAGCGCACCGAAATCCGCATGCACAAGGATGCCGCGGGGGTCTGGAGCGCCTTTTTCCCCGCAGCGATGTACCGCGACCGGCTGCGGCACGGCTCGCTCTACAAGATCCACGTTCACGGCGACAACGGCTGGCTGGACCGCATCCCGGCCTACGCCCGGCGCGTCGTGCAGGACGACGAGACCAAAAACTACACGGCGCAGTTCTGGAACCCCGCAGAACCGTTCGACTGGCGGGACGACGCGTTCGACGCCTCGAAGATCGGCAGCCTGCTGATCTACGAAGCCCATGTGGGCATGGCCCAGGAGCGCGAGGGCGTGGGAACCTACCGCGAATTCACCGAAAAGATACTCCCGATCATCAAAAAGGACGGCTACAACGCCGTGCAGCTGATGGCCGTGGCCGAGCACCCCTACTACGGGTCGTTCGGTTACCACGTGTCGAGTTTCTTCGCCCCCTCGTCGCGCTGCGGCACGCCCGAGGAGCTGAAGGAGCTGATCCGCCGCGCCCATGAACTGGGGCTGGCGGTGATCATGGACCTCGTGCACGCCCACTACGTCAAGAACCTCAACGAGGGGATCAACTCCCTCGACGGCACCGACCATCTCTACTCGCCGCCGGGCGACGCGGGCTACCAGCAGTACTGGGATTCGAAACTCTTCGACTACGGCAAGGAGGAGGTGCAGCACTTCCTGCTGTCGAACGTCAAATACTGGCTCGACGAGTTCCATTTCGACGGCTACCGCTTCGACGGCGTGACGTCGATGATCTACCGCCACCACGGCTACGTCACGTTCGATTCGCGCGACCGTTTCTTCGACGAGGGGGTCAACGGGGACGCTCTCACCTACCTCACCCTGGCCAACCGCCTCGCGCACGATTTCCGGCCTTCGGCCGTGACCATCGCCGAGGACGTGAGCGGCATGCCGGGGATGTGCATCCCGATCGCCGACGGCGGCATCGGATTCGACTACCGCCTGGGCATGGCCATCCCCGACTTCTGGATCAAGCAGCTGAAGGAGGTGCCCGACGAGCAGTGGGACATCCGGGAGATGTGGTCGGTGATGACCGACCGCCTGCCCGAAGTCAAGACCGTGGCCTACGCCGAGTCGCACGACCAGGCGCTCGTCGGCGACAAGACCATCGCCTTCCGGCTGATGGACAAGGAGATGTATTTCCACATGGACCGCGCTTCGGAGAACATCGTCATCGACCGCGGCATGGCCCTGCACAAGATGATCCGCCTGATGACCATCTCCACGGGCGGTCAGGCCTACCTCAACTTCATGGGCAACGAGTTCGGGCATCCCGAGTGGATCGACTTCCCGCGCGAGGGCAACGGCTGGAGCTACGCCCACGCCCGGCGGCAGTGGTCGCTCGCGAAAAACGGATTCCTGCGCTATGCGTGGCTGGGCGATTTCGACCGCGCGATGATCCGGCTGGTGAAAAAATACAAGGTTCTTGCCGACGGTTACCCGTGGAATCTGCTGATGGACGAGCGCAACAAGACGATGGCCTTCTCGCACGGCGACCTGCTGTTCGTCTTCAACTGGCATCCTTCGGCCTCGATCCCCGACTACGAACTTCCGGTGCAGGCCCCGGGCAAGTACGTCCCGGTGCTCTCGACCGACGAAAGCCGCTTCGGCGGACAGGAGCGGCAGTCGATGGCGGCCGAACACTTCTCGTTCGACGCCGAAAAGGGCGACGGACAGCGGCAGCCCCATATCCGCATCTACAACACCTCGCGCACGGCGACGGTCTACCTGCGAAAAAAGTAGTTACGCAACGACTATATTTTCCTTTTTATTCACCAAAACAGATTTACCATATTTCTTTAAAGGAGTTGAGAGAAGGATTCTACCAATGCCGGCGGTTCGAAGCCACGAACCTGTGGCGGAGATCGTTCCTTCTTTCCATTTTTCTGGTCTTTTGTTTCGCCGTCTACGGAGCGCTGGCGTCCGAAATCCTGACCGCCGGACCCGGAGCGGCCAATTTCCTGGCGCTGAACGAAGCCGCCTGCGCGGTGGCGCTGCTCGGAACGTCGTTCGCCTGATCTGGATCATGATGGCCAAGGGGTCGAAAGCCTGGTACGAGGTCTACGAACGCTACATATTCGAGATCGAACAGGAGGAAGCCGAAGGACTGAAAATTCCGGAGCGCTATCGGCTGGGAGCCTTGTGCCGCCCCTGGGAGATGAACGGCAACCTCTTTTCGAAGAAGGCGGGCCGCTACTCCCCCTCGCGGCTCAACATCACGATCGGGTCGGTGACGCTGACGGCCTAGCTGACCGTCGGACTCATCCACTATGCCGCCAGTGTCATCCTTTACGCCGAAGGCCCTGCCCTCTGCTGGCAGCCGCTGATCCTCGCGCTCATCCCCGCCTCGTTCCTCGCCGTTCTCGTCACGGCGGCTCGCAACATGTGGGGCCGGAGCCGGTCGCTGGTGAAGCCCTGACCCCGGATTTCCGGAAATGACAAAAGCGGACCCGAGAAAGGGTCCGCTTTTTTTCGGCCGTCCCGGCGGCTTACTTCGCCAGTTCGCGCGCCACGGCCAGCGCCTTTTCGTAGTCGGGCTCGTGGGTGACCTCGGGCACGTACTCCACGTAGCGCACCACGTCGTCGCGGTCCACGACCACCACGCCGCGCGCCAGCAGGCGCAGGGAGTCGATCACGAAGCCGTACTTCATGCCGAAATCCAGCTCCCTGTAATCCGAGAAGACATGCACGCGGTCGATGCCCTCGGCGGCGCAGAAGCGTTTCTGCGCAAAGGGCAGGTCGACCGACAGCGACACGACGACCACGTCGTCGCCCAGTTTCGACGCCTCGCGGTTGAAGCGGATGTTCTGCAACGAGCAGACCGGGGTGTCGACCGACGGAAAGACGCTGTAAATGCGCACCTTGCCGTGGAAAACGTCCGACGACACGGGTTGCAGACCCGCATCGGTGACCGTAAATACGGGGGCCGTCTCCCCCACTTTGCAGCGATTGCCGACAAGCGTCACGGGCTTGCCGCCGAAAGTTACCTTGTGATCCATAATTCGATAGTTTTTATAATCAGGTGGTTCAACGCAATTCCGATGCCACCCGGCTGCGAGCCGGATTTGCGGGACGGGACGCCGCACCGCGCCCCTCCGCATCCGGTCATCGGCCGGCTTTGATTCGCGCGACGGCCGCCGCAACCCCGGCATAGAGCGCCGGCAGGTCGACGCCCGCCACGCAGCGGTTCTCGACGACGATCCGTCCGTCGACGACCACCGTATCGACATCCGAGGCCTTGCCGCAGTAGACCAGATTCGACACCACGTCGTTGACGGGCTGCAAATGGGGTTTCTGAAGGTCCACGACGATCAGGTCGGCCAGCGCGCCCTCGCGGACGACGCCCAGTTCGCCGTCGGCATAGCCCATCGCCCGCGCGCCGTTCGCCGTCGCCAGCCGCAGCGCCTCCCAGGCCGGAAGGGCCACGGGATCGCCCGTCGCGGATTTTTGCAGGAAGGCCGCCGTGCGCACCTCCTCGAACATGTCGAGATCGTTGTTCGAGCAGGTTCCGTCCGTGCCGACCGTCACCAGCGCACCCGCGGCGCGCATCCGCTCGACGGGCGCCACGCCGCTCGATATTTTCATGTTGCTCTGCGGGTTGTGCGACACGGCGACGCCCCGCGCGGCGAGTGTCTCGATGTCGCTGTCGGTCACGTGGATGCAGTGCGCGCCGATGGTCTTCGGCCCCAGCAGTCCCAACCCGTCGAGGTGTTCGACCGAGGTTTTCCCGTACTTTTCGCGCACGATGCGCACCTCGTCCTGCGTCTCCGAGATATGGGTCATCAGATGCAGGCCGTATTTATCCGCCAGCCGCTTGCCGCGCAGGAGGTTCTCGGGCGACACGGTATAGGGCGAATGGGGCGCCAGGGCGATCTGCACCCGGTCGCATCCGGCGGCCAGCCGCACGGCCTCCTCCACTTGGGGCATCACCTCGTCGACATTCGAATCGAAGTAGTTGCAGCCCAGCATGGCGCGGATGCCCAGCCGTTCGACCGTCTCCACGCAGCGGTTTTCGAAATAGTACATGTCGACGAACGACGTCACGCCGCCCAGCAGCATCTCGACCACGCCGAGCGTCATGCCCAGCGCCACATCGTCGGCTGTCTGACGCGCCTCGAAGGGCCAGATATAGTCGTGGAGCCACTCCATCAGGGCGATGTCGTCGGCAAGGCTGCGTTGCAGGGTCATGGCCGCATGGCAGTGGGTGTTCACCAGCCCCGGCATCACGAGTTTGCCCCGGCAGTCGAACTCCCGAAGCCCGGGGTGCGCCGCGCGGAACTCCGCGGCGGCCGTTTCCGACTCCGTGACCAGCGCGATGCGGTTGCCGTCGACGCCCACCCAGCCCGCAAAGGTGCGGGGGGCGTTCCCGGCGGCCGTCATCGGCAGCACCGTCGCGTTTGAAAAAAGAATTGCCATATTTCGGTTCATTATGTCATTCGGTCCCGGGCAGCGCCCTGCCGCCCCCGCCGAGGCGGGGGTTTGGGGGTGGATCAGACTTGCCAAAGGCGGCGAAAGCGGCAGTCGACAGCACTGCGGGATGCCGATGACTCGTTCATATTCTTACTTATACTTCACTTTCACCTTTTCGGTCTTGACCTTTCCGCGGGGCTGCCCCTCGATCGAGTTGCCCTGCACGGTGATCACGTCGCGGCCGTCGACCGAATTGGAGTAGACCTGGATCACCTTGTTGAAGGCTCCCGGCTCGCTCTTGTGGGGTTCGTAGGTGATGCGGATCACCCCCGAATCGGCCGGCTCCACGAGACGCTTCGAGAACGACGCCTTGAGGCACGAACACGAAGTGATGACCCGCACCAGCACCAGCGGGGCCGTACCGTCGTTGACGAACCGGAATTCGCGGACCAGGTCGCCGCCCTTGCGGGGCACGTCGCCGAAATTATAGGTCGCGTTCTCCAGCCGGAGGTGCGCCCCCTTTACGGGTTTTTCGGCGTAGCCCGCAGCGAACGCCAGGCAGGCCGAGAGGGTTAACAGGATATGTCGCATAGCCAAAATTTGTATTTATCCAATATCATACCAGCGGGCGGCGGGAAACCGGGTAAAAAACGGGCGCCGACCCGGCCGACCCGACGCGGGTTTCTCAAACACACCCGTTACTCCATGCGGAAAATATAGGTGATCGTGCCGCCCTGCACCGCGGCGCGGCTCTCTGTGAATCGCGCCTTGCGGGCCGCCGCTTTCGCCGCCTCGATCAGCTCGGCGGCGTCCGTCGTCGAGCCTTTGGGTTCGAACGAAGCCCCCGTGACCTTGCCCGAAGCGTCGACCGTCACACGGATCACGACCTTGCCGCCCTTCTCGCCGGGATACGACGGCTTGGGCAGGTCGCCCACCAGTCCGCGCCCTTTCAGCCCCTGGTCCAGCTGGTCCAGTCCGTCGGGGTTCAGTCCCGGGCCCGTGCCGCTGGCCTTGTCCTCGCCCTCGGGAGCGCGGGGATTGCCCGCATTGTCGGGTTCGTCGGCCCCGCCCTTGTTCATCTTGAACAGCGCCTTGGGGTTGGGCGTCTGCGTCACAGGGTCCTTGCCCGCAACCTGCGCCGTCTGCTCCACGGGTGCCGCGACATCGTGCACGCGCGGCTCGTTGGCCACCTTCACGGGCGGTCTGGGCGGCTCGGGAACGGGCGGCTCGGTGAAGTCGACGAGAATCGTGTCGCCCGGCTTGTCCGTCACCGGCGAGAAATCGAACGACACCAGCGCGAACGAGCCGGCCAGCAGCACGCCGTAGACTGCCGTCGCGATCATCGCCCACCGTCGCGGGGATTTATTATCGGGATCGTAGTAATACATTGGTTTCCCAATTAAAAATTAAGAATGAAAAATTAAAAATTGCCCCTGCGCCAAGGTGGCACGGATTTCATTTTTAATTCTTAATTTTTCATTTTTCATTGAACTTATTTCGGCGAAGTCGCCAAAATAAGTTTATAATTATTGTCCTTGGCGATGTTCATAACCTTCACCACCTCATCCACCGCAACGGTCTTGTCGCAGTGGAGCGAGACGGTAGCGTCCTTCTGCCCGTCGAGCCGCGCCTTGAGCGCCCGCTCCACGCCGCCGATCGAACCCACGTCCTGCAATTCGACATAGTAACGATACTTGCCGTGACCCGCATCCTGAACCGACACCGTGGTCATCGCCTTGTCCTTCAACTGGTTCGAACTCTTCGGAAGCATCAGTTTCAGGGCGTTGGGGTTGATCAGCGTCGTGGCGATCAAGAGGAACAGCAGCAGCAGGAACATCAGGTCGGTCATCGACGAGGCCGAGAACGATTTATCGACTTTCGATCCGTGTTTGATTGCCATAACGCGCTATTTTTGAACGGGTTGATTCAGAATGTCCATAAACGCGATCGAGTTGGCCTCCATCTGGAACACCAGCTTCTCGATGCGCGCCACGAGGTAGTTGTAGCCGAAGTAGGCCGGGATGCCGACGATCAGGCCCATCACGGTGGTCACCATCGCCACGTACATGCCGCTCGACAGCAGCCCCAGGTCGACCGTGCCGCCCGCGGCGGACATGTCCATGAAGGTCTGCACCATACCTAACACCGTGCCGAGGAAACCGATCATCGGCGCGCCGCCGGCGATCGTGGCCAGGAACGGAAGGCCGTTTTCGAGTTTCGAGACTTCGAGGTTGGCGACGTTCTCGATGGCGGTCTGCACGTCGCTCATCGGGCGTCCGATGCGCTCGATGCCCTTCTCAATCATGCGTGCGATGGGCGTGTCGGTCTTCTTGCAGAGGTTCACGGCCGTCGAGATCTTGCCGTCGGAGATGTAGTCGCGGATGCGGTTCATAAAGTTCATGTCCAGCACCGAAGCCTTGCGGATGGCCATGAAACGCTCCACGAAGATAAAGATCGTCACGCCCCCCAGCGCCAGCAGCGGCCACATCAGCCAGCCGCCTTTGGTAAACAGGGTCCACAAGCCCATACGGGTCTCCTCACTTACGGCCACCGCCTCGGCAGCCTGCAAAAATGTTGTCATAATGGTTTAGAAATATTTAAGTTTACAAATTTTATCCTTCCAATTTCGTTTTCGAGCGCCGGTTTTGCAGTCTGCGCCCGCGGGGGCGCACGCGCCCCGGCCCCTCCGCCCGCGCTTTTAGTCGGGTCGTTGTCTCACGGCTCCGGCATCAAGTCGGATTCAATCACCGCAGGGACACCTTTCACTTTTCAAGCAGTCTCTGCTCTCGCTTAACCGCAAAGTTCACCTTCTATTCATCCTCTTCCTCTTTAACGTATCCGAACGGCGAAAGCGTATCCGCCGGTTCGCGCAGACGGTTCCGTTCCGCATCTTCGGCCGCCTTTTCGGCCGCGCGGGCCGTACGGCGGGCGATGCGCCGCGCCTTGCGCTTCTTGTTCGTAAAACGCTCCTTGATCCGCTGCCGCAGGTCGCGCAGGTTGTCGAAATCCTCCTTGAAGTAGACGCCGATGCCGGTCTCCTGCAAACCCTGGTTCTCGTCGAAGCGGTCGATGGTCTGCGTGAAGGCTTTCAGCTTGAGCGTCCCGGCCCGGTCGATCAGGTAGGTGATGTAGGCCTCGCCCATGAAGTTGGACATCGAACTGTTCACGGCCTGCTTGTTGTCGATCAGGTAGTTGCCCTCGACCTCGACGAACAGCCGGTTGTTGATCAGGCTCTTCGACAGCCCGAAATCGACCTCGTCGCTCGTCAGTTCCGACTTGGGCCGGTAGCGGATCACCACGTTGTAGTCGGACGACGAAAGCCAGTTGCTGACCATGTTCGACACGAACTCCAGTCCCGTGGCCGCCGACACCGAGCTGCCGATGTTCGACGAGGCCTGCGACGAGTTCTCGGACATGAAGCTGTTGAACAGCAGCAGGTAGAGGAACTGCGTGTCGACCGTCTCGGGGGTCGAGAGAGCATTGGCGATCAGGCTCTGCGTCTCGGGATCGGAGCCGGGAACCCGCACGTCGAAGGTGATCGTGGGGTTCGAAAGCCGCTCGCCGAGGTGAATGACGCACTCCACGGGAACCGAACGGTCGCCCCCGAGGTCGGCCGTGCCCTGCAGGAGGGGTTGCAGCGACGCCTTGACCTTGTACACGGCGTCGATGTCGAGCATCGCGTTCATCGGCGACCCGGTCCACTGGATCGACGAACCGCTCTCGATGGTGAAGCGTTTGTTGATGATCTGCTGGAGCGACAGCATGAAACTGCCCTCCGCGATCGTATAGTCGCCGTAGATCTCGAAAATATTGGCCTTGGGGTTGATCTGGAGGTTCAGCGCGCCCGCGCCGCGCCCCTTGACCGTGTTGCCCGCCACTTCGAGTTCGACTTCGGCGTCGGGCCGCACGTCGAGCGCGAGGGTGATCTTCATCTGGCTCCCGGCGTCGGATTTCTGGCGGTGCTTGCGTTCGAAGGAGAGTTTCTTGCGCGCCACGTCGTCGAGCGTATCGGCCTGCTCGGGCTGCTCGAAGACCACGAAATCGGCGTTCGAAATGTTCGACTTGCTCGACAGCGGCATCACGAACGAGGAGTTGCCGTCGGTCGAGGCCGTTATATCCATGTTCACCGCCCCCTTGTCGCCCGAGATGCGGGCCGTGCCCGTGGCGAAGACCCTGCCGTAGAACATGTCGTTGTCGTCGGAGTCGGTGTCGAGCACCAGCATCTGCTGCGGGGCCACGCGCACGTCGTAGGAGATATTCGAAAGGTGCTGGAGGCTCATGTCGAAATCGAACCGCCCCCGGTTGCCCCGGGGGTCGAAAATCGGGACGTTCGAAGCCCTGAACCGGTTGTTCTTCACGTTCAGCACGGCCTCGGGCATCGAATAGGTCACCTGCGTGAAATCGACCGTGGTTTTCAGCCCCGCGACCCGGATTTCGCCTTCGAGATCGGCCTTGCGGCCCTGGCCCTGCAACGTGAGGCCGGCCGAGGCCATGCCCTCGGTCGAGGAGACGACACCCGCGAGGATCGGGTCCAGCAGCGCCATGTCGAGACTGTCGACGTCCAGCCGGGCGAAATAGCGGTTGCGGTCGGGGGCGTAGAAACCGCGGATCAGCGTGTCGCGCCTGATACGGTCGGAGACCGTCACTCCGGCGCGGCTGCGGGCGAAGTCCCAGCGCGAGGCGAAGCGCATCGGCGGCGCGGGAATGTCGTTGACCTCCACGCTGTCGAGCAGGATGTCGGCCGTGATCTCGCCGCCGCGCAGCACCGACTTCATCGCCGCCGAACCGTTCGTGCGCCCCTCGATGTAATAGCCCATGCGCTCGGCGACCTGCGCGAAGGGCGCCAGGTCGAAATTGTGCAGCGAGAGCGTCACCGAATCCTCGCGACTGCGCGAGGCGACGCCGTCGAGCAGCAGCTCCTGCTCGCGGTTCATCACGTAGAACTTGTCGATCACGACCTGCGCGGTGTCGAGCAGGATTTTGCGGGCGAAAATCTGCCACGTCTTGTCGCCGCGGGTGATGTGCGAGGGAAGAATCCGCAAATCGACGACGCGGCCGTTGGGTCCGTGCTCGTCGGCCACCGCGGCGCGGAACCCGACGAGTCCCGAGACGCGGCGCAGGGTGTCGTCGAAGCCTGCCGAGAGCTGCACGCGGTTCTGCCGCGCGCCGCCCGTCAGCGAGAGGCGCGGAAGGTGCAGCACCCCTGCATAGAGATCCTCGGCCGAGGCGTAGACCGCCAGCGAGTCGCCGCGGTTCGAGGCGTTGACCGAAAGGCGCGTGGCGAGCATGCGCCGGCGCTCGATGTACTCCGACGCTGCCTTGAGCGACAACTGGTCGCTGGCCGGATTGAACAACAGTTGCAGCGACGAGCCGTCGGCGATCTGAAGTCCCGTCGACACGGCGTCGGCCACGGGGTTGAAATTGCGGATGTTGACCGACAGCAGCGAGAAGTCGTTGGCCACGGCGGCCTTGCGTTCCGAAGGCGTCTCCTCCCACTTTTCGCCGCCCAGCATCGGCAGGTATTTCCACGCGCTCCGGCGCAGGTATTCGAAGACGGTGCGGTAGCTGGTTTTCGACCGGAACGTGACGTCGGCGAAGTCCGAGCGCAGTTCCACGAACTTGCTCCGCTCGGAGTTCTCGCCCGTGACGGTCATGCTGGCGGCCGCGATCTCCTTGTCGTTGTAGCGGTAGCGGGCGTCGGTCACCTGAATGCGGCCGTTCAGATCGTCGAGCGAACGCCCTCCGGCGGCAGCGACGATGCGGCCCGAGAGCTGCGACACCGAGTCGCGGCGGTTGACGTGCAGCCGGGCCAGATCGGCGTGCCGCAGGTCCATCGTGAAGTCGTAGCGCGGCACGGAGTCGTTCAGGTCGACCGTGCCGAAGAAGTCGAAGTCGAGGTTGGGATCGCGGGCCGTGATGCGTCCGTCGAACTCGCGGTTGCGCAGGCGGCCGTCGAGCCGCAGCGAGTCGTAGACATAGCCGTTGAATCCCAGCTGCGTGACGTTGCCAACGACGTTGGCGTCGGCCACGCCCCTGCCGATCACGCCGTCGACATAGGCCGTGAGGGTGGCGTTGCCCAGCAGATCGCGGCGGTCGAGCAGCTCGCCCAGACGCAGGTTGCGCGTCTCGACATCGCCCCGCACGCTGCTCAACCCCCCTTTGACCGGGGCCATTTTCAGGTTGCAGGAGACGTTACCCACGCCCGTCGCGGCGCCCAGCTGCATGTCGAACGACGAGAGCAGTCCCCGGAAACGGGCATTGAGGTCGATCTGCCCGGAATTGCCCAGCACGCCGACCAGCTTGTCCGAGAGTTTGCGGCCCGCGATGCCGAGGGCCAGCTCGTCCACGGCCCGGGCCGTGGAGCGCAGGCGGGGAACCGACAGGTCGAAACGGGTCTTCCGGATGTCGGGAAGCCCCTTCACCGAGGCGTCGGCCACGAGCGTCGTCCCCTCGCTGATCTGCATGCTCCTGATCCGGCCCGTGAAATCGGACACCACGCCGGCGACCTCGACGTTTACGTCGGTGAAATCCACATGCCAGTCGCGCAGCTTCGGGGCGAAAAAGGCGATGTCGTCGGTCGAAACGGTCGTATTGCGCATCGAGGCGTCGATGCGCACCTCGCCGATGAAATCCTTGTACTGCGCCCACGAGTCGCCCGCCAGCGAGACGAACGGAAAGTTGACGTTCGAACGCGGCGTGATGATCGAGGCGTTCTCGAAGCCCAGATAGCCCTGCGTCATGTAGAACCTCCCGGCCAGGTGGTTCAGCACGAAGCCGCTGCGTTCGCGGGCCGAAAAGGCCACAATGGAGGTGTAAATGGCCTGCCCGTCGATCGTGAAATCGTCCACGCGGGCCGTGATGCCGTAGAGGTGCATGTGCGAGAAGTCGATGCCGTGCTCCGGATCGCGATGGTCGAGCCGTTCGAGGCAGAGGTCCATGTTCTCGATCGAGGCCTTCTTCAGCGAGAGGCGGAAATTGCCCTTCTTGGGTTTGTCGGGGTCGGAAATGCGGTCGACGATCTGTTTGATGTTCATCTCCCCGCCGGGCGTCTGCCGCAGGTAAAGCCTCGCATCGGCGATCTCGCCGCGGCTCAGCTCCAGCCCGCCGCCGAAGATGCCGAAACTCGTGATGAAGGCGTCGAGCTTCCCGACGTAAAGCAGCGTGTCGCGCTGGTAGTCCTCGACATAGAAGCCCTTGACCCTGACCTTCGAGAAGATGCCGATGTCCACGCGGTCGATCGACACGGTGGTCTCCAGCTTGCGCGAGACGAAGCACGCGGCCCTGTGCACCGCGTAGTTCTGCACGGCGGGAATGTCGAGCAGCAGCGAGAGCGCCACGGGAACAATTATCAGCAACAAAACCGCCGCCGAGAACACCTTTCCCAATATTTTTATACCTTTGCGCATCAGGACTCCTATATAACCTGCAAATTTAGCGAAAATAGTTAAAAAACAATTATAATTCCGGATGGATATTACAATTCTCGGCATCGAATCCTCGTGTGACGACACCTCTGCCGCCGTGCTCCGCAACAACGTCCTGCTGTCGAACGTCATCGCCTCGCAGGCGGTTCACGTCAAATACGGCGGCGTGATCCCCGAACTGGCCTCGCGGGCCCACCAGCAGAACATCATCCCCGTCGTGGACACGGCGCTCAAGGAGGCGGGCGTCGCCGCCGACCGGATCGACGCCATCGCCTTCACGCGCGGCCCGGGGCTGGTCGGATCGCTGCTCGTGGGCGTGTCGTTCACCAAGGGGCTTTCGATCGCCCGCAACATCCCGATGGTCGAGGTCAACCACCTTCAGGGGCACATCCTCTCGCACTTCATCGACCTTCGGGACCGCACGCTGCCCCATCCGGACTTTCCGTTCCTGTGTCTTCTGGTGAGCGGCGGCCACACGCAGATCGTGCGCGTGGACTCCCCGCTCGAAATGGAGATCATCGGCACGACGATCGACGACGCCGCAGGCGAGGCCTTCGACAAGTGCGCCAAGGTGATGGGGCTGCCCTACCCGGGCGGTCCGGTGATCGACCGTCTGGCCAAGGAGGGCGATCCGAAGGCATTCCGCTTCGCGCATCCCCGCGTCGAGGGCTACGACTATTCGTTCTCGGGCCTGAAAACCTCGTTCCTCTACACGCTGCGCGACGCCGTGGCCGCAGACCCCGACTTCATCGAGACGCACAAGGCCGACCTCTGCGCCTCGCTGCAAGGGACCATCGTCGAGATTCTGCTCGACAAACTCATCCGCGCCTCGAAGGAGACGGGCATCCGCGACATCGCCATCGCGGGCGGCGTCTCGGCCAACTCGGGCCTGCGCGACGGCATCGCCGAAGCGGGCCGCCGGCGCGGCTGGCGAACGTTCCTTCCGGAGTTCAAGTTCACGACCGACAACGCGGCGATGATCGCCATGGCGGGCTACTACCGCTACCTGCGGGGCGACTTCTCGTCGCTCGACGTCTCGCCCGTGGCGCGGCTCGAGGAGTTGTAAGCTACTCACTCACAAAAAAAATAATTTATGCAAACATCCAGATTCATGCGGGTCCTTTCGGGGCTGCTGCTGTCAGTTTTCGCCGTCACCGGCCCAACCGCCTGCAACGACGACAACGACAAGAACACCGCGACGCTGACCGTCAGCACAGACGCCCTCGTACTGGGCGGCGAGGCCGGGGAGTCCGAAACCTTCACCATCACTACGACCGCCGCGTGGAAGGCCGTCCCCTCGGGCGAAGGCTTCACGCTCGACAAGACCGAGGGCACGGGTGACGCTACCGTCCGCGTAACCGCCGCCGCGGGCAACTGGGACGGCTATGTGAAGCAGCTGGGCAGCATCGAGATCGCGGCCACGAACGTCGACGGAGTGAAAACCGTCAGCGTCAGCCAGGACGAAATCACCCCGGTGCTGCCGTCCGAGGTAACCCTGGTGGCCGATTTTACGCTGGGAGCTTCGGTCGCCACCCCCGAGCTGCCGCCCTATTCGACGGATAACTTCACGACCGGGCGCCATGAGTACACGATCGGCGGCTACACATTTGCCATTTTCGTCGATCCGGACGAGGGCGGCAAATTCTACTGGCTCGACAACAAACAGTTCAGCCCCTCCATTCCGGATCCGGCCCAAGGACTGTTTTTCAGCAAATTAGGCGCATACGTCGAATTCCCGGCCATCGCCGGCAAAGTTCTTTCGGAGGTTCACTACCTGCCCACGAGCCAGCAGAACGACGTCAGCCTCGACCTGTTCGGCGCCGACAATTCGGAACCGCAGTATACGCTCGATTACGGCGACGACGGCACATGGTCCTACACACTGATCGACGCCCGAGAGAACCTGCGTTACCGCATCGAGATCACCAACAAGAAAAACGCGCAGCTCGCCAAACTCAAACTCGTCTACGCCGCGGCGAAATGACGCACGACATCCGGCAAAGACAAACCCCTCCCGGGTTTACACCGGGAGGGGTTTGTCTTTATTGGGAGGCGGCGGATCACTTCGCGCCGAAGAGTTTTTCCCGGAGCGAGAAGCCTTCGCATTTCGCGGCGAAGCTGTCGTACTCGGTGCGGAGCGATGTCATCAGCTCCCGGACCGACTGAATCTTCTCGGCACGCCAGGCGTTCGAGCCGCAGAAGGCGTAGCCGTTGCGGAGCTTGCCCTTGAAAGCGTTATAGAGGGCCAGCATGATGCAGTAGGGGCTGTGCGTCACGTCGCACGTCTTGATGCAGTCGAACGGGCACGCCTTGGGGACCTTCAGGCCCTCCTTCACGCGGTCGAGGAACGAGTTGCGAATGGCCCGACCCGGCATGCCGACGGGGCTTTGGATGATCTCGATGTCCTCCTCGTGCGCCTCGATGTAGCTCTGCTTGAAAGCCGGATCGGCGTCGCACTCGTCGGTGGTGACGAAGCGCGTCCCCATCTGCACGCCGTCGGCGCCCAGCGCCATGATGCGGTAGATGTCCTCGCCCGTATAGATGCCGCCGCCGGCGATCACCGGAATGCGGCAGTTGTGCTCGGCCTCGAAGGCACGGACCTCGGCCACGATCTGCGGAACGATGGCTTCGAGCGAATAGTGCTCGTCGGCGATCTGGTCGGCCTTGTAACCCAGGTGGCCGCCCGCCTTGGGACCCTCGACCACGATGGCGTCGGGGATGTACTTATATTCCGAGAACCATTTCTGGCACAGTACCTTCGCGGCGCGCGCCGACGAAACGATCGGAGCCAGTTTGGTCTTGGCGTCTTCCGTGAGGAACGACGGCAGGTTCAACGGAAGCCCCGCACCCGAGAAGATGATGTCGGCCTTCTCGGCGATGGCGGTCTTCACCATGTCGGCGAAGTTGGACATGGCGACCATGACGTTGACGCCGATGATGCCCTTCGTCGCTTCGCGGGCCTTGCGAAGCTCCTCCTTCAGCCCCCAGATCGAGGCGGCGCGATAGTCCTTCGAATAGTTGTTATAGATCGCCCCGAGACCGGCCGACGAGATGACGCCGACACCGCCCTGATTGGCCACGGCCGATGCCAGGCCCGCAAGGGAGACGCCTACGCCCATACCGCCCTGAACGATGGGCATGGAGGCGCATAAATTTCCGATTTTCAATGATTTCATGCTGTTTACTTAAAAGAATAAGTGACGTAACGGGGTACAAGGTACGGAAAATCGGAGCGTTTGGTTCCGCGCGGGAACATATTTAACGCAGACTTCACATTGTCCGCTCACAAAAACCGGATGCCGCGGACCCGTTTCTGCCCCCGGCCGGCGGCCTCGCGCTCGACGATGCCCGTCACGACATCCGCCGCGTCGTGCCATCGGTTGGCGCGAAACTTCCGGCGGTAGGTCGTCAGATGGGCGTAGAGTTCGGGCCAGCGGAGGTTCCAGCCGCGGGGAAAACGCACGAGGTGGAGCGCCGTGGCCGAATTGGAGAGGATGCGCGCCTCCTTGTTGCCGCTCTGGTGGAACCACTCGACGCGCACGCCCGGCGCAAGTGCCTGCACGGCCCGGGCGAAACCGCGGCCGCCGTTGTTGCTCTCGATGGCGGCCTGCCGCGTGTCCGAGCGCACGAGCATCTCCCCCACCAGCGGCTCGGTCGCCTCCATCGGCTCGCGCGAATAGACCGCGTCGGTAATGTAAATCACCCCGTCGGCATCGACCGCATAGGAGAGCGAACAGAGGTAGTCGTCGCCCGTGTCGGCGGTGTCGGTGTAGTTGGCGCGGCGGACGATCTCGTGTGGCAGACAGTCGTACTCGGCGAAATTCAGCCCGTACAACAGCCCCTCGCGGGCCGAAGGGCGCCCCTGATACATCGCCTCGAATTGCAGCGGGTCCAGCCGCCGCTTGGCCTCCAGCAGCGCAGCGCCGTGCTGTCGCTCCCACAACGCCTCGCCCGGCTGGCGGGGGTCAACCTCCGTGGGCGGCGCGGTTTTCAGAGCCTCGAAATTGAGGTGCAGCCACCGGTCGGCAGGCAGCGTGTCGAGCTGCGACCACGCGCGCAGCTCCTCGACCGGCTCGCGGGCCGCGAGGGCGCCGATCAGGTCCTCCTCGTGCCAGCGGGTGAAGACCACCAGCTCGCGCGAGGCGTTGTGCATGCGGGTCCGCACGACGGAGGTGTACCACTCCCAGCAGTTGGCGCGGACGAGCGGCGAATTGGCTTCAAGCGCGTCTTTATACAGAAAATAATCAAAATTGTCGCAAACTAACTAATGAACGAAAAAATTTGCCTTGTTTTTAATCTGAAATTTTATGTATAAGGGGAAACGCCGCATTTTTTCGGCCCTTTCTCCTTAACCTTTATAGATACGATGCAATTCAACTCCACCGAATTATTTTACAAACTGCATCAGATAGTTTTCG
>NZ_MNQF01000017.1:0-32958 GCF_001915285.1 Alistipes sp. 56_sp_Nov_56_25
TACCACAAAAGAAAAATCCTCGATATTCGATTGAATATCAAGGATTTTTCATCAGTCGGGGTGACTGGATTCGAACCAGCGACCACACGCCCCCCAGACGTGTACTCTAACCGGACTGAGCTACGCCCCGATTCCTTCGGCAAAAAAGAGCAAAACCCTTCGCTTTGGGACTGCAAATATAGTATATTTTTCAAAAACAAACACATTTCCGCAGGATTTTTTTCTATTTTTGCGGAAATGAAACGATTTTCACGTCTTCTGCTAACCTTTTCCGCGGCCCTCGCATCGGCCTGCGGAGGCTCTTCGGGGCCAGTTTTGAGCGATTTCACAACCGAGATTTACACCCCGGCCTACGCGTCGGGCTTCGACATCCGCGGGAACGGGAATAACGCCTCGACGCTCGTCTCGATCCGCAATCCGTGGCAGGGCGGCACGAACGTCGAACAGCACCTGCTGATCCTGCGCGACGACGCCAAAGCCCCCGCCGACTTCGCCGGACAGGTCGTAAAAGCCCCCGTGCGCCACGTGGTGTGCATGTCGTCGAGCCACGTGGCGATGTTCGACGCCATCGGACAGGCCAAGCGTATTTCGGGCGTCTCGGGCATCGACTACATCTCGAATCCCTATGTCCGGGAACACCGTCTCTGCGGCGAGGTCCGCGACGTGGGCTACGACACGAACCTCAATTTCGAACTGCTCGCCGCCATGCGCCCCGACCTCATGCTGCTCTACGGCGTGACGGGCGAAAACACCATCGTCACGGGCAAACTCCGCGAACTGGGCATCCCCTATATATATATCGGCGACTACATGGAGGAATCCCCGCTGGGCAAGGCCGAATGGCTGGTCCTCGCGGCCGAGCTTTGCGACCTGCGCGCGGCCGGGGCCGACACGCTGCAACGGATCGCCCGGGACTACCAGGCCCTGAAAGCACACCCCGCCCCGGATGCACCGCGACCGAAGGTGATGCTCAACACCCCCTACCGCGACACCTGGTTCCTGCCCTCATCGCAAAGCTACATGATCCGCCTGATCGAGGATGCCGGCGGGGAGTACGTCTACACGAAGAACGATTCGGACACGTCGGTGGCCGTCGACATGGAGGAGGCCTACCTGCTGGCCAACGCCGCCGATTTCTGGCTCAACGTCGGTCCCTGCAACACGCTGGCGGAACTGACGGCCCAGAACCCGAAATTTTCCGGCATTCCGGTCGTGCGCAGCCGGAACGTCTACAACAACAACCGCCGCCAAACCCCGGCCGGAGGTTCCGACTTCTGGGAATCGGGCGTCGTACGCCCCGATCTCGTGCTGCGCGACCTGCGGACGATCTTCTTGGGCGACAGCGTCCCGACCTGTTATTACAAACGCCTCGAATAAGATGAAAAACGCCGCCATTCTCCACCTTTCGCCCCTCTGCCTTCAGCCCGCCGCGCAGGCGCAGGGGTCCGGCACGCGATTCCGCCACTACGCCGACGGACGGGCCGACGTCAGGCGCGATTCGCGCTACGGCTTCGCCGACGTCCGTTACGAAATCTCGCTCAAATTCCAGTACCGCTAAATGACCGCACGCAGAACCACGTTCCTTTTCACGGCGCTCGGGCTGCTCACCGCAGCGCTTTTCATCGCCGACCTCGCCGTCGGATCGGTCGCCGTGCCGTTGGGCGATGTCTGGGCGGCGCTCACAGGCGGCTCCTGCGACCCTGCCACCAGCGACATCATCCTCAAGATCAGGCTCCTGAAAGCCGTCACAGCCCTGTTCGCCGGCGCGGCCCTCGCTGCCGGCGGACTCGAAATGCAAACCCTTTTCCGCAACCCGCTGGCCGGTCCCTACGTGCTGGGCGTCAGCTCGGGCGCAGGACTCGGCGTCGCGCTGTTCCTGCTGGGCGCCCCCCTGCTGGGCGTCGCGGGACACTCGTTCGTCCGGTCGCTGGGCGTGGCCGGGGCTGCGTGGCTCGGCTCGGCGCTCGTGCTGGCCATCGTGATGGCGGTCAGCCGCCGCATCAAGGACATCGTGGTCATCCTCATCCTCGGCATGATGCTCGGTTCGGGCATCAGTTCGGTGGTCGAAATCCTCCAATACCTGTCGAGCGAGGCGGCGCTCAAATCGTTCGTCATCTGGACCATGGGGTCGCTGGGCGACGTCACGGGCAGCCAGCTCGCGCTGCTGCTTCCCGTCGTCACCGCGGGACTGGCGCTCGCCGTCGCCGTCATCAAGCCGCTCAACCTGCTGCTGCTGGGCGAGAACTATGCCCGCACGATGGGACTCAACGTGCAGCGCACGCGCACGCTGATCTTCCTCTCCACGGTCCTGCTCGCGGGCACCGTCACCGCCTTCTGCGGCCCGGTGGGTTTCATCGGGCTGGCCGTGCCGCACCTCGCACGCATGCTTTTCGCCTCGGCCGACCACCGCATCCTGATGCCGGGGTCGATGCTCGCGGGCGCGGCCCTGCTTCTGGTCTGCGACCTCGTCGCCAAGAGCCTCGCCCTGCCGATCAACACCATCACGGCCCTGATGGGCATTCCGGTCGTCATCTTCGTCGTCGTCCGCAACCGCAATATCTTCTGACATGAGTATCGCCCTCAACCATATCACGCTCTCCTACGGCAGCCGCACGCTGCTCGAAGATGTCACCGCCGCCTTCGCCCAAGGGTCGCTGACCGCGCTGATCGGCCGCAACGGCACGGGCAAAAGCACCCTGCTGCGGGCCATTGCAGGTCTCGGAACGACCGTCTCCGGCGATGTGGCGCTCTGCGGCCGCCCGCTGGCGTCGCTCACGCCCCACGAGCTGTCCACGACCGTGGGGTTCGTCACCACCGACAAGGTCCGTATCGCCAACCTCGCCTGCGAGGACGTCGTAGCGCTGGGACGCGCCCCCTACACCAACTGGATCGGGCGCATGCAGGAGGCCGACCGCGCCGTCGTCGAACGCTCGCTCCGCCTGGTGGGGATGTCGGCCTTCGCCCGCAAGACCATGGACCGCATGTCCGACGGCGAGTGCCAGCGGGTGATGATCGCCCGCGCGCTGGCCCAGGACACCCCGGTCATCCTGCTCGACGAACCCACGGCGTTCCTCGACCTCCCGAACCGCTACGAGCTGGCGACGCTGCTCCGGCGGCTGACCCGCGACGAGGGCAAGTGCATCCTCTTCTCGACGCACGACCTCGACGTGGCGCTCTCGCTCTGCGACTCGGTGGCGCTGATCGACACCCCTTCGCTGCACCACCTCCCTGCGGGGGAGATGGTCGGCAGCGGACTGATCGAGCGTCTCTTCTCGGGCGAAAACGCCTGCTTCGACCCCGAGACGCGGACCGTACGGCTGCGCTGACAGCTCAAGAAACGACCGTCCGAGGGACTTCCGGCAAAAAATCCGTAATTTTTTCGCATATTTTTTGTACAAGTCACTTTTTTGCTTACCTTTGCACCGCTAAAGCAACCCCGTTCGGGGCATGCGATAGTGGTAAAGGCCCATTCGTCTATCGGTTAGGACGCAAGATTTTCATTCTTGAAAGAGGAGTTCGACTCTCCTATGGGCTACGAACGAAGGGGCCGGAAGAGGGGCGCGAAAAAGGAAGACGGGAGACCGGAATCGAAAAATGCACCGCCGAACACGCCCCCTACGGGTGAAAAAACTTTTCGAGGAGCGGACCCCCGGGTCTATCCGAAAGCGGCCAAGGCCGTTTCAAGCCAAACGACTGAAAAAAAGTAAAAAATAAAAATTAACGGATTATGGCAAACCATAAGTCATCGAAGAAGAGAATTCGCCAGACCCTGACGAAGCGCGCTCACAACCGCCTGTTCCACAAGACGGCCCGCAACGCCGTGAAGGCCCTGCGCACGACCACCGAGAAGAGCGCCGCCGAGGCCCTGCTTCCGAAGGTAACCGCTATGCTCGACAAACTGGCAAAGCACAACATCGTGCACAAGAACAAGGCTGCGAACCTGAAGAGTTCGATCCAGCTTCACGTGAACGCACTCTAAATCTTCGTCCGAGGGAGGAGCGCTCCCGCACCGAGACAGAAAAGCCGCACCGGAAACGGGCGGCTTTTTCCGTATCCCGCCCGGCGCGACGACAAGCGACGTCCGGCGGATTTGGATTTCACACAAATCGTCCCTGCCGGAGACAACTCCGGCAGGGACGATTTTCATTTCGGGAGCGCTTCCCGGCCCCTCCGGGCCTGCCCCGCTATTTCAGGCCTTCGATCACCGCGGCGATGCGGGAGAAAACCTCCTCCATCGTCCCCGTACCGTTGACCGAGGCGTATTTACCCTGTGCGGCGTAGTAGTCCGCCACGACGGCCGTCTGCTCGCGGTAAACATCCAGACGCCCGCGAATCACCTCTTCCGAAGCGTCGTCGGCGCGTCCCGAATCCTTGCCGCGCAGCAGGATGCGGCGCACCAGCTCCTCCTCGGGGACGTGGATGTCGATCATCACATCGACCTTCAGGCCGTGTCCGGCAAGGATTTTGTCGAACTCCTCGGCCTGAACCGTGGTGCGGGGAAAGCCGTCGAAAATACAGCCGGCGGCGTTCATGTGCCCGGTGACATAGTGGTCGATCATGCCGATTACGATCTCATCGGGAGCCAGCTGCCCGGCCTTGATGTAGGCTTCCATGCTCTGTCCCAGTTCCGTACCCCGGCGAATCTCGTCACGGATCACCTCGCCCGTGGAAACGTGATCGATTCCGTAGTGTTCCTTCAGGCGCTGCGCCTGCGTGCCTTTGCCGCAACCCGGAGCACCGAATAAGACGATATTTACCATAACTAACCCTTTTAGTAATTTGGACCGGGCAAAATTACGTTATTTTTTGGGGAAACAAGAGTATTTCCTTAATTTTGTAAAAAATTTTAGATTCATGGACCAGAAAAAGCGCACCGAGATCGCTTCGCTCGGACAATTCGGACTCATCGACCTGCTGACCAGCGGATTCACCCCGAAGAACGCCTCGACGCTCAAGGGCGCGGGGGACGACGCCGCGGTGATCGCCCCGGGACGCGGCGAAGCGGTGCTCTGCACGACCGACTCTTTCTACGAAGGCGTCGATTTCGACCTCACCTATTTTCCGCTCAAACACCTGGGTTACAAGGTCGTGACGGCCGGCGTGAGCGACATCCTGGCCATGAACGCCCTCCCGGCGCAGATCACCGTGTCGCTCGGCGTCTCGTCGAAACTGCCCGTCGAAGCTCTTCAGGACCTCTACGAAGGCATCGCCTTCGCCTGCAAGGAGCAGGAGATCGACCTCGTGGGCGGCGACACGCGCGCCTCGATGACGGGGCTGGTCATCACCGTCACCACGCTTGGCTACGCCAAAAAGGAGAAGGTCGTCTACCGCAGCGGTGCGCAGCAGAACGACCTCGTCTGCATCACGGGCAACCTCGGGGCCGCCTACATGGGCCTGCAACTGCTCGAACGCGAAAAGCGGGTGCTCGCCGACGTGGAGAACCCCGAGCCGCAGTTCAAGGGCTACGAATACCTGCTTGAAAAATACCTCAAGCCGCGCCCCCGCACCGACATCGTCCGTACGCTGGCCGAAGAAAAGATCCGCCCCACGTCGATGATCGACCTCTCGGACGGCCTGGCGAGCGACCTGATGCAGATCTGCAAATCGTCGGCCTGCGGCGCGCGCATCTACCTCGAACGCATCCCGATCGCCCGGCAGACCTCGGCGCTGGCCGAGGAGATGCACTCGGACCCGGTCGTTGCGGCTCTGAACGGCGGCGAGGACTACGAACTGCTCTTCACCGTGCCGCTTTCGATGCAGGAACAGATCATGCGGCTGGGCCTTGTGGACGTCATCGGCCACATCACCCCCGCCTCCACGGGCTGTTACCTCGTGACGCCCGACGGGCAGGACATAAAGCTGAAGGCACAAGGGTTCCCGGAAGAATAAGCGTCTTACCGCCGCCCGCCGCCGATGGCTATTCCGAACGTGAGCGACAGATGGCGGTTGGCCCGCTCCGTACAGGTGTAACCCAGCGTGACGCGCAGCCGGTTCCAGCATTCGCAGCCAACGCGCGGCATCACGCAAAATGCCGCACAGTCGCTGGACGGAGTATCGGAGACAGCCCCTTCGGCCGTTCGGAGGACATACGCCCCACCGATCCCTGCTCCCGCGAACAACGCCACTTTCGGCGTCAGATGCAGGTTGTAATCCGCAACGGCCATCAGGCTGAACATCATAAAAGGGTCCTGCGAGCAGACGCCCGCAGCCAGCCGCGAGTAACACGACCCGCCGAGCCGCAAACCCACATCGAAGGGAGTTCTCCGGAAATTGTAACGACTTTCAGCGACCAGGCAAAAGCCCGCCGCATCGTTGTCAAAGCTTCCGAGCGAGGCATAGCCAAAGGTCGCCCCGACAGCCACCTCACCCTCGAAACACCCGGCCCCCGGATAACGGGGGCTTATGGCCGTATCCTGCGCCTGCAAGCCGCAAAACGGAAGCACGGCAAAAATCAAGAAAAAGCAATGTCTTATCATCGGGTTAGCATTAGGATTGAATTCGCTGATAAGATACGCAAAATCCCATAATCCGGCACCATTTTCAGGAAACAAATTGCGGAAGTCCGCCCGAAGCGCAGTCGAGAGCAGGCCCCCCGCAGTTCTACCCTGCGGGGAGCCTGCGTAAGCGGCAAGAAGTCTGCCTATTCCTCGCCAAAGAGAATTTCCTACGTTCGCTTATCGGGAATAAACTTACACTTTCCGTGTTTGTCAGTATGTTCCACAAAGATAGGAAAAAGCAGAGATAATCCAAATACTGACAAATTTTTAATTCTTAATTTTTCATTTTTAATTTAAATGTGTATCTTTGCGGTCCCTTTGGGGATTTAATTAACTAATTAAAAGCATTATGAACAATTACGAAACCGTTTTCATTGTCACGCCGGTTCTGTCCGATGCACAGGTGCAGGAAGTCGCTGACAAATTCCAGGGTGTCATCACCGAAAACGGCGGTCAGATCGTGAACAAGGAGTCGTGGGGCCTTCGCAAGCTCGCCTACCCTATTCAGAAGAAGACCACCGGTTTCTACTTCCTGGTAGAGTTCACGGGCGAAGGCTCGCTCGTCAACACGCTCGAAACGCAGTACCGCCGCGACGAGCGCGTGATCCGTTTCTTAACTTTCAAGCAGGACAAATACGCCGTGGAATATTCGGAGAAGCGTCGTGCAAAACTTTCTAACAAGCAGGAGGAGTAAACCATGGCACAGGACAACAAAGCACAGTCGGAAATCCGTTACCTGAATCCCGTATCGGTAGACGTCAAGAAGAAAAAGTACTGCCGTTTCAAGAAGCTCGGCATCAAGTACGTAGATTATAAGGACGGCGAGTTCCTCAAGAAGTTCCTCAACGAGCAGGGCAAGATTCTTCCGCGCCGCCTGACGGGTACTTCGCAGAAGTTCCAGAAGAAGGTCGCCCAGGCCGTGAAGCGTGCGCGCCACCTGGCCATCCTGCCCTTCGTAACCGATTGCATGAAATAATTAAAAGGAGGACAAGACCATGGAAGTAATTCTGATCAAAGATATCGAAAACCTGGGCTACGCCAACGACATCGTGAACGTGAAGCCCGGCTACGCCAACAACTACCTGATCCCCCAGGGCTACGCCAAGTCGGCTACCGCCGCCGCCAAGAAGGTCCTCGCCGAGAACCTCAAGCAGCGCGCCCACAAGGACGCCAAGATCCTGGCCGACGCACAGGCTCTGGCCGAGACCATCGCCAACCTGCCGCTGTCGCTGTCGGTGAAGGCCGAGGAGGGCAAACTCTTCGGTACGGTCACGGCAACGGACCTCGCCGAGGCGCTCGCTGCCAAGGGCATCACCGTAGACCGCAAGCAGATCAGCGTCGAGGCCGTCAAGACCGTCGGCGAGTTCGAGGCTACGGTCCGCCTGCACAAGGAGGTCAAGGCTACGATCAAGTTCTCGGTTTCCGCTGCCGAGTAACGCGAAAAGACATTTATACGAAAAGAGCCTCCCGATGCGGGAGGCTCTTTTTGGTTGACGACCTTCGTCAATGCGGCCCCGCAGCAGGCGGATCGGCCTGCCGCGGCTTCACCGTGTAGGACCGGAGCACCAGCCCCACCCCCACGAAAATCACCAGTGCGAAAATCACCGTATCGGCATGCAGCTTGTCCAGCCCCATCCCTACCGAAATGGCGATCGCCAGCACGGGCTGCAAATAGGTGTAGATGCTCGACACGGTGGGCTGTACCGTTTTGAGGGCATAGTTGAGCATCAGGTTGGGGACATAGGTCGGAACCGTCAGCACGAAAAGCGTCGGAAACAGGGCGTGACGGGCAATGGCCGCGAAATCGGTGTGAACGATCGGGCCGATACCGAACGGCAGGGCCATGACCGCCGCCGCGCAGTAGAGCCAGCGCAGCACGGTCGTAATGCGGTACTTGGCGATCAGCCGCTTGAACCACACCATATACACCGACGTGACGCAGGCGCATAGAAAGATCATCATGTTTCCCCAGAGATGCGAATGCGCGTGCGACGACGAGGCCCCGGCCAGCACCACCGCCACAGCTCCCGCCATGCCGAGCACGAGTCCCGTGATCTTGAGCCGGGTGAAACGGTCCATTCCCAGCAGCACGGAGAGCGCCAGCACCAGCAGCGGCACGATGGTGTCGATGATCGAACCGTCGATCGGCGAGGTCATCGACAAACCGTACATGATGAAGACCTTGCGCAATACGCCGATCAGCAGCGCGGCGCCGATCAGTTTGCGAATATCCGCCCGCTCGACCTTCTCGGCCTTTTGCCACAGCAGCGGCACGAGCGAAAAGAGCGCCGTGGCGACGAGCGACGCCGAGACCATCGCCATCGGATGCACGTAATGCGGCAGGACTATGTTGTAAAAAGGGTAATCCATCGCCCAGAGGACGTTGCACACCAACAGGGCCAGATGGGGTTTCAGTCTGTTCATTCGTTTCGTCGTTTACCCCGCAAAGACAAAAACAGTGCCCGAATCCCCGCACGGCACGGCGCAAAAAAAGGGCTTCCTGCAAAGAAAGCCCCATATATAACGCAAATCACCCGTTACCGCCGGTCCGGAATACGGAACGTCGCCGGGGAAGCACCCGGAATCACCTCGCCGCAGTAGTAAACCTTCCACGCGTCCCTGGCGTAACCCCACCCAAGCTCTTCAAACGACGACGACGATGCGCCCGGCACTTCGCGTCCCTGATAGACCACCTTCCAGGGGTCCTTGCCGTAACCGCCGCCCAGATATTCGAACGACGAAGCCGAAACGCCTTCCACCTTTCGCCCCCGATAATATACCGACCAGCTGTCTTTCGCATAACCGCCGCCGAGCATCCCGTCCGGCGACTGCCCGGGCCGGAGCTGCTCCCCGCGGAAATAGGTGTTCCAGTTGTCCTTGCCGTAACCCCGTCCCTTATACTCGAACGACATGGCCGAGGCACCTTCCAGCTTCCGGCCTTCGTAAAACACCGTCCAATTATCCTTGCCGTACCCGCCTCCCAGATCGGCGAACGAGGATGCCGAAGCCCCCTCGACCTTCCAGCCGCGGTAATACACCGTCCAATTGTCCTTGCCGTAACCGCCGCCCAGATCGGCGAACGAGGATACCGAAGCCCCCTCGACCTTCCGGCCGCGGTAATATACCGACCAGCTGTCTTTGGTATATCTCCCGCGCCGATCTTCGTAACGCTCCCCATGACAATTCGCGTGAGGGTTCGCGCGGTGATCCCTGCGAGGAGACTGCACGGCGAAGGTTTCGGCGGCGCGGACATCCCCGCTCCGCAGCATGCCGCCCGGAAGGAGCGCCAGCGCGGACAACAGGCCTAAAATCAACTTTTTCATCATCTATCGGTTTGCTTCTTCAGTTCTGACTTGTAAATATACCGGGTTATTGCGCACGGTGCAAGAAATCCGCCGTAAATATTTCGGCGAACGCAAAAAAGGCCATTCGCCCCGCCCCGGAAACATCCGGCCTGCAAACCGGCCGCCGATTGGCCGACCTATCCGACCACTGACCGACCGGACTTCCGCCCCCGTTTCCCGTTTCCCGTTTCCCGTTTCCCTGTTTCCCTGTCCGGTTCCCCGGTTCCGGCCCTGACCTCGCCCTTGGAAAGATTCCGAAGCCGCAAACTGTCCGCCCCATAGACAGACCACCCCGCAAACAGACCACCCCGCAGACAGACCGCCCCGCAGACAAACCGCCCCGCAGACAGCTCCCGCCGCGCGCCGCCGTCCCGGCACAAAAAAAAGACGCCCGCACAGTTTCCTGTGCGGGCATCCGGTTATCGGATACGGAGGGGCATCTTCCCCCCCCCGTCCTCTTTTCAGCGGAGATTACTCTTCGTCCTCTTTCTTGGCGGCAGCCTTCTTGGCCGACTTGGCCTCGGCAGCCTCCATGGCGCTCTTCAGAGCGGCCAGTCCGGCGATGTCGCCGAGCGTCGTCTTCTCGACCGAAGCGTTGATCTTCTTCACGGTCGACTTCGTAGCGTCGGCAGCAGCGCGCTTCTCGGCCTTCTCGGCAGCGATTTCGGCACGCTTCGCCTCCTCGTACGTACGCAGGTGCGAAAGGGTGATGCGCTTGGTGGCCTTCGAGAACTCCAGGATCTTGAAGTTGAGCTTGTCGCCCGTCTTCGGGGTCGTGCCGTCCTCTTTGACGAGCTGACGCGCAGGGCAGAAGCCCTCGATGTTCTCGCCCAGGGCAACCACTGCGCCCTTGTCGGTCATCTCGGTGATCGTACCCTCGTGAATGCTGTCCACCGAGTACTGGTTCTCGAACTCATTCCAAGGATTCTCCTCCAGCTGCTTGTGTCCCAGCGACAGACGGCGGTTTTCCTTGTCGATCTCCAGCACCACGACCTCGATGTCGGCGCCTACCGACGTGAATTCGCCGGGATGCTTCACCTTCTTGGTCCAGCTCAAGTCCGAAATGTGGATCAGACCGTCGATGCCCTCCTCGATCTCGACGAATACGCCGAAGTTCGTGAAGTTACGCACCTTGGCCGTGGTCTTCGTGCCGACGGGATACTTGACTTCGATATTCTCCCAGGGATCGGGCGTGAGCTGCTTGATGCCGAGCGACATCTTGCGCTCCTCGCGGTCGAGGGTCAGGATAACGGCCTCGACTTCGTCGCCGACCTTCATAAACTCCTGTGCCGAACGCAGGTGCTGGCTCCACGACATTTCCGAAACATGGATCAGACCCTCCACACCGGGAGCGATCTCGACGAACGCGCCGTAGTCGGCCATAACGACCACGCGGCCCTTCACCTTGTCTCCGACCTTGAGCGTCTGATCGAGCGCCTCCCACGGATGCGGGGTGAGCTGCTTCAGACCCAGGGCGATGCGCTTCTTGGCCTCGTCGAAGTCGAGGATCACAACGTTGATCTTCTGATCGAGCGCCACGATCTCCTCGGGGTGGTTTACGCGGCCC
The DNA here is from genome assembly GCF_001915285.1 of Alistipes sp. 56_sp_Nov_56_25. Lineage (NCBI taxonomy): Bacteria > Pseudomonadati > Bacteroidota > Bacteroidia > Bacteroidales > Rikenellaceae > Alistipes > Alistipes sp. 56_sp_Nov_56_25. The sequence continues at coordinate 11,409 of NZ_MNQF01000017.1, forward strand.
CACGAGAGGTCGGTGATGTGGATCAGGCCGTCCACGCCGCCCAGGTCGACGAATACGCCGTAGGAGGTGATGTTCTTGACGGTTCCCTCGAGGATCTGGCCCTTCTCCAGCTTGGACATGATGACCTGCTTCTGGGCTTCGAGTTCGGCCTCGATGAGCGCCTTGTGCGACACGACCACGTTGCGGAACTCCTGATTGATCTTCACTACCTTGAACTCCATGGTCTTGTCCACGTATACGTCGTAGTCGCGAATGGGTTTCACGTCGATCTGCGATCCGGGCAGGAACGCCTCGATGCCGAACACGTCGACGATCATACCGCCCTTCGTGCGGCACTTGATGTAACCCTTGATGATTTCGTCCTTCTCCAGCGCTTCGTTGACACGGTCCCACGACTTGAGCTGCCGGGCTTTCTTGTGCGAAAGGGCCAGCTGGCCGTTCTTGTCCTCGGCCGACTCCACGTAGACTTCGATCTTGTCGCCTACCTTCAGGTCGGGGTTGTAGCGGAACTCCGATACGGGGATGATACCCTCGCTCTTATAGCCGACATTGACGATAACCTCGCGCTTGTTGACGCCCGTTACGGTTCCCTCGACCACTTCGCCGACGTTGACGTTCGAAAGCGTCTTGTCGTAAGCCTCGGTGATCCGGGCTTTGTCCTGGTCGTACACGCCCAGGTCGTTTTCAAAGGCGTTCCAGTCGAAATTTTCGTTTGCAACTACATTCTTTACTTCTTCCATTGTGGAAATTTTTGCGATACAATCGCTCGTTAATTGGTTAATATTAAAAGTTATAGCCCTCGCTTACGGCATCATTGCGCGCGCGAGGGCTACAAAGGTAATTCTTATAATTCAGAATTCAAAATCCGGAATTCAGAATTATTCAGTTTACAGACAAAACCCGGCTCTGCAAAATCCCAAATTATGAATTCCGAATTATTTTCTGCCGCGGCCTGTTGTCCGGAGTCAGCGGACCGTCATCCTGCAACTCTTCGAGCAGCACGCCCGCGACCGCCGTTCCCGTAAGTTTCCCGTCGGTGTAGTTCAGGTCCTTGTAATTCCTGTAAACATAGTCGCTGACCGCAACTTCGTACACCTTGCCTTCGCGCAACTTCGGGAAACGCACGTCGAGGGCGTTGTCCGCGGCGTCGGTCACGATGACGTAGGGCGTCGTCGAGATCAGGTCGATCCGGTGCGCCTCCTTGCGGTTCTCCTCGTCGTTGTACTTCGAGAGGATCATCCGGCGCATGTCGGCCGGAGTCATCCGCATCGTGGCGATCTCGGTTCCGAACGGCTCCAGGTCGTACACCTTCGCCGCACCGACCCCGCCCGCCGGAATCGAGTCGAGGCGCACGCCGCCGATGTGGTAAAACCCGACGTCGGCATCGGCTTCGTCGGCCACCGACGCGGCCATCCAGTTGGCGAGGCCCCACTTGTCGGCCGGTCCGGCGAACGCTCCGACGGGCTTGTTCAGCTCGGGATCGGCATAGTAGCGGTCCACCTCGGCCTGATACGACGCATCGGGCGCATAACCGTCCAGCGGCACGAGGCGCGATTCGATGCCTTCGATCTTCCCGCCGCGGAACCGGACCGCCGTAACGCCCACGTTCTTAAGATATTTCCCGGTCTGTGTCAGGAGCGTGCCGTTCACCAGCGAATCGACCTTCACATGGGTATGTCCGCCGATCACCACGTCGAACCGGGTCTCCTTTCCGAGCAGCTCCACGTCGCGGTCGTCGCCCATGTGCGACACGAGCACCAGCAGATCGACCTTCGGACGCAATTCGGCAGCATACTTCATCGCCATCGCCTGCGGATCGGGAAACTCCAGTCCCTCGAAGCTCGACGCATTGCCCGCAGGATGCCCCGGGCCTTCGTAGTTGGTCACCACGCCGACGAAACCGATGCGGATGCCGTCCTTGTCCAGAACGACATAGGGCGGCAGCTGCGGAAAGGTGCAGGTGTCGCTCGTCACGTTGGCGCACACCACCTCGAACGCCATGCTGTCGATCATGCGGCCCAGAAACGCCTGCCCGTGGTCGAACTCATGGTTGCCCAGCGTCGCCACGTCGTAGCCGAGCCGGTTCATCAGCGCGATCATCGGCATGCCGGGCGTCGCGGCCATGTCCACATAGGCGTTTCCGGTCCAGCGGTCGCCGGCATCGACCAGCACCACCAGCTGCGCGGTGTCACGACAGTTCTCCACGGCCGCAGCCAATCGCGGAAAATTCTGAATCTTGGCGTGCATGTCGTTCGTCGAGAGCAGCACGAGCGTCCGTTCACGGGGTGCGCAGGCCGCAGCCGCAGCCGCAAGGAGAATCAGGCCCGTCCGGAACATTCCTTTCATATTCGTCGGCATTGTTTTTCTTTATGGATGAAGATTTGCCAAAAGTACAAATAATTCCTATCTTTACGAATCGAACATTGTAAAAACTTTTCCATGAACGATACGATCAAAGTCATCTGCGAAAACGGCTTCGGCGAACTGGAGGTCCCGATGGGAACCCCGCTGCTGGAGGTCGCCGAACGCCTCACGCCCGGCCTTCACCCCTTCCTCGCAGCCTTCGTCAACAACCGCATCAAGGAGTTGAGTTACAAAATATATGCCCCGGTGACGATCCGTTTCGTCGACATCACCTCCTTCGCCGGCATCCGCGTCTACCAGCGCACCGCGTGGTTCCTGCTGCAAAAGGCCGTCAAGGACCTCTACCCGGGGCAGACGCTCCACATCCGCCACTCGATGGGCCAGAGCGGGTTCTACTGCGAGATCGACGGCATCGACGAGTTCACCCCCGACGAGGCGGCGCAGCTCCGCGACCGCATGCGGGAACTCTCCGTGCGCAACCTGCCCATCACGCGCCAGCGCATGCTCACCACCGAGGTCCGCGCCCGCTACGCCGAGGAGGGTTTCACGGACAAGATCGCGCTTCTGGACACCCGTCCGCGGCTTTACAGCCAGCTCTACACGCTCGACGACACGGCGGGTTACTTCTACGGCTCGCTGGCCCCCTCGACGGGCTATGTCACGCTGTTCGACATCGAACCCTACTACAACGGCTTCTACCTGGCCCTTCCGCTGCGCACGTCGCCCGACACGCTTCACCGCAACGTCCATCAGGAGAAGATGTTCGGCATCTTCCAGGAGTACCAGTCGTGGGTCCGGATCATGGGCGTTCCCACCGTCGGCGACGTCAATTCGAAGGTGCTCGCGGGCGACGGCGGCGGCCTGATCAAACTCGCCGAAGCGTTCCACGAGCGCAAGTTCGCCTGGGTGGCCGACACCATCTACGACGCCCACCTTTCGCGCGGCGCCCGCATGGTGCTGATCTCCGGCCCCTCCAGCAGCGGCAAGACCACCTCGGCCAAACGGCTGGGCATCCAGCTGGGCGTGCTGGGACTGAACCCCGTGCTGATCTCGCTCGACGACTACTTCGTCGACCGCGAGAAGACCCCGCGCGACGCCGACGGCAACTACGACTACGAGGCGCTCGAAGCCATCGACCTGGAGCTTTTCAACGACCATCTGGCGCGCCTGATCCGGGGCGAGAGCGTCGACATCCCGCGCTACGACTTCATCACGGGACGCCGCACGTGGCACAACGCGCCGCTGACGCTCGACGAACGCTCGATCCTCATCATCGAGGGCATCCACGGGCTGAACCCGCGCCTCACGCCCTCGATCCCCGACGCGCAGAAGTTCCGCATCTACATCTCGTGCTTCACGTCGGTGGCGATGGACAACCTCTCGCGCATCGCCACCACCGACAACCGCCTGCTGCGGCGCCTGACGCGCGACTACCGCCAGCGCGGCGCCGACGCGCTCTCGACGCTTTCGCGCTGGGCCTCGGTGCGCCGGGGCGAGGAGAAACACATCTTCCCCTACCAGGAGAACGCCGACATCATGCTCAACTCGTCGCTGTTCTACGAGATTTCGGTGCTGCGGCCCTTCGCCGAGAAGATCCTCCGCGAGGTCCCCGACACGGTTCCGGAGTACGACGAGGCGCGGCGCATGCTCAAGTTCCTCGACAACTTCATCCCTATCGCGCCCGACGAGGTCCCGCCCACGTCGATCCTGCGCGAATTCATCGGCGGCAGCAGTTTTCAATATTAGGCGCGGAAAATTTTGTGCGTCCGTTTCTTTTATTTTACCTTTGTGTGTTCGTGCAACGGCACAACTGTACGAACCGTGCGGAGCGTACGCCATCTCCCTCCCCGAGGGAGGGCCGGGATGGGATCAGAATTGCAAACGCCGCCACAGGCGGCGAGAACGGCTCGCCGGGATGAAAGACAAATGTGAAAAGTACATACAGACAACATAAAATATCGTTCAATGTTCGATAAGTTTTCCGAACGCCATATCGGCGTCAGCAACGAAAAAGACCTGAAGGCCATGCTCGATGTGATCGGCGTGAAATCCGTCGATGAACTCATCTCGCAGGTGATCCCCCAATCCATCCGGCTCCGCAAACCGCTCGCGCTGCCCGCCGAGGGGATGAGCGAATACGAATTCGCGGCGCACATCCGCGAGCTTGCCGACCGCAACCAGCCCTACCGCTCGTTCATCGGCATGGGCTACTACCCCTCGGCCGTCCCGGCCGTCGTGACGCGCAACGTCTTCGAGAACCCCGCCTGGTACACCTCCTACACGCCCTATCAGGCCGAGATTTCGCAGGGACGCCTCGAAGCGCTGCTGAACTTCCAGACGGCCGTGATTTCGCTCACGGGCATGGAGATCGGCAACTGCTCGCTGCTCGACGAGGGCACGGCCGCCGCGGAGGCGATGGCGATGATGTTTTCATTACGTTCGCGGGATGCCGTCCGGGAAGGCCGGAATCAACTCTTCGTCGACCGCAACATCTTCCCGCAGACGCTCGACGTGCTGCTCACGCGCAGCGAGCCGTTCGGCATCGAACTGATCGTCGACGACTACGACGAATACGAATTCACGGGCCGGGAGTTCGGCGCCATCGTGCAGTACCCGGCCGCCGACGGCCGGGTGCGCGACTACTCGGACTTCACGGCTGCGGCGCACGCCAAGGGCGCGCTCGTAACGGTCGCCGCCGACCTGCTGTCACTGGCGCTCCTGAAAGCCCCGGGCGAGTGGGGCGCCGACATCGCCGTGGGTTCGGCGCAGCGCCTCGGCACGCCGATGGGCTTCGGCGGTCCCGCCGCGGGATACATGACCACGCGCGAGGCGTTCAAGCGCAACATGCCGGGCCGCATCATCGGCGTCTCGGTCGACCGGCTGGGCAACAAGGCGCTGCGCATGGCCTTGCAGATGCGCGAACAGCACATCAAGCGCGAGCGCGCCACCTCGAACATCTGCACCGCCTCGGCCCTGATGGCCTCGATGACGGGCTTCTACTGCGTCTACAACGGTCCCGAAGGGCTGCGCCGCGCGGCGGAAACCGCCCACCTGGCCGCCGCAACCGTCGCCCGCGCGCTGGAGGCGATGGACTACCGCCTCGCGTCGAAGGAGTTCTTCGACACGCTCGAAGTCGAGGCCGAGGCAGCCGTCGTGCAGTCGCTGGCGCTCGAACAGGGCATCAACTTCTACTATCCCTCCGAAGGGCGCGTGCGCATGTCGTTCGACGAGGTGACCACCGCGGCGGAGATCGAGACCGTCGTGAGCATCTTTGCCGCAGCCAAAGGCAAGAAAGCCAAGGCGGTAAAGGCCGTCACCGAAAGCTGCGTCCCAACTGCCCTGCGCCGCCAATCGCCCTATTTGCAGGAACCCGTATTCAACGCCTACCGCTCGGAGAGCGCCCTGATGCGCTACATCAAGAAGCTGGAATTGAGGGATATTTCGCTGGCCAATTCAATGATCTCTTTAGGTTCGTGCACCATGAAGCTCAACGCCGCGGCGCTCATGCAGCCGCTCTCGCTGGCCGGCTTCCAGAACATGCACCCCTTCGCCCCGGCCGACCAGGCCAAGGGCTATATGGACCTGATCGCCGGGCTGGAACAGGACCTGGCGACGATCACCGGCTTCGCGGCCTGCTCGTTGCAGCCCAATTCGGGCGCGGCGGGCGAATACACGGGGCTGATGGTCATCCGCGCCTACCACCAGAGCCGCGGACAGGGCTACCGCAACGTGGTGCTGATCCCCGCGTCGGCCCACGGCACGAACCCCGCCTCGGCGGCCATGGCCGGCATGAAGATCGTGACGGTGGCGTGCGACGAGCGCGGCAACATCGACGTGGCGGACCTCGAAGCCAAGGCCAAAGAGCACTCGTCGGAACTGTGCGGCCTGATGGTCACCTACCCCTCGACGCACGGCGTCTTCGAGAGCCGCATCCGCGAGATCGTCGACGCCGTCCACGACGCCGGCGGGCAGGTCTACATGGACGGCGCGAACATGAACGCGCAGGTGGGACTGACGAACCCCGGCTACATCGGGGCCGACGTCTGCCACCTCAACCTCCACAAGACCTTCGCCATGCCCCACGGCGGCGGCGGCCCGGGCGTAGGCCCGATCTGCGTCGCCGAGCACCTGCGGGCGTTCCTGCCGTCGCACCCGGTCGTCGCCACGGGCGGCGACGAGGGCATCACGGCCGTCGCGTCGGCTCCGTGGGGTTCGGCGCTGCTCTTCCCGATCACCTACGGCTATATCAAAATGCTGGGGGCCGAGGGGCTTCGCAGAGCCACCGAGATGGCCATCGTCAACGCCAACTACATGTCGGCGGCGCTGGCCGCGGAGTACCGCACCTACTACTCGGGCGAGACGGGCCGCGTGGGCCACGAGATGATCCTCGACCTCACCTCCTTCAAGAAGGACTACAACATCGACTGCGGCGACATCGCCCACCGCCTGATGGACTACGGATTCCACGCCCCGACGCTCTCGTTCCCCGTGCACGAGACGCTGATGGTCGAGCCGACCGAATCGGAACCCAAGGAGGAGATGGACCGCTTCATCGAGGCGCTGATAAGCATCAAGCGCGAATGCGAGGCGGCCGCCGGCCAGGCGGACAACGTGGTGGCGAACGCGCCCCACACGGCCCGGGAACTGGCCGGAGCGTGGGAACACCCCTACTCGCGCGACGAGGCGGCGTTCCCGCTGGCGTGGATCGGCGAGGCGAAGTTCTTCCCCTACGTCTCGAAGATCGACAACGGCTACGGCGACAGAAACCTCTGCTGCCGCAACTGCGAGTAACGGCAATATCCGGCATGAAAAAACGGCGGCGACATCGACAGCGCCGCCGTTTTCATCTGTTATGGCACAATTATTTCCTGCTATTATTTGGCAACTTGCCCCGAAGTGCGTACCTTTGACGGCTTAAGAAGCCATTTTTCTAAAAATGGTGGCGGAAAATCGCTTTTGAGCCGTGAATGCCGGGCAACGTCCCTGAAAAACGACGATAAAAACAACTAAACTTTATAACAATCGTATGAAAGTAGAACAAAACAAAATGGTCGGCGTAGACTACAAGCTCACCGTCGACGGACAGATCGCGGATCAGTCGCGTCCGGGCCAGCCGCTCGAATTCATCTTCGGAACGGGCATGCTGCTCCCCAAATTCGAGGAGGCGATCCTGGGCAAGGAGATCGGCGAATCGGTTTCGTTCACGCTCGAGGCCAAGGACGGCTACGGCGAAGTGATCGCCGACGCCATCGTCGACCTGCCGAAAGACATATTCATGGTCGACGGCAAGCTCGCCGAGGACATCCTCTTCGAGGGCAGCCAGGTTCCGATGAGCGACGCCCAGGGCAACCGCATGATGGGCATCGTCAAGGAGGTCGGCGAATCGACCGTGAAGATGGACTTCAACCACCCGATGGCGGGCAAGACGCTCAACTTCGACGTGGAGGTGGTTTCGGTGCGCGACGTGACGCCCGAGGACCTGCAGGGCGGATGTTCGTGCGGCGAGTGCGGCGGTGACTGCGGCGAAGGCTGCGGAGACCACGACGGCCATTGCAATTGCCATTAGCAGACGCAGGCGTAAGAGGCCTGTTTTCGGGGCGGCCGCAAGCCGGAACGCTTTCGGAGAGAGGCTGCGCCTTCGGGCGAACAGATACCATCCAACGAAAAAGCCGGGCCTTCGGGTCCGGTTTTTTAGCGAATTTTCGTAACTTGCGCCGTCGTCCGACAAGTCGGACGACGTTAAAAATCCGATTCCCGCCACGTGTTTACCCTCCGTCAATACCTGCTGGCTCTTCTCGACTCCCGCGGCCTGACGCGCACGCTGGGTGAAATCGACGTGTGCCGCGACGAACAGGGCCGCCCCTGCTTCAGCGCCGGCAACTCCGCCGCCGTATTCCGCATCCGCCTCGGCGGACGCATCCGCTCGCTGCGCTGTTACCTGCGCCCGATGCGCCACCTGAAGGAGATCTACGGCCAGCGGCTTCTCGAAAAGGAGCTTTACCTGCACACCTCGCCCGAAACCGGCGTCTGGGTCGATACGGTCCTCGGCAACTGGATCGAAGGCTCCACCCTGCACGAAACCGTGGCGCAGGCCGCCGCCCTCCGGGACCGCGAGAGTCTGCAAATCCTCGTCCGGCTGTTCGACCGGCTGGCCCTCGCGCTGGTCACGGACGACCGCGCCCACGGCGACCTGAAACCCGAGAATATCATCGTCGGCGACGACGGCACGCTCTGCCCGATCGACTTCGACGCCTCGTACCTGCCCGCCTTCGCCGGGGAGATCAGCCCCGAACTGGGCACGGCGGCCTACCAGCACCCGGCCCGCACGGCGGCCGACTTCGACGAACGGATCGACGACTACCCCGCGGCGCTGATCTCGACGGCGCTGCACGCGCTGGCCGAGGACCCTACGCTCTGGGACCGTTACGGAAGCTCCGACGGATTGCTGTACACGCCCCAGCGGATCGCCTCCGACCCGGCCTACCGGGAGACGCTCGCGCTGTTCGAGAAACGCGGCATGGCCGTTCAGTACCGCATCGCGCAACTGCTCACGGCACCCACCCTGCGGCTCTTCGGACTTGCGGAGCTGCTCGCCGAGGCGGTCCGGGAGAAACCCGCCGCCCGGAGCGGGACGGAGGCCGAAACGCCCGAACTCTTCGTCGAAAACGGACGCTGGGGCTACCGCACGGCGGAGCGGGTCGTCGTCGCGCCGCTCTACGACAACGGGTTCGACTTCACCGAGGGGCTGGCCGCCGTTCAGCTCGGCGGCACGTGGCACTACATCGACACGGCGGGCCGCACGCGCCTGAGCTGCCCGGGCTGTGCGGCGGTGAAGCCGTTCCGCGGCGGAAAGGCGCAGGTCGTGCGCAACGGCGAACGGCAGGAGATCGCACATCCGCTGAAAACGCCCCGATACCAGTGAGGCAGGGCAGCGGAAAGAGCGGGATCAAAAATCGCTTTCGGGCAAAATCCGCCCCCGCAGGCACGCCGCTGCGGCCCGCGCAAACCCGCCCCGGAACGGTCCCGGCCGGAAGAAAAGACGAGTTCCCCAAAAGGGTTCATGCAATTTAAATGCAATTTGTTATATTTGCATCTAAATAACTCCACAATCAATGACTCCATTCAGAAAATTAACCTCCGCGGAGACCGCCGCACTCGAAGCACTCGGCAATTCGGCCGAAGATTGGTCGAAGGTGCTGGTCTCGGAGGATTTCAAACCCTTTCAGCTGTTGCAAAGCCACCTGGAAGGAGATGTAGAAATAGCCGCGGAGGCCCGCATCGTCCGCTCGCGCGTGGCGAACTACCGCATCGGAACCGGCTCGCTCGTAGAAGGCGTCACGGCCCTCGAATGCCGCCGCCGCTCGGCCTTCGGCAACGGCGTCGGCGTGGCCACGATGAACGAATGCGGCGGCCGCACGGTGAAGATATTCGACCGCCTGTCGGCACAGGTCGCCTACGTCATGGCCGTTTACCGCCACCGCCCGCAGACCATCGCCGCACTCGAAAAAATGGTCGACGCCTACGCCGAGGAACGCTCGTCGGAGATCGGCGAGGTGGGAAGCGACTGCCGCATCGTCGGGGCGCGCTTCATCCGCGAGGTCCGCATCGGCAACGGAGTCGAAATCGACGGCGCCTCGATCCTCGAAAACGCGACGCTCTGCGACGGCGCGCGCGTCGGCGTGGACGTCAAGGCCTACGACCTGATCGCCGCCGAAGGGTCGGTCATCGACAACGGCTCGATCGTCGAACGCTGCTTCGTCGGCGAAAGCTGCCGGCTGGACAAGGGTTTCACAGCCGCAGAGTCGCTGTTCTTCGCCAACTCGCACTGCGAAAACGGCGAGGCCGCCTCGATCTTCGCAGGTCCCTACACCGTCTCGCACCACAAATCGTCGCTGCTGATCGCCGGCATGTTCTCGTTCTTCAACGCCGGCAGCGGCTCGAACCAGAGCAACCACCTCTTCAAGAGCGGCGCCGTGCACCAGTCGGTGCACCTGCGCGGCTGCAAGTTCGCCAGCAGCGCCTACATCATGTCGCCCGCGCTCGAGGGCGCCTTCACGATGGTCATGGGACACCACTCCTACCACCACGACACCTCGGCCTTCCCCTACTCCTATCTGATCGAGAAGGAAGGGCGCACGCACCTCATGCCGGGCGCCAACCTCACCAGTTTCGGCGCCGTGCGCGACATCGAGAAGTGGCCCGCCCGCGACCGCCGCTCGGTCAAACGCGACGTGATCAGTTTCGACGAATACAATCCCTACATCACGGGCGCCATGCTCCAGGCCGTGGACATCCTCCATTCGCTCCAGGAGCAGGACCCCGACGCCCCGGTGTTCACCCACAACAAGACCCTGATCCGCTCGGCGGCCCTGCAACGGGGGCTCAAGCTCTACAACAAGGCCATCGTGGCGGCGTTGGGCGCAATGCTCTCCAGAGGAGGGTCGGACCCGCGCTACGACGGCGACGGGCAGTGGCTCGACCTGGGCGGGCAGTACATCACGCGCCGCGAGACCGAGGCGATCCTCGCAGCCGTGGACCGCGGCGAACTGACCACGACCGAGGCCGTGGACAACCGCTTCCGGGTCTTCGCCGTCCACTACGACGACTACGCCCACAGCTGGGCCAAACAGGTTTACGCCGCCCTGCTCGGGCACACGCCGACCGTCGACGAGATCGACGAGGCCATCTCCGCGGGGCACAACGCCCACGCCTCGATGCGCCGCACGACCGACGCCGACCGCGACCGCGACTGTTCGCTCGACATGGCCGTCAGCTACGGTCTCGACTGCACGAGCGAAGAGGAGCGCCGCGAAGACTACTACTCGGTCCGCGGTCTGAAATAGAAGAACATACGACGCAACATGTATACACAGAGCATCACACGCACCCATCGCACCGCCATCATCCTCGCGATCGACGGCTCGGGTTCGATGGCCGAAAAAATCCGGTTCCGCAACCGGCAGATGACCAAGGCCGAAGCCGTGGCGACCATCACGAACGGCATGCTGTTCGAACTGATCGAACGCGCCCGCCGCAGCGACGGCGTGAGGGACTACTACGACATCGCCGTGATCGGATACTCGGGCGACGACGAGGTCTACTCCCTGCTGCCGGGCGGCAGGGAACTGATCTCCGTGGCGGAGCTGGCGGCCGGGGAGCCTCCGATAAAGACCGAAGTCATCGAATACCGGCTGCCCGACGGCAGCATCTCCCTGCGCGAAATTCCCTACCCGGCATGGGTGGAGCCAGAAGCCGCCGGGCAGACTCCGATGTGCGAGGCCCTGCGCCGCGTGCGCGACATCGCCGCGGCATGGTGCGCCGACCCGGCCCATGCCGAAAGTTTCCCGCCGATGGTCTTCAACATCACCGACGGCGAGGCCACCGACTGCGACGACGCCGAACTGCGCGCCGTGGCCGGACAGATCAAATCGCTCCGCACGGCCGACGGCAACGTGCTGCTGGTCAACATCCACATCGCCGCGGGCGACACCCCGCACACGGTGTTCTTCCCCTCGGCCGAAGAGGCCTCGTACCCCAACCGCTATGCGGAGGTGCTCTACGACTGCTCCAGCCCCATGCCCGAGGTCTTCAACGAGGCGATCCGCGAAGCCAAAGGCCCCGGCGCCCTGCCGCCGTTCCGCGGCATGAGTTTCAACGCCTCGGCCGAAGAGCTGATCACCATGCTCAACATCGGTTCCATCAGCGTAAAAACCGAATAGCCATGACACCGACGCTGCAACTCTTCACCCGGGCGCTGCTGACGCCCGACCTCTCGTTCAAAACGCTCGCCGACGCCCGTGCGGCGACCGGGGCGGACGGACTGCCGCGGCTGATGCGCACGACGCGCTTCGCCGAGGCCGAGATCACGTGGCGCGGCCGGCAATGGCTGCTCTCGATGCCGCTCTCGCCCGCTGCGCTGGCCTCCGTGGAACGCACGGCGTCGCAGCTCGGACGCCTCAACACCGACCATCTCGCGGAATACCGCATCCTGCGGGACGAACTGCGGTGGACAGACCCGGCAGGCCGCGAACGCCGTTTCGACCTGGCGCTACAACACCTTCCCGCGGGCAAACCGTTCGCCGAAGCGCTCCACACGGAACCCGCGGAGCGGCTGCTCGCGGCGCTCGACACCCTCGAAACGGCCCTGCGGAAGCTGAACTTCTCGCACAACAACCTCCGGGCCGGAAACCTGCGCTGGTCGGGCGGGCGGTTCGTGCCGCTGCGCTACCACGACGCGCATTTCGGCCCTTCGGGAGACGGCGCGGCCTTCGAAAGCCTGCGCGAACAGGTCCGCCGGACGGCCGATCCGATGTGCGTCGGCGACACGGAGGCCGTCTACACCCCGCACCGCCGCCTGACGGGCCACCGCTGGACGAGCCACGTCTTCGAAGGACTGGTCTGCGTCGAGGACGACGAGGGATTCGGGTTCGTGGACACGGAGAACAACCCCGTAATCCGGCCGCAGTACACCTGGGCCGGGGATTTCCGCGAAGGACGCGCCGAGGTCGAGACCCCATCGGGGATGGGGCTGATCGACCGCCAGGGACGCTACGTCATCCCGCCCGAATACGAGATCGTCGACTACGCGCCGGCCGAAAGCGTCGTCCGGGTGCGGAAAGACGGCCGCTGGGCGGAATTCGACTACCTGGGACGACGCCTGACGGAATTTGGAACGAATAATGATTGAAACATGCAAACAACAACCGATACCATGGAAGAACAAGTAAGAGTCCTGATCATCGGCAGCGGCCCCGCAGGGTACACCGCCGCCATCTACGCCTCGCGCGCCAACCTCAAGCCGGTGCTTTACGAAGGCATCGAACCGGGCGGACAGCTGACGACGACCACCGACGTCGAGAATTTCCCGGGACATCCCGACAGCGTGAGCGGTCCCGACCTGATGGGGCTGATGCGCAGGCAGGCCGAGCGGTTCGGCGCCGACATCCGCACGGGCAACGTCACGCGCGCCGACCTCTCGTCGCGTCCGTTCCACGTCGTGATCGACGGCGAGAAGGAGATCAAGGCCGAAACGCTGATCATCGCCACGGGAGCCACGGCCAAATACCTCGGTCTCCCGTCCGAGACCAAATTCCGCGGGCAGGGCGTCAGCGCCTGCGCCACGTGCGACGGATTTTTCTACCGCAAAAAGGACGTGGCCGTGGTGGGCGGCGGCGACACGGCCTGCGAGGAGGCCACCTACCTCGCATCGCTCTGCCGCAAGGTCTACCTGATCGTGCGCAAACCCCACCTGCGCGCCTCGAAGGCGATGCAGCAGCGGGTGTTCAACACGCCGAACATCGAAGTGCTGTTCGAGCACAACACCGCCGAGGTGCTGGGCGACGACTCGGGCGTAACGGGCGCGCTGCTGCGCAGGAACGACGGCTCGGAGCGGAAGATCGACATAGCGGGATTCTTCCTGGCGATCGGCCATCACCCCAACACGGAACTTTTCGCCGAACAGCTGGCGCTCGACGCCGAAGGCTACATCAAGGTCGAGCCGGGAACGTCGAAGACCTCGGTCGAAGGCGTCTTCGCCGCCGGCGACGTGAAGGACCCCCACTACCGCCAGGCCATCACGGCGGCTGCGTCGGGATGTGTCGCCGCCCTGGACTGCGAACGGTTTCTGCTGCAATAAGGCAAAAGACAGACCATGAAGAAGCTCCTTTTACTGCTGGCGGCGGCATGCTGCATCGCCTCGTGCGCCGAAATCCGCACCACTTATATCGGCAAAGCCTATCCGACAACCGGAACCGCGCCGGAACTTTATTTCGACTGGAAGGACGTTCCCTCGGACTACGAAACGATGGGCAGCATCAAGGCGACACCCTTCGGCAAAACGCTGGAGGAGGCGCAGGCCCTCATCGAACAGATTGGCCGGGAGAAAGGAGCCGACGCCATCGTCTTCGAAGGCGTCGTGAGCGAAACCTCCGCCCCGACCTACACGACGACCGAAAAGATCGAGAAAAACGACGACGGCAGCAAAACCCGAACCGCCACCACATCCCAGAGCGTTTTCACGACCAACCGGCTTCTGGCGACATTCATAAAGTATAAAACACAGACGAATTGAGTTTCTCGGTCACCATACTGGGCTCGTCCTCCGCAAAGCCGACCGTCGCCCGCCACCCTTCGGCGCAGGCGGTCAACGTCCACGAACAGTATTACCTCGTGGATGCGGGCGAAGGCGTGCAGCAACAGCTGGTCCGCTACGGCGTCAATCCGCTGAAAATCCGGGCCGTGTTCATCTCGCACCTCCACGGAGACCATGTTTTCGGGCTGTTCCCGCTCATCTCGACGCTGGCGTTGTACGGACGCAAAACCCCGCTCCGGGTCTTCGCCCCGGCGCCCTTCGGCGAGATCCTGGCCTGCCACCTCCGGTACTTCGACACGGAGCTGCCCTACACCGTCGCGTGGACCGAGGTCGACACGACCAAGCACGCCCTGCTGCTGGAAAACCGCACCCTCGAGGTGTGGAGCGTCCCGCTGCGCCACCGCGTGCCGTGCGCCGGGTTTCTGTTCCGCGAGAAGGAGCCGCCGCTGAACGTCGAGAAATTCAAGATCGCCAAATACGGGCTTTCGATCGCGCAGATCACCGCCGCCAAGCGCGGCGAGGAGATACGGCTGGCCACGGGCGAGGTGATTCCCAATGCCGAGTTGACCTACCGCCCCTATGCGCCGCGCTCGTACGCCTACCTCTCGGACACGAACTACTCGGCCAAGGCCGCGGGACTGTGCCGGGGAGTCGATCTGATGTACCACGAAGCGACCTATGCCGCCGCCGAACAGCGGAGCGCCCGCGACCGCGGGCACTCGACCACGACGGACGCAGCGAAAGCCGCCCTGAAAGCGGGCGCCCGGCGGCTCGTGATCGGCCACTATTCGTCGCGCTACAAGGACGAAACGCCGCTGGTCGAGGAGGCGCGGACGCTCTTTGCCGAGAGTTACCCGGCGACCGAAGGAACCACCTACACCATCGAAAAACAACGATGACAAAAGCCGACATACAACTCGTCCGCGCGCTGGCCGACAAACGCGGCCGCACGGAGCACGGACTTTTCGTCGCCGAGGGGGAGAAACTCATCGGCGAACTGCGCGCATCGCACCTCTCCGTACGCAGGATATTCTCGCTGGAAGGGGTTTTCAACGGGCCCGAGGTCGAGACCGTCGCCCCGCGCGACATGGAGCGGCTCTCGCTGCTCAAAACCCCGAGCAACTCGCTGGCGCTGGTCGAAATCCCCCGCTGCGACCTGAAGCCGGAGCGGCTGCGGGGACGGCTGACGCTGGCGCTCGACGACGTGCAGAACCCCGGGAACCTGGGCACGATCATCCGGCTGGCCGACTGGTTCGGCATCACGGACATCGTCTGCTCCGAAGCCTCGGCCGACTGTTTCAACCCCAAGGTCGTACAAGCCACGATGGGGGCGATCCTCCGCGTAAGGGTCCACTACACCGACCTCGCGGCGCTGCTTTCGAAGGCCGCCGCGCTGGGACTTCCGGTCTGCGGAACCTTTCTGGAAGGAGCGAACATCTACGAAACCGAACTGAAGCCGGCGGGCATCGTCGTGATGGGCAACGAAGGGCGCGGAATCACCGACGCCGTGGCCCGCACCGTCACGCAGAAACTCTTCATCCCGCCCTGGCCGGCCGACCGCCGGGGTTCGGAATCGCTCAACGTCGCCATGGCCACGGGCATCGTCTGTGGTGAATTTCGCCGCCAGGCGAGCGCAAAAGCCGGAAAATAAAGTCCGAAGGACTAAAACGCATCAGGCCCCGCCGGAAATTCATTTCCCAGGCGGGGTCCGTTGCGTTTTAAACCGGCTCCGGTTTTTCCGGCTTTTGCCGAGCCGCCCAAGAAATCACGGAGCGCGGTTATCCCGAGCGAAGGCGAGGGATGCGACGTAATTTCGGCGGCAGGAGGAACCGCCCGGGAAATCACGGAGCGCAGTTATCCCGAGCGAAGACGAGGGATGCGACGTAATTCCGGCGGCAGGAGGGACCGCCCGGGAAATCACGGAGCGCGGTTATCCCGAGCGAAGGCGAGGGTGCATGACAGAATCCCTGCGACCTACGGTCGCAGGGGCCGGGCGGAGCCGGCATCCCGCAGCTATTCCGAATCGTGCGAAAGAGCCGCCGCAAGCCCGGCGGCGCAGGCCGCAGGCAGCGCATTCCGGATGCGTCCGACCAGTTCCTGCGCCTCGGCACACTCCACGGGCGAAAACAGCCGCGCTTCGGCGATCTGCCGGACGGCCCGGTCGAGCGCTGCGACGGTCTTTCCCAATTCGTATATCTGCGCCCCGGAGGCCGAGGCGAAGTCGATTTTACCCAACAGCACCGACGCATGGCGCGCATGACGTTCGAAATTGACCAGCACCGGGAAATCCCGCCGCAGGTCGTAAGGGGCCACCCAGAACGTTTCGAACATCAGACGGAATACGATATCTACAAGTTCAGCATTGCATTTCAACATTTTCCGCTCACATCTTCTCATTTCTCCAAACTTGCTTGGTCCGGAAAAAAAGCGCGGGCAGACTTGCTGCTCCACCGTCGAGGTATTGGACGACCCGTAACGTAGAATGCGGCAAATGCCCACGCTGGAAAACAGCGAGAGCATCAACCCTTATTCCTTATGTTACACAAAAGTGTCCAATTTTCGGCGGTAAGAAAAAAAGCCGATGCGCTTTTTATCCCAAAAATGTCAGCAATCCTCACAGACTGCTGTAACAAAGATAGTGAAAAATTGCACTTCCGGCGCAAAGCGGGGTAAAAATTCATTTTAATCGAATCCGAGGCATTGTGTATTCTGAATATTTTATAACTTTGTAAGTTGAAATAAAATTGATTATGCCGGAAAACAAATTCAAAATAGGCATCACGCAGGGCGACACGAACGGCATCGGCTGGGAAATCATTCTCAAGGCGCTCGCCGACCCGCGGATGACGGAGCTTTTCACACCCGTCGTCTACGGCTCGCCCAAAGCCGCGGCCTATTACCGAAATACCGTCGCGGAGATCGAAGCCTTCTCCTTCAACCCCGTGGCGTCGGCCGCCGAGGCGCGCCGCGGAAAGGCGAACCTCGTGGCATGCGGGGAGACGGCCGACATCGCGCCGGGCAAGCCGACCCCCGAAGCCGGACGCGCGGCCGTAGAGGCGCTGTGCGCGGCCATGCGCGACCTGAAGGCGGGACACCTCGACGCGCTCGTGACCGCACCCTTCGACAAGGAGACCGTGCAGGCGGACGACTTCCGCTACACGGGGCATACCGAATACCTGGCCGCCGAACTCGAAGGCGAAGCCATGATGATCCTGTGCAGCGACGTGCTGCGCGTGGGGCTGGTCACCAAGCACATCCCCGTCTCGGAGATCGCCCGCAACATCACCAAAGAGCGGATCGTGCGCGACCTCGGCACGCTGCGCCGTGCGCTCATAGAGGACTTCGGCATCGTCGAGCCGCGCATCGCCGTCATGGCGCTCAACCCCCACGCCGGCGACGGCGGACTGCTGGGACGCGAGGAGCAGGAGATCATCCGCCCGGCCATTGTCGAGGCGTTTTCGAAAGGCGTGCTGGCCTTCGGGCCTTTTGCCGCCGACGGGCTTTTCGCCGGGGGCGGATACGCCAAGTACGACGGCATCCTGGCCATGTACCACGACCAGGGGCTGGCGCCCTTCAAGAGCCTGTCGCCCGACGGGGTGAACTTCACGGCGGGGCTTTCGGCCGTGCGCACCTCGCCCGACCACGGCACGGCCTTCGACATCGCCGGGAAGGACAAGGCCGACCCGCAGTCGATGCGCAATGCGATCTATGCGGCCATCGACATCGCGGAGCACCGCCGCGCATGGGCCGAATGGACGCGCAATCCGCTGCAACGCGCCGAACGCGACCGCGGCGGCCGCGACGTCTCGGTCAAGGACCTGCCGCAGACCGAAAAGGAGGATTGACAAAGACCCGAACAAAAACACCGGGCAACCCGGAGGTGTATTCCGTCTCGTAATTGTGGAAGCGCCGAAGGCCCCGAAAACTTAATTTATACAACAAAATGATCAAAATCACTTTTCCCGACGGCTCCGTACGTGAATATGCCAAAGGGACTACTGCGTATCAGATCGCAGAGAGCATCAGCCCTCGTTTAGCTGCTGACTCGCTCGCGGCCGCGGTAAACGGCGCGACGGTGGACATGACGCGCCCGATCGAAGAGGACGCTTCGGTCAAATTCTACAAATGGGACGACGAAGAGGGCAAGCACGCCTTCTGGCACACCTCGTCGCACCTGCTGGCCGAGGCTCTCGAAGCGCTCTACCCGGGCATCAAGTTCGGCATCGGCCCGGCCATCGAAAACGGCTTCTATTACGACGTCGATTCCCCGACGCCCATCACCGAGGCCGACCTGCCGACGATCGAAAACAAGATGGTGGAGCTGTCCCGCAACAAGGAAGCGCTCCTCCGCCGCGAAGTCCCCAAGGCCGAAGCGCTGAAGACCTTCACCGAGAAGGGCGACCAGTACAAGGTCGAACTGATCACGGACCTCGAAGACGGCACCATCTCCTTCTATACCAACGGTGCGTTCACGGACCTGTGCCGCGGCCCGCACATTCCCAACACGGGATATATCAAGGCCCTGAAACTTACGTCCGTGGCCGGAGCCTACTGGCGCGGCAACGAGAAGAACAAGATGCTGACGCGTATCTACGGCATCTCGTTCCCCAAGAAATCAATGCTCGACGAGTACCTCGCGATGATGGAGGAGGCCAAGAAACGCGACCACCGCAAGTTGGGCAAGGACCTCGAACTGTTCACTTTTTCGCAGCGCGTGGGCCAGGGCCTGCCGCTGTGGCTGCCCAAGGGAGCTGCGCTGCGCGACCGGCTGGAGCAGTTCCTGCGGGGCGTGCAGAAGGAGTACGGCTACCAGCAGGTGATCACGCCGCACATCGGCAACAAGGAGCTTTATGTCACCTCGGGCCACTACGCCAAATACGGCAAGGACTCGTTCCAGCCGATCCACACCCCGATCGAGGGCGAGGAGTACCTGCTCAAGCCGATGAACTGCCCGCACCACTGCGAGATCTACCGCTCGAAACCCCGTTCGTACAAGGAGCTGCCCGTGCGTCTGGCGGAGTTCGGAACGGTCTACCGCTACGAACAGTCGGGCGAGCTGCACGGACTGACGCGCGTGCGCGGATTCACGCAGGACGACGCCCACCTGTTCGTTCGTCCGGATCAGCTTCTGGAAGAGTTCGAACGCGTGATCGACATCGTGCTCTATATCTTCAAGACGCTGAAGTTCGACAACTACACCGCCCAGATTTCGCTGCGCGACCCGAACAACAAGGAGAAATACATCGGTTCGGACGAGAACTGGGAGAAGGCCGAGTCGGCCATCATGCAGGCCGCCAAGGAGAAAGGCCTTACGACGGTCGTGGAGCTGGGCGAAGCGGCCTTCTACGGCCCGAAGCTCGACTTCATGGTCAAGGACGCCATCGGCCGCAAGTGGCAGCTGGGAACGATCCAGGTGGACTACAACCTCCCGGAGCGTTTCGACCTCACGTACAAGGGCGCTGACGACCGTCTCCACCGCCCGATTATGATTCACCGCGCGCCGTTCGGCTCGATGGAGCGTTTCGTGGCAGTATTGTTGGAGCATACGGGCGGCAAGTTCCCGCTGTGGCTCTCGCCCCAGCAGGTCGTGGTGCTCCCCATTTCGGAGAAGTTCAACGACTATGCCCAGAAAGTGTCGGAGTTCCTCAACCGCAGCGACGTGCGCACCGAGGTCGACGACCGCAACGAGAAAATCGGCCGCAAGATCCGCGACAACGAACTTAAACGCATCCCTTATCTGCTGATCGTCGGCGAGAAGGAAGAGGCCGAAGGGCTGGTTTCCGTCCGTGCGCAGGGCGAAGGCGACAAGGGACAGATGTCCCTGGAGGCGTTCCGCGACTTCATCGCCGGACTGGTCAAAGAGGAGATCGAGGCCAACAAGCTCGAAAAGAAATAAGCATGGAATAACCGGGGCTTTCCGACAAAGTCCCCTCCGAGGAGGGGATTCAGGAGAGGGTAAAATTTACAAACGCGGCGCAGCCGCGAGGATTACCACTCTCGGAAGCCCGAAAGCAAGGAACAAAATTTAATTAACCATTTTAATACTTAACGATTATCGCAGCACCGAAACCATTCCCGCCGAGGCCGTTTACCCCCGGGAATAACAGACCAAGACCGGCAACAGGCAACAATCCCCGCTTCGGACGCAGGCCGCCCGAAAAGAAGAATCCCCACCGCATCAACGAACAGATCACGGTTCCCGAGGTGCGTCTGGTGGGGGACAACATTCCCCAGCCGCAGGTGATGTCGATCCGCGACGCACTGCGTCTGGCGGACGAGATGGAACTCGACCTGATCGAGATCTCGCCCAAGGCCGAGCCGCCCGTATGCCGCATCGCCGATTATCAGAAGTTCCTCTACCAGCAGAAAAAGAAGGCCAAGGAACTGAAGGCGAACCAGACGAAAGTCGTCGTGAAGGAGATCCGCTTCGGCCCGCAGACCGACGACCACGACTACAACTTCAAGCTCAAGCACGCGCAGAACTTCCTCAAGGAGGGGGCCAAGGTCAAGGCCTACGTCTTCTTCCGCGGACGTTCGATCGTCTTCAAGGAGCAGGGCGAAATCCTGCTGCTGCGCTTTGCCACGGACCTCGAAGAGTTCGCCAAGGTGGAGATGATGCCGAAGCTCGACGGCAAGAAGATGAACATGATGCTCGCGCCCAAAGTCAAGAAATAGCGACAAGGCGAGGGCAAAGCGAATGCCGAAGGCATAAATGCGAAAACAACGACTGCGGGGCGGATGTATCCGGACCGCGGGTTGTTGTTTTTGCGTTTACAGCGAAGCGGTGCTTTGCCGAGCCGCGAAAGCTGTTCACGGAGCGCGTCTTGTCTCGCCAAAGCGAGACAAGACGTAAATAACGCCCCGAAACATTGCGGGCCAAAAGTACAAATGCGAAAACAACGACTGCGGGGCGGATGCATCCGGACCGCGGGTTGTTGTTTTTGCGTTTACAGGCGACGGAACCGACGCTTCGGGAAGAGTCTCGTTTCAATTTTTTCAGACTTATTAGTCAAAACGGGTGCTGAAACGCCTCAAAAACAGGAAAACGCCACGCTATAGGTCAAAACGGGTGCCGATAGCGTGGCATTCTATTTG
>NZ_MNQF01000055.1:0-2366 GCF_001915285.1 Alistipes sp. 56_sp_Nov_56_25
GTTGCACAAGATTTACGGCACGAATCTGATGCGGCATCCGCAACTGGCCGTTCAGCGCGACATCTTCGTTTTTCAATGTCTGATCGGCTGCCGGGTGGGCGATCTGCTGAAAATGACGAAATCGAATCTGATCGACGGAGCCATCGAGTACATACCGCGCAAGACCAAGGAAGGGCGACCGCTGACCGTGCGGGTTCCGCTGAATCAGACAGCCAAAGAGATCGCAGCCCGTTACAAAGGTCTGGACGGCGACAAACTGCTGCCGTTCATCTCCGAGCAGAAATACAATATGGCGATCAAGCGGATTTTCAAAGCCGCCGGATTGAAGCGGTTGGTTACGGTCATAAACCCCACCACCCGCGAAGAAGAAAAAAGGGTACTTTACGAGATCGCCTCGTCGCATCTGGCCCGCCGGACATTCGTCGGAAATCTGTATAAGCAGGTCAAAGACCCCAATTTGGTCGGAGCTTTGAGCGGACATAAGGAAGGCAGCAAGGCTTTCGCGCGTTATCGCACCATCGACGATGAAATGAAGCAACAGTTGGTCGATTTGCTGAAATAATATATTGCTTTTTAGAATTTACTGAAAAGAATCCATATTTTTGTCCTAACAAATTGAGAGCCGCATTATGTTAACACAGAAACAACTGGTACAAATACTTGGCAATCCGGAAAGCTACAACATCGAGATAACGTCCTCGACAACCAATATGGACAAATTTTGCCAGGCGATTTGTGCTTTTTCCAATGATTTACCCGGCGATGACAAAAGCGGCTATCTGATTATAGGAGCCGAAGACAACGGGAAGTTATCCGGCCTGCATGTCGATGATGGTCTACTACTCAAAATGACCAATATCCGCACCGACGGCAATATTCTCCCGCAACCGGTAATGACTGTCGAGCGCTTTGTTTTGGAAGGTGGCGATTTACTCGTGGTCGAGGTCAAACCGTCCGAATTTCCTCCGGTCAGATACCGGGGACGTATTTGGGTACGGATAGGTCCGCGCAAAAGCATCGCATCGGAAGCCGAAGAAAAAATATTGATGGAGCGAAGAATCTCTAATATTCGAACGTTCGATGCCATGCCGTGTATCGGAACGACGCTTGCCGACATTGATATAAACCTTGTTCGGTCAGAATTTTTACCAAAAGCCGTAGCCAGTGAAATTCTTGCAGACGATAAGCGCCCTCTTGAAGAACAGTTGGCATCACTCGGATTTTTCGACTTGCGATATAACTGTCCGACGAACGGATGCATTATTCTGTTCGGGGGAAATCCGGGGCGCTATTTTCCGGGAGCTTATGTCCAATATGTCCGTTTCAAAGGTGTGGATCGTGCAGGGGAAATCATCAATGAACACAAGTTCGGGAATAACCTTTGCCATGACCTCATTAAAATAGACGCATTCGTCGAAACGAGTGTGTCGCAAAAACGCCCGATTCCGATTAGTGTTCTCCGGGAAGAAACCGTTGCGAATTACCCATACTGGGCAACGCGGGAACTTCTGATGAATGCGATCATGCACCGGGATTATGAAACGAATGCCCCGATACAATTCTATGAATACGATGATCGTATTGAAATACAAAATCCCGGCGGTTTATATGGAAAAGTCAGTCCGGAGAATTTTCCGAATGTAAGCGATTACCGCAATCCGTTCATTGCCGAAGCGATGAAAATTCTCGGTTATGTCAATCGTTTCAGCCGAGGTGTTTATAGGGTTCAAAAAGAGCTGACGGAAAACGGCAATGAAAAAGCCGAATTCGACTTTTCATTTGTCACGGCATTTCGGGTAATTGAAAAAGCATCGAAACGATATTACGATGCAGGCTTCGGTGCTGAGAGAAACCCACAAGAAACCCACAAGAAACCCACAAGAAACCCACAAGAAACACCCCAAAATATTCGGGAAAGGATCATCTACGAAATCCAAAAGAATCCGGCAATCTCCGGCAGGGAATTGGAAGCGTTATTAGGACGTACCTCGAATAGCATTAAGCATTATCTACTGCAAATGAACAAAGAGGGGATTATCAGTCATGAAGGGCCGACAAAAGGCGGCAGATGGGTTGTCTTAAAAAAGTAGTACAATACTATGGGCCAGCAGGAATACGAGGCTTTCAAAGCGAAGTTGCGGGAATGGATGAACACCCACCCCGACGAATACGCCGCATTCGAAGAGGCGATGAACGCCCGTGACTATGCAGGGTGCCAGTCGGTCATATTCCAAGCCATGTCCCTTATCCCCTGGTACCGGCGCCTAATGTCCGACAAAGCCAATGAAGGACTGTTCGAGCATGTCGATGAGATCGAACAGGCGGCCCGACAACACGACCTTGCCGGCAAGATCATCCGGGAGTGC
>NZ_MNQF01000056.1:0-2324 GCF_001915285.1 Alistipes sp. 56_sp_Nov_56_25
CCGCTGGAGCCCGGATTCGGTATGACTGTCGGTAACGCTTTGCGTCGTATTCTGCTCTCTTCGCTGGAGGGTTACGCAATCACGACTGTCAAGGTAGCCGGTGTCGATCACGAGTTTGCCGCTATCCCCGGTGTGATGGAGGATATGTTGAACATCATCCTCAATCTGAAGCAGGTTCGTTTTATCCGCACAGTCGATAATCAGGATGCCGAAAAAGTATCCATTAACGTTGCGGGTGTTACGGAGCTGACTGCCGGATATATCTCGAATTACCTGTCGTTCTTCAAGGTCCTCAATCCCGACCTGGTGATCTGTCACCTGGCCCCGGGAACGAAGATGCAGATGACGCTCACGATCGGCAAAGGCCGCGGCTACGTGCCTGCCGAGGAGAACGCTCCCGCTGAAAGCGAGTTCGGAACGCTTCCGATCGACTCGATCTTCACGCCCATCAAGAACGTGAAGTACTCGATCGAAAACTACCGCGTCGAGCAGAAGACCGACTACGAGAAGCTGAATTTGGAAATTACCACCGACGGGTCGATTCACCCCAAAGAGGCTCTGAAAGAGGCCGCAAAAATTCTCATCCAGCACTTCATGCTCTTCTCCGACGAGAAGATCACCGTCAACATGGAAGACACGAACGGTGCCGAGGAATTCGATGAGGATGTACTCCACATGCGTCAGCTGCTGAAGACGAAGCTCTCGGATCAGGACCTTTCGGTCCGCGCCCTGAACTGCCTGAAGGCCGCCGATGTCGATACGGTGGGGGACCTCGTGAAGCTGAACCGCAACGACCTGCTGAAGTTCCGCAACTTCGGCAAGAAGTCGCTGACGGAGCTGGACGAGTTGCTGACCTCGCTCAACCTGAAGTTCGGTATGGACGTATCAATCTACAAACTTGACAAAGATTAATTATGAGACACAATAAGAATTTCAACCACCTGGGCCGTCAGGCAGGCCACCGCAAGGCCATGCTGTCGAACATGGCCACGTCGCTGATCCTGCACAAACGCATCGAAACGACGGTTGCCAAGGCCAAGGCCGTTCAGCGTTTCGTGGAGCCTCTGGTCACCAAGTCGAAGGAGGACACGACGCACTCGCGCCGTATCGTATTCTCGTACCTGAAACAGAAAGAGGCCGTTACGGAGCTGTTCCGTACGATCGCGCCGAAGATTTCGGAGCGTCCGGGCGGTTACACCCGCATCCTGAAGACCGGTTTCCGTCTGGGCGATGCTGCCGACATGTGCATCATCGAGTTCGTTGACTTCAACGAGCCTTACACGCTGGGTATCGCTCCCGCAGCCGCTTCGGAGGCAAAACCGAAGACGCGCCGTTCGCGCAAGTCGGCCGCCAAGGCTACCGACGCCGTCGAGGAGGCTACCGTCGTCGAGGGCGAGGCTAAAAAGGCCGCACCCAAGAAGGCTGCCGCCCCGAAGAAGCCCGCAGCGCCGAAGGCCGCTTCGGCCAAGGCTGCGGCTCCGAAGGTTGCGAAGAAGACCAATGTGGGCAAAAAAATGTAGCCTTTTGGATTTGTAAGCGGATATTCCCGCACATCCTAAACAAAACCCGAATGGGACGTCCGTCAGGACTACCCATCCGGGTTTTTTATTACGATGCACGAAAAATCGGTTTCGGCTTATGTCGTGCTTGAAGCCTTTCGCCTGCAATCGAAAATCGCCGCAACAAAAACAGGGACTGTGTAAACAGCCCCTGTTTAATTTACGATCCGTTTGGCGCTATTGGAAATGATAGAGAAACACGACCGTCGCATCGAGGGCCGTTTTGGGGCTGTCCTTGATTTCGAGCGACACCTTGATCTCCGCCTTGGCGATGCCGCGGAGGTTTGCGAGCGACACCAGCGAGGCGCGCAGCCGGACTGCGTCGCCTGCCAGCACAGGCCGGTTGAAGCGCAGTTTCTCGATGCCGTAGTTGACCAGCATCTTCACGTTGTTGACCTCCAGAATTTGTCCCCAGAGGTAGGGGAGCACCGAAAGGTTCAGGTAGCCGTGCGCAATGGTCGATTTATAAGGGCTTTCCGTCCGGGCGCGCTCCGTGTCCACGTGAATCCACTGGTGGTCGAGCGTGGCGTCGGCGAAAAGGTCGATCTGCTCCTGCGTGATCGTCAGGTAGTCGGAAACACCCAGCTCCTGACCTATGTGCTGGGCGAATTCGTTGAAATTGTTGATGATTAACCGGCTCATGTCGTTTTGTTATGTGCTGTAAATAGACTTATTAGTCAAAACGGGTGCTGAAACGCCTCAAAAACAGGAAAACGCCACGCTATAGGTCAAAACGGGTGCCGATAGCGTGGCATTCTATTTGAT
>NZ_MNQF01000057.1:0-2314 GCF_001915285.1 Alistipes sp. 56_sp_Nov_56_25
CAGAATTAAATTTTACTTTTTCTAATAAATTTAACAAACTATATTCCAGCGGATTTTACACATGTTCAAAGAGTTGCAACTTGCCATTATCGAGAGTTATTGCGATTTCGCGTGTTCCACCTGTGTTCCACGCGCCGTCCGCCTACCCAATCAAAATTGAAAAGTGAATCCCCGACATTTGCGGATGTCGGGGATTATTCATTCGGACAACCGACCCAAAATTTCTATTTCAGATCACGGGCCTTGATGCGCACGACCTTTCCGTCGCGCACGACGACCAGTTCTCCGTCCTCCTTCTTGGTCTTTTCAATCAGACGCTTTTGGGCAAGCAAAATGCCTGCATCGATTTTCTCCTGCATTTGCTTAATCTCAATCTCGCTCATAGCCTACGATCTTTTGATAAGATAACGGATCGACAATCTCTTTTATTTCATCCTTGACACCCCAAGCAACCTTGTGAATACCATCGGCAACACTATTATCATAGATTATCCAATAGTCACAAATCGGGGTATAGAGGGTCGTTAAATTCTTGATGCCGTTCGCATAACGCCGCCGAATCACATCCGACGGAATATTGTGCCCGCCCTCGCTTACTCGTGTTGCAACACGCTCGATAGCCTGTTCGGGTGTCGGCAACCAAAAGTATAGCAATGTCACAAAATAGCCTTTCGCCTGCGCCCGCTCCACGAATTTCACATAGGAACGGGTCGCCAACGTCGTTTCAAACGCAAAATCCTCGCCTTCGGACAAAAGATCATCCATTCGTTGCAGCATCAACCGTCCTGCCTCGATCGCCACGCTTTCGGGGTTGAACGGCGACAGCCCTTTTGCTATTTCGTCGGCATTGACGAACTCCCGGCATCCCAGCATTTCGGGCAACACGGTATAGGATGCAGTCGTTTTCCCTGCACCGTTGCAACACGCTATGATATAGAGTTTCGGCATACTTCGTAACAAAGGTACGAACAAGCCGCGCACAAAAGCAAATTTTATTTGCGTTTTGTCGGGGCGGAGTACCTTCGACAAAGTCAAAGGTAACTATTTCAGCCAACTTACGGCCAAATACCAATCTATAAAAATCACATTATACCGAGCTGCGACATTAAAAATCCGGATTTTTCCCATATAATTTATTTATCCACATGGCAAATAATCGGTCGGTTACAGAAAAAACCTTGTTAATTTCGGTGATAAGATCCTTTTCGAGTAGTTTCTTTGCGGCCGACTGTACCGAACTGGCCGAAGTCAGACTGTGCCGTTTGATGAAATCGGCAGATGTAATACGCTCGGCTTCGCCCTCCCTGGCGATGGCATAAAGCAACTCCTTCTGCTTTTCGGGAACGTTCGACAGAATCTCCCGGAAAATCGTATCGTTCGAAGCAATCATATTATCGATGGCAGCCCGGATCGTCTCCAACGTACATTCGTCGCCTTCGGGCGTATCGGCAAACGATTCGTTGAAGGTCTTTTGGATATAGTAGGTGTGCCCCTGAAAAAGCGTATAAACCTTTTCCGCATCGACGGCGGCTATCGAACGGTTGCGCCGTTCGAAATGCCCGACGATAAACGGAATGTAAATCTCCGCAGGAATGGCTTTCAGCTCCAACATGTCGGCACTATGGTAGAACGGCCGGGCGGCCGATGCAAACATCTCCTGCATCATGTGGCGTTCGCTCCCGGCAAAGATAAAATGGCTGTTCTCCAACCTTTGGATGTGAGTCCGCAACAAAGCCTCTATATTCTTCTCCGGATATTTGGCAATTTGCTGGAACTCATCAATCGCTACGATGCAAGGCTTGTCCGCATGAGACAAATATTGGAAAATCTCATCGAGCGTATATTCGGGCCGCTCGATATCTCCCAACTCCACATTGAAAGTGGGAAGATTAGTGATGGGGTCGAACCCGAATTTCCCGCTGATGGACTTAATCGTCTGAATGAAAAGAGTCGCCATTTTACGACTGCGAGGCAGGAGTGTTTCATAAATCTCCCGGCCGAGCAGATAGGTAAATTCGCGGAGGCTCGACGTATGCAGAATATCGATGAAAAAAGTATAGTACTCCTTACCGATTTCCGGCTTGTCGTAACAGAACTGAATCAGCCCTGTTTTACCCATACGGCGCGGTGAAATGACAACCAAATTATTGCCGTTGGTAACCGACTTGACAAGCCGGGCTGATTCGCTCACCCGATCGCAAAAATACTCCGGAGCGATCTTTCCGGTCACGATGAATGGATTTATAATCTTCGCCATAGGAATATCATTTTTGCAAAAATAATTATTTTATTCAAATTATGCAAATCGAATAAT
>NZ_MNQF01000018.1:0-30937 GCF_001915285.1 Alistipes sp. 56_sp_Nov_56_25
TATCGAGATTCTGAACCTTGCCAAACGCGCTGCGGAATGGTTGCGAATATAAGATCGGGCTCCTCGCCCGGTGGGGCTTTGCGCTATAACAAGGAGAAATTGGATAAGGATAAGGCCGAAGTGCTGCTTTGGCAGAAGATGCTCGAACCGTTCGATAAACACGGACGGATGGATGTCGAGGGCCTAGCGACCGCTCGGAGTGAGCATCTCCCCCCCCCTTCAACCAAACAACAAACGGCTTCAACCAGTTGGAGAAAGGTTCAAGAAACTTCCAAGTCATCTCAATGACTAAATACCGTAACTGGGACTTGATCCGGTTCTTCTGACGAGTTGTGTCTTTGGTGATCGAGTTCTTCAATCTTATCAAGGAACACATCACCAACGATATGCTGTCCGGCGTGTAAATGCCTTTCAACTTGTTGCCCTGTAAACTCCACGCTTGCTTGCATCTGTCCACGGCGTCACTCTTACGCAGCATTTCACTGCTCTTGATCAGTACATCGGCCGGATTGACCACGATGTTGTCGATCCTTAAGGTTGTCAGGTATTTGTGTGTCCAGAACCTGCAGAATTCTGCTTTATACACCGAATGATATCAGCATCCGGATAACTCCTCGTTAGAAATCCGCGCAACGCTTCCGGATCCGGATTTTGCCTGAATGTCTTCAGTACAGAAGTCGCGGACAAAACCGTAACCGACCAACTCTTCAAATCTTTGCGCTCTCATGGCTATCGTCATTTTAGTTAGTAAAAATTGACATCTTTAAATCTAACCAAAATCTCGATAGCTTTTTTCTGCTATCCGCTATCCTCGCAGTTTACTCGGATTGTAAACAATAGGAATTGATGCGTCACTTGTGTTCGGGGAGCTGTCACTCGTTGTCGCCGGCAAACCACTCGGCGAACGAGGTTGCGGTTTCGTGGAGCTTCAACGAATGGAGCGCAACGCCTTCGGGAAGCCGGGCGGCGATGCGGCGGGCGAAATCGGCGAGCATGTTCTCGCACGTGGGCTGGTAATCCACCGTCAGGATGTTGCCGAACCGCTCGGCGAGCACCCGGCGCAGCTCCGCGCCCGACGCCGAACCGCGCAGCACCAGCGCATGATCGAACCGCGAAACGATCTCTTCGTTCACGATCCGCTTCAGCACCCCGAAGTCCATCACCATCCCGCATTTGGGATCGGCCTCGTCTTCGGCCGGGGTGCCTTTCACCGTCACGAACAACCGGTAGGAGTGCCCGTGGATTTCGCGGCACGGCCCGTCGTATCCGTCGAGGGCATGCGCTGCCTCGAATGAAAATTCCTTGGTCAATCTGATCACTGTCATAGGGCAAAGATAGTGCAAGGTGAGCGGAGTGCCAAATTTATTTGAGCACTTCCGAGCCGCAGCCTGTCTAAGGCAACGCCAAAGATAGTGCAAGCCGGGTACAATGCCAAATTTACTTGGGGATCGCCGAGAGACAGCCGATCCAAGACAGCACGCAGGCCGCAGGCAAAACCGAACGATTCGTCGGCCCTACCCGCGGCCCGTGCACCCGGTCCTCCGGAACGCCCGCTCAGCGGCGGCCTCCGAGTTTCAGATAACGGTCGTAGAGGCGGTCGTAAACCGCGTGACGCTCCATATCGGGCAGGTATTCGTCCGAGAAACCGGGACACATCGCCCGCTGGGCCTCCTGCACCGATCCGTAGAGCCCGGCGGCGACCGCCGCGAACATCGCCGCACCCAGGGCGCAAGCCTGATCGCTGGCCACCACCCGGATCGGAACGCCGATGACATCGGCCATCGTCTGCATCACGAAAGGCGATTTGCGGGCGATGCCGCCGATGGCGAGGATGTTGTCGATGGGCACCCCCTCTTCGAGCATCCGCTCGTCGATGGCCCGGGACCCGAAGACCGTAGCTTCGACCAGCGCCTTGTAAATCGCCGGCGCCGATGTCGCAAGGGTCAGTCCGTCCAGCGCACCCCGCACCCGGGGGTCGGCATCGGGCGTCCGGCGGCCGTTGTGCCAGTCAAGCGCCACAGGATCGTCGGGTGTCAGGGGCAGCCGTTCGGCCTCGGCCGTCAGCTCCCCGAGAATCCGCTCTTCGAGTTGCGGATCGCTTCCGGCAATCTGCCGCAGCGGCCACGCCATCACCCGCCGGAACCAAGCGTACAAATCTCCGAAGGCGGCCTGCCCGGCCTCGAAACCGATATATCCGGGCAGCACCGAACCATCGACCTGACCGCAAATGCCGCGCACGGTCCGGTCGCCGACCTCGTCGTAGGTGCCGACCACGATGTCACACGTCGAGGTTCCCATCACCTTGACCAGCGTTCCGGGGACGATCCCGGCCCCGACGGCCCCGACATGGCAGTCGATGGCCCCCACGCCGACGGCGATGCCCGGTTTCAGCCCCAGCCGGGCAGCCCACTCGCCGCACAGCCGGCCGACGCACGCATCGCCCGTGACGGTGTCGGAATAAAGATGTCCGCGGAAGATGCCCAGCAGCGGATCGACCGCCTCCAGAAACTCCGGCGCGGGAAGTCCGCCCCACGAGGCGTGCCACATCGCCTTGTGTCCGGCCACGCAGCGGCTGCGGGCGATGGTCTCGGGGGTCGTGTTCCCGACCAGCAGGGCGCTGATCCAGTCGCAGTGCTCCACCCACGAATAGGCCGCAGCCCGCAATCCGGGCGAACGGCGCAGGCAATGGAGCATCTTGGCCCACACCCATTCGCAGGAGTAGGTGCCGCCGCTGTAACGGGTGTAATCAATCTCCCACTTTCTTGCTAAATCGTTTATCTCATCCGCTTCGGCGAGGGCCGTATGGTCTTTCCAGAGCACGAACATCGCATCGGGCTCCTCGGCGAACTCCGGCAGCAGGGCCAGCGGGGTGCCCTTGGCATCGGTCAGCGCCGGGGTGGACGCCGTGGTGTCGAAGGAGATGCCGCAGACGGCATCGGCAACGTCGCGGCCGCAAGCCGCCAGCGCCTGACGGACAGACGCTTCCAGAGATTCGACATAATCGAGCGGATGCTGGCGATAGCGGTTGTGCGCGGGATCGCAGTAGAGCCGCTCGGCCCACCGGGGATAGGCCACCACCGCCGAAGCGAGTTCCGACCCGTCGGCGGCATCGACGACGAGGCACCGCACGGAATCGCTCCCGAAATCGACGCCCAGAAGATAGTTGGTTCGAGGTTGCATAGTTATTTCGATTAATGGTTGAACGCTTCTTTCACAGCCCGCAACCCTCCGGGTATCAGACCGCGGAGAAGTTCTTCGAGCAGAGCTTCGTCCCCTTGCAGGTGGAAGACCTCCTGCGTGTGGCACAGCGTCTCGCCGGGCCGCAGGAAGGCCGCCGGCGAAGAGGTTTCGATTTCATAGAACGGGCCCATCACCTCGCCGGTCTCGGTCGGCCCGTCGTTGTAGGCGTTGACGACATCCCCGCCGAACGGATCGGCCTGCGCGCCCCAGCGGCTCTCCACATAGCGGTCGCCCGGCGCGGAACGGCGGTAGCGAACCAGCGTCACGTGATGCGCCGCCGCGTCATAACTGCCGCAAAGCCCCGTATCGCGGCCCGCAGGCAGCCCGATCTTCGACCGGAAAGCGCCGTCGATCCGCAGGCATACGAGCCCTCCGGAGACGGAGAGCCGGTCGTCCGGAAGCTCTCCGAAATAGTCGCTGTTGACGGCCGCACGCACCTCTTCGCCGTCGCAGGGGAGGAAAACGACGGTCGTCGGCGACGGCGTGAACATCCCGAGCATCCAGACCGACGGAGCGCCGCCCGCGGGCGTCCAGGGCTCCGGACCGCAGTTCCCGATCCGGTTCTCGCTGCGGTAGGCCACCAATGCGAGTTCCGGCGGCAGGACACGCCCCAACGACACCTCCGCCTGCCGGTGCGAAAGGAGTCCGACGCGACGCGCCACCCCGATCTCAAAACGGGTTCCGGCGGCGTTGCGAAGCGACATTTCAGCCTCGAAGCACACCTGCCGGGCATCGCGCCCGACCACCTGGAAAGGCTCGGTGTCCAGCGCCGCCGGAACCTGCCAGTTGGCGTAGACCTGCTCGGCGCCGGGCGCAAAGTAAAGCGAGAAGGGGCCGCCCTCGGGCCCGAGCCAGAGGCGTTCTTCGCCGCCGAAAGGGTTGAACCGGGATTTCCGGACCCCCGAAGCGATCAGCGAGCGGTTTATCCAGCCGTAGCCGGGTCCCCCGGTTCCGGCCGCCGTCGAAGTCATCACCCGTCCCTGCCACGCCGGAACCAGACAGACCCGCGCCCGGCCCGATTCGTCGGACAACTCCACGACCCGAACCCCGCAACTCTCCAGGAATGAGTGCTCTTCACCGTAAGTTTTCATATTCCGAAAGGGATAAAATCAAAAAAATTGCGAAAAAATTTGTTTATTAAAACGTTTTAATTACATTTGCAAATGTAACAGAAAATCCCAGATATTGCAAAAAATCGCAAAAAATATGCGCACGAAGCGAGTCACCATAAAAGATATAGCCACGGAGGCGGGAGTTTCGATCGCCCTGGTCTCGTTCGTGATGAACAACAAGTCCGACGGCAAGGAGACCTACCGCGTGAACAAGGAAACGGCCCAGCGCATTCTGGAGGTCGCGCAAAAACTCAATTACCAGCCCAACAACGCCGCCCGCACCCTGCGCAGCGGCAAGACGAACACCATCGGCGTCATCGTTTCGGACATCTCGAACAAGTTCTTCGCCGACATCGCCCGGTGCATAGAGAACCACGCATATAAACATAAGTACACCGTGCTGTTCGGCAGCACCGACGAGAATCCGCAGAAGCTGGAGAATCTGGTCGAGGTCTTCCGCAACAAGGGCATCGACGGCCTGATCGTGGTTCCGTGCGAAGGCGCGGACGAGATCATCCGCGACATCGCCCGCCAGAACATCCCGCTCGTGCTGCTCGACCGCGAGGTGCCCGATCTGGAAGTCAGCAGCGTCGTGCTGAACAACCGCCGCGCCGGGTACGAAACGACCGAGGCGCTGATCCGGCGCGGATTCACCCGCATCGAGATGATCTCCTACTCGATGGGGCTCTCGAACATCCGCGAGCGCGAAGAGGGCTACCGCCGCTGCATGCAGGCACACGAAATGAGCGAAAACGCCGTCATACACCACCTGCGCCACGACAAGTTCGCCAAAATCGAGGAGATCATCCGCGAGGCCCGGCAGCGCCGCGTCGAGGCTTTCCTCTTCGCCACCAACACGTTGGCAGGCCAGGGCCTGAGCGCCATCTTCCGCAACGGCTGGCGCGTGCCCCAGGATTTCGCCATCGCCTGCTTCGACACCAACGAAGCCTTCGACATCTACAAAACCGCCATCGCCTACGTCCGCCAGCCCATCGAACGGTTCGGGACCGAGGCCCTCGACCTGCTGATCAAGAGCATCGAACAGCGCGACAAACCCGGAAGCTGCACACGCATCGTGCTGACGCCCGAAATCGTCGAGAGCGCCCCCGAAGAGGCGCTGCGGAGCGCGGAAGAGGCGGCAGTGAAAAGTTAAAACATTTGCCCCGAGGCTAAAACGATTTACAAGAAACCGATATAAAACCATGAACCCGGCAACCCATCTTTACAAAACGAGCGTCCTCGCCATCCGCATCGCAGCGCTGGCCGCCGCACTCTTCGTCACGACATCGGCACCGGCCCGAACGGCGCATACAGCCAATCCCAAGGAGGGGGGGGGGAAACACCCCGGCCCAATCCGACCCGGACATCCTGCGCTATAACAATCCGGGCCTCACGGTCGATCTGGGGGTCGGGCTGTGGGGCATTCCGCTGCCCGTGGACTACGACGGCGACGGTCTGAAAGACCTGCTGGTGTCGTGCCCCGACCGCCCCTACAAAGGACTCTATTTCTTCAAGAACATCGGTACGCCGCGCCATCCCCGCTTCGCCGCCGCCGAGCGCATCAGCGAGAAGGGGATGAACAACATCCGTCTCTCGGAGGCGGACGGCAAACCCTACGTCCTTTCGAAGAATTTCGAATACCCCGACTTCTTCAAGGCCCCCTATGCCAAAAAACGCCGCCTGCACTACGAAGGCGAGGAACTCGGGGCCACCTACAACAAGTCGCGGAGCAATATGTGGAGCTACGCCGACTGGGACGGCGACGGCGACAAGGACATCGTCGTGGGCATCGACACGTGGGACGACTACGGCTGGGACAACGCTTTCGACAGTCTCGGACGCTGGACCCGGGGTCCGCTGCACGGCTACGTCTACCTGCTGGAAAACACCGGCAGGGGATATGTCAACCGCGGCAAGGTGGAGGCCGCAGGCGCCCCGATCGACGTTTACGGAGCACCCAATCCGTGTATCGCCGATTTCGACGGCGACGGCGATCCGGACCTGATCTGCGGCGAATTCGTCGATGGACTCACCTGGTTCGAGAACGTCGGCACCCGCACGGAGCCCCGCTTCGCCGCGGGACGGCCGCTTGCGAACAAACACGGGGAGATCCGCCTCCATCTGGAGATGATCGTCCCGGTGGTGTCGGATTTCGACGGCGACGGGCATCCCGACCTCATCGTCGGCGACGAGGACGGCCGCGTGGCCTGGGTGCGCCACACGGGGAAGGTCAAAAAAGGCATGCCCCAGTTCGAATCGCCCGTCTACTTCACCCAGCAGGCCGATCCGGTCAAATTCGGGGCCCTCTCGACCCCCTGCGCCTTCGACTGGGACGGCGACGGAAAACAGGACATCATTGCCGGGAACTCGGCCGGCGAAATCGCTTTCATCCGCAACCTTTCGGGCGGCGAAAACCCCGTGTGGGACGCTCCGCGCCTCTTCACCGTCAACGGCAAGCCCATCCGCATCCAGGCCGGGGAGAACGGTTCGATACAGGGTCCCGCCGAACGCAAATGGGGCTATACGGTGCTCTCCGTGGCCGACTGGGACGGCGACGGACTTCCCGACATCATCATCAACTCGATCTGGGGCAAAATCGAATGGTTCCGCAACCTCGGCGGCAAAGACGGGCTAAGACTCGCCCCGGCGCAGCCCGTGCGCGTGGCCTGGGAGGGCGAGGCCCCCAAACCCGCCTGGAACTGGTGGACGCCCGAACCCGGCACGCTCGTCACGCAATGGCGCACGACGCCCGTGGCGACGGACTGGAACGGCGACGGGCTGACGGACCTCATCGTCCTCGACCAGGAGGGTTACCTCGCCTATTACGAACGTTTCCGCACGCCCGACGGCGAACTGCTGCTCCGTCCCGGACGCCGCATCTTCCACGGCACGAACTGCTCGCTCTACAACTCCAGAAGCGGGGTAGCGAATGCGTCGGAAGGGCTTCTGCGGCTGAACGACGGCATCGGCGGACAATCCGGACGCCGCAAGATCTGCTTCACGGACTGGGACGGCGACGGACGGTTGGACCTGATCGTGGACAGCCAGAACGCCTGCTGGTTCCGCAACGTCCGCGAGGAGCGGGGCGAGGTGTGGTACGAATACATGGGCAACGTCGGCGAACGCATACTGGCTGGTCACACGACCTGTCCGACCCCCATCGACTGGCGGGGCGACGGTACGCCGGAACTCCTGCTGGGGGCCGAGGACGGCCACTTCTACCGGATGGCGAACCAACAGAAACAGACGCGATGAAAACCTACCTCACGACACTCTGCGCCCTATTGCTGGCCGTCGCCGTATCGCAGGCCGCCGAGCCGTTGCACGTCAAACTCTTCCCGGAGGGAACCCCGACGAAGAGCGGTCTAGAAGAGCAGCCCGAAGGCGTGAACGACAAGGGATATTACGTCGGCGTCAGCGACCCCGAATTGTTGGTCTATCTTCCCGATCCGGCGCGCGCCACGGGGCAGGCCATGCTGGTCGTGCCGGGCGGAAGCTACGAGAAAGTCTGCATCACGCACGAGGGCTACAAGACCGCCGAGTGGCTCAACGAACACGGCATCGCCGCGATGATCCTCAAATACCGGATGCCGAACGGCCATCCCGGGATTCCGCTCGAAGACGGCGAGCAGGCGATGCGCGTCATCCGCCGGAACGCCGCACAATGGGGTGTCGATCCTCACAATGTGGGAATTATCGGCTTCTCGGCGGGAGGCCATTTCGCCTCGACGCTCATCACGGAATACACGAACGAGGAGACGCGCCCCGACTTCGCCGTCCTGGTCTACCCGGTCGTCTCGATGAACTATTCCAGCGTCCGGACCCGGGAGAACCTCCTCGGGGCCCGCAGCGAAGAGGAGGCATTGCGCAAACGTCACTCCACCTTCGGACAAGTGCACGAAGGGATGCCCGAGGTGATGCTTCTGCTGTGCAACGACGACAAAGCGGTGGTCCCGGACAACTCCATCGCCTTCTACCGGGCCCTCAACCGCCGCGGAGTGAAGGCCGAAATGCACATCTATCCCGAAGGAGGCCACGGCTTCTGGATGCGCGAACGCTACAAGTACGGCGACGAAACCTATCCGGCCGTCATCCGGTGGATCGAACGGCACAGAACGAACAACTGACTGAAACCTAAAACATAAAAAAATGAAGACTATCAAAGGGATCATTCCCCCGATGATCACCCCCTTGAAGGGTGACGACCAGATCGACCGCGAAGGCACCGTACGGCTCACGGAGCACATCCTCGCCGGCGGCGTCCACGCCCTTTTCCTCCTCGGCACCACCGGCGAGGCCCAGAGCCTCTCGTACGAATGCCGCTACGATTTCGTCGAACTGGTCTGCCGTCAGGTCGCCGGGCGCGTTCCCGTGCTGGTGGGCGTCACCGACACGTCGCTCGACGAGAGCGTCAAACTGGCCGCCCATGCCGCGAAATGCGGCGCCGTGGCGGTCGTGGCCGCCGCTCCCTACTACTTCGCGCCCTCGCAGCAGGAGCTGATCGAATACTACACGGCGCTGGCCGACGCCCTGCCGCTGCCGCTCTTCCTCTACAACATGCCGTCGCACGTGAAGGTGTTCCTCGAACCCGCGACCGTCAAGACGCTGGCCGAACACCCGAACATCGTCGGGCTGAAGGACAGTTCGGCCAACATGACCTATTTCCAGACGCTGCTCTACCACCTGGGCGACCGCGAGGATTTCGCCCTCTACGTGGGTCCCGAGGAGCTGACGGGCGAAAGCGTCGTGATGGGGGCCGACGGCGGCGTGAACGGCGGCGCCAACATCTTCCCCGAACTCTACGTGCAGATGTACTACGCCGCCTGCAACCGCGACGTGAACACGATGCGCGCGCTGCAACGGAAGATCATGCAGATCAGCACGTCGCTCTACACCGTCGGGAAATACGGCTCCAGCTACCTCAAAGGCGTGAAGTGCTCGCTCTCGCTGATGGGCATCTGCGACGACTACATGTCCTACCCCTACCGCCGTTTCCGCACCGAGGAGCGCGCCCGCATCCGCAAGGCCCTCGAAACGCTGGGAACCGCCTGCGGCGAATGACACACGACCGAACTACCTAACCCGACAAAAAATGGAGATAACCTTACTCGATTACCTCGTCTTCTTCATCTTCGTGGGCGGCGTCGCCCTCTTCGGCTGCTCGTTCTACTTCCGCAGCCGCAAGGGCGCCGCGGCATTCACCGCCGCCGAAGGATCGCTGCCCACCTGGGTCGTGGGCATGTCGATCTTCGCCACGTTCGTCAGCAGCATCAGCTTCCTCGGACTCCCCGGCGACGCCTACAAAGGCAACTGGAACCCCTTCGTATTCAGCCTCTCGATCCCCATCGCCACGTGGCTCGCGGCCAAGGTCTTCATCCCGCTCTACCGCGGAATCGACAGCGTCTCGGCCTACCACTACCTCGAAATGCGCTTCGGCTACTGGGCCCGCTGTTACGTGGCGGTCTGCTACCTGCTGACGCAGCTCGCCCGCGTGGGCTCGATCCTGCTGCTGCTGGCCCTGCCGCTGAACACGATGTTCGGCTGGGACATCCAGACCATCATCGTCTGCACGGGCATCGCCACGCTGATCTACACCCTGCTGGGCGGCATCGCCGCCGTGGTCTGGACCGACGCCATCCAGGGCATCATCCTCATCGTCGGGGCCATCGCCTGCGCCGCGATCCTCACCTTCACGATGCCCGAAGGCCCCGGGCAGCTCTTCGAAATCGCCTCGGCCCACGGCAAGTTCAGCCTCGGCAGTTTCGGCGCGAGCCTTACGGAACCGACCTTCTGGGTGGTGCTCATCTACGGACTGTTCGTCAACATGCAGAACTACGGCATCGACCAGAACTACGTGCAGCGCTACATGACGACCCGCTCGACGGCCGAAGCCGTGAAATCGACCCTTTTCGGCGGACTGCTCTACATCCCCGTGTCGCTGGTCTTCGTCTACATCGGCACGGCGCTCTTCTCCTACTACACGGCGCGTCCCGAACTGCTGCCCGCCGGCACGCCCTCGGACCAGGTATTCCCGTGGTTCATCGTCCACGGACTCCCCACGGGACTCACCGGACTCGTGATCGCCTCGCTCTTCTCGGCCGGCATGTCCACCATCGCCACGAGCATCAACTCCTCGGCGACAATCGTGTTGACGGACTTCGCCAAGCGGCTCTCGAAAAAGGAGCTCTCCGAAAAGAAGAGCATGCGGGTGCTCTACGCCACGTCGTTCGTCGTGGGGGCACTGGGCATCGTCATGGGACTGCTGATGATGCGCATCGACGGCGTGCTGGACGCCTGGTGGAAGCTGGCGTCGATCTTCAGCGGCGGCATGCTGGGACTGTTCCTGCTGGGCGTCGTCTGCAAGACCGTGCGCCGGGCCCATGCGGTCGTCGCCGTGATCCTCGGACTGCTGACCATCGCCTGGATGAGCCTCTCGCCGCTCATCAACGCCGGTTCGCCCTTCTACCGGTTCCACAGCCCGCTGCACACCTACCTGACGATCGTCTTCGGAACGACGGTCATTTTCCTGACGGGCTTCCTGCTTACGAAATTCACAAAAAAGGGAAATTGAATCGAAATTCACCCAATCATGAAAAATTCACATCCTAAAATCGGTATCCGTCCGATCATCGACGGCCGCCGCGGCGGTATCCGCGAATCCCTCGAAGAGATGACCATGGGCATGGCCCAAAGCGTTGCGAAACTCTATGCCGCGAAGCTGCGCTATGCCGACGGAGCGCCCGTCGAATGCGTCATCGCCGACACGACGATCGGCGGCGTGGCCGAAGCGGCCGCCGCGACCGACAAATTCCGCGACAACAACGTCGGAGCCGTCCTCTCGGTGACCCCCTGCTGGTGCTACGGCTCCGAAACCATCGACATGGACCCGCTGATGCCCAAAGCCATCTGGGGTTTCAACAAGACCCAGCGTCCGGGAGCCGTCTACCTCGCCTCGGCGCTGGCCGGACACAACCAGAAAAGGCTGCCCGCATTCGGCATCTACGGCTCCGAAGTGCAGGAGCAGGACGACAACAGCATCACCCCCGACGTGGAGGAAAAACTGCTGCGCTTCGGCCGCGCGGCCGTCGCCGTCATGGAGATGCGCGGCAAATCCTACCTCTCGATCGGCTCCGTGTCGATGGGCATCGCCGGTTCGATGCCCGATCCCGACTTCTTCCAAGAGTATCTGGGCATGCGCAACGAAGCCGTCGATTGCTCGGAGATCGCGCGCCGCATCGAACTGGGCATCTATGACAAGGAGGAGTTCGAACGGGCTATGGCCTGGGTCGAAAAGCACTGCAAGACGCACGAAGGCGAGGACCTCAACCCGGAACACCTCCGCTATTCGCGCGAAAAGAAAGACGAGGTGTGGGAGTATGTGGTCAAGATGACGATGATCTTCCGCGACCTGATGGTCGGCAATCCGAAACTCGCCGAAATGGGCTTCGAAGAGGAGGCCGCCGGGCACAACGCCATCGCCGGAGGTTTCCAGGGCCAGCGCCAGTGGACCGACTTCCGCCCCGACGGCGACTTCTCGGAGGCCATCCTCAACACGTCGTTCGACTGGAACGGCATCCGCGAAGCCTACACCTTCGCCACCGAAAACGACACGCTGAACGGCGTTTCGATGCTCTTCATGCACCTGCTGACCAATCAGGCGCAGCTTTTCTCCGACGTACGCACCTATTGGAGCCCCGAAGCCGTAGAGAGCGCCACGGGCAGGAAACTGACGGGCAAGGCCGCGAACGGCATCATCCACCTGATCAACTCGGGAAGCAGCACGCTGGACGCCTCGGGCGCGATGTCCGACGCCGAGGGCAATCCCGTGATGAAACCCTTCTGGGAAATCACCGAACAGGAGGCCGAACGATGCCTCGAAGCGACGACCTGGCACCCGGCCGGCCGCGAATACATGCGCGGCGGCGGTTTCTCGTCGAAGTTCTTCACGCGCGGCGACATGCCGGTGACGATGTGCCGCCTGAACCTGATAAAAGGCCAGGGTCCGGTGCTGCAAATCGCCGAAGGGTGGGCCGTGAACGTCGATCGGGCGATCTTCGAGCACATCGACAAACGCACCGATCCCTCGTGGCCCACGACCTATTTCGCACCCCGGCTGACGGGCAAGGGAGCTTTCAAGAGCGTCTACAACGTGATGAACAACTGGGGCGCCAACCACGGAGCCATCACCTACGGACACGTCGGAGCCGACCTCATCACGCTCGCCTCGATGCTCCGCATCCCGGTCTGCATGCACAACATCGACGAGGAAAAGATCTTCCGTCCCTCGGCCTGGGCCGCCTTCGGCTCCGACCCCGAAGGGTCCGACTACCGCGCCTGCAACAACTACGGACCGATCTACAAATAACACCATACGACCATGAAAATCAAAACTGCAACAATCATTGCCATGATGGCCATCATGACCGCCTGTGGCGGTGCTCGCAGCGTTTCGCAGTGGAGCGATCAGGAGATAGACGCCTGGTTCGCCGTCTCGGATTGGCAGACCGCACTTCCATGCAAACCGGGCCCCGAAACAGACAAGAGACAGTTTGCCGAACAGGTGCTGAGCAATCCCGAAGCATGGCAGGCCGCCCTAGAGTTTCTGCAAGCCAATGATCCTGCATCGCTGGCCAACGGCACATACGACATCACTCCCGACGGCAGCGTCTATGCCAGCGTAGCCCGCTACACAACCAAAGATTCGGCCAATTTCGAGGCTCATCGCAAATACATCGACCTGCAGTATGTAACCGAAGGCCGGGAATGCATTCAGATAGCATCTATCGACTCCGTCAACGACTGTACACAGCCTTACGACGCGAAAAAAGACATTGAGTTCTATGCTTCGGCAACATCCCTGACGGAGTGCCCGGCCGATTCGATGCGTCTGGTCATCCTTTTCCCGGACCAAGCACACAAGCCCTGCATGAAGATCGGAGAGAAAGCTCCCGTCAGAAAGATCGTCGTAAAAATTCCCTATACTGAAAAACAATGAGAACACTGAAAAGCCGGCTCTGCTGCTGCCTGCTCCTGCTGTGTATCACGGCGGCGGCCCAACCCGCTGCCCAGATCGTCCCGGGAACGGTTGTCGATCACATTCCGGCCTCATCGGGCACATACATCGGCTCTCCGGGCCTTTGTATCCTTCCGAATGGCACTTATGTGGCTTCACATGACCTTTTCGGTCCCAAATCGACCGAATACAAGGCGGCCCGTACGCTCGTCTTCATCTCCACGGATAAAGGCCGTACATGGAAGAAAAGCGCAACGCTCGACGGACAGTTCTGGTCGAACCTTTTCGAAATAGACGGCAGGCTCTACCTCTTAGGAACCAATAAGGCACACGGCAATGTAGTGATCCGCCGCTCGGACGACGAAGGACGGAATTGGACAACCCCTTCGGACTCCGCCCACGGCGTGATTCTCGAAGGCGAGTATCACACGGCTCCCATGCCTGTCGCAATCTACCGGGGACGCATCTGGCGAGCCGTCGAATATGCCACTTCCGATACCGACAAATGGCCCGCACGGTACAGCGCCGTCATGCTGTCGGCCCCCGTCGGTTCGGACCTGCTCGACGCCCGGAATTGGAGGCGTTCGGAATCCCTTGCTCCTGATTTCAGCGCGTTAGGCGGAAGTTTGAAA
This sequence comes from Alistipes sp. 56_sp_Nov_56_25, assembly GCF_001915285.1. NCBI lineage: Bacteria > Pseudomonadati > Bacteroidota > Bacteroidia > Bacteroidales > Rikenellaceae > Alistipes > Alistipes sp. 56_sp_Nov_56_25. The sequence goes on from NZ_MNQF01000018.1 coordinate 13,998, forward strand.
GGCTGGCTCGAAGGCAATGCAGTCATCGATCATGCAGCCAAAGGCATTGTCGACATTCTCCGCGTACACACCCCCGGCGAACAGCAGGAATATGCAGCGATCGTCCGCGTAAGCCGCAATGGTAAAAAACTCGCGTTCGATGCCTTCAGCGACCTCGTTCCGTTCCCCGGAGGTTCGAAGAAATTCGCAATCCGCTACGATGAACCATCGAAACGCTACTGGACTCTGGTCAACGCCACCGGCAACGAATACCCCGAAATCCAGCGCGACCGGGTACGCAACCGACTCGTCATAGCCAGTTCGCCAAATCTGCGGGAATGGACCGTGCACAAGGTGCTGCTTTCGCATCCCGACCCGCTGAAGCACGGCTTCCAGTACGTCGAATGGCAAGTCGATGGCAATGACATCGTCTATGTCGTGCGCACGGCCTTCGACGATGAAGAAGGCAACGCCGTGAACTACCACAATACAAATTATATGACATTCCACCGTCTGGAGGACTTCCGGACGCTGGCCTCCAAAATCCTTGCCTTATGAAACACCTGCTGATAATCCTGCCCTGTCTCTTCTTTCCGGCCATCGGATGTCTGGGATGTTCACACGAGGAACCCGGACAAAATCCCGACAAAGAGATTCCCGCACCTCCGGGCATCGTCGTCAACCACGTTCCCAAGAGCACCGAAACCTACATCGGGTCGCCGTCGCTCTGCATTCTTCCCAACGGCGACTATATCGCCTCGCACGACCTTTTCGGTCCCAAGGCCAATACAGGTAAAATGGGTACGACGCTCGTATTCCGTTCCGGCAACAAAGGAGCCACCTGGGAACAAATCGCTCGGATCGGCGGTCAATACTGGTCGAACCTCTTCCTGCACAGAGAAGACCTCTACCTGCTCGGAACGGACAAAGGACACGGCAACATCGTGATCCGTCGCTCGAAAGACGGCGGGAGAACATGGAGCGTGCCGATGGACGCAGCAACGGGAGTGCTCTTCGAAGGACACTACCACACGGCTCCGACCCCTGTGGCATTACACAACGGTCGGCTATGGCGGGCCTTTGAGAATGCCGACGCTCTTGATTCGAAACTCCCGGACCGCTACGGCATCCTGATGATCTCAGCCCCCGCGGACGGAGACCTGCTGGACGCCGCCAACTGGAAAATGACAAACTTCCTGGTAGCCGACGACACGTGGATGAACGGACAATTCCGCGGTTGGTATGAAAGCAATGCGCTCACTACGCGCGACGGTCGCCTAGTAGACATCGCCCGTGTGCATATTTGGCCGGGAGCCGAAGAGATGGCCGCCATCGCCAAGGTCTCGGCCGACGGCGAAGAACTCTATTTCCAGCCCTCATCCGGATTTGTCCGCATGCCGGGTGGGTCCAAAAAATTCACAATCCGTTACGACAAAAATACCGGCCGCTACTGGTCGTTGGTGAACAACATCCCCGCCGGTTACGAAAACGCCTATCCCGCCACAGTACGCAACTACCTAGCCGTCATCTCTTCGGGGGATCTGCTGACGTGGAAAATGCACCGCATCGTACTGGAACACCCCGACCGTCTGTTGCACGGCTTCCAGTATGTAGACTGGCTGTTCGAAGGCGACGACATCGTCTTTCTCTCCCGCACGGCTTTCGATGACGAAGAGGGAGGTGCGGTTCGTTATCACGACGCCAATTTCCTGACATTCCACCGCATCGAAAACTACAAATCGCTACTCACCACTGAAATAGAATACTGATTATGCGCCGAATTACATGCATTCTGCTGGTCTGCTGCCTACTGCCGCTGGTGGCCGCCGCACAACTGCGCCTGCCGTCGGTCATCGGAGACGGCATGGTGCTCCAACGCAACAGCTCCGTTCGTCTGTGGGGCAAAGCAGCTCCCTCGTCACAGGTGCGTATAGCTGCCGGATGGGCCGCAGAGCCTGTCGAGGCAAGCGCTTCACACGACGGCGACTGGAGCGCCGAAATTCCGACCACCGAGGCCGGAGGGCCCTATACGATCGAGATCACATCCGGAACGGAACAACACACATTGCAAAACGTGTTGCTGGGCGAGGTTTGGATATGTGCCGGACAATCGAACATGTCGATGCCCGTTCGCGGCTTCGAAAGCCAGCCCATCGCCGGATCGCTCGAAGCGATCGTCTCCTCACCGTGTTATCCGATCCGCATGTATACGGCAGACCGAACCGTTTCCGAACACAAAGAGTTCAACGTCAAAGGCCGTTGGATGGAAGCCGGTGTCGCCACAACGGGAGCTTTCAGCGCCGTGGGCTTTTTCTTCGCACGTACACTCTGCCAAGCACTGAACGTTCCGGTCGGCATGATCAACCTAAGTTGGGGCGGCTCCACGGCTCAAGCTTGGTCCAGCCAGGAACTGCTCATGCAGTTCCCGGAAATCGACACAACGATGAATATGCAGAGCAAATCGCCCCAACGCATCCCCTCAGCCTTGCACAATGCCATGTTTCATCCTGTCACAGGCTACGGCGTACGGGGCGTCATCTGGTATCAGGGCGAGAACAACCTCCGGGAACCGGAACTCTACGCCCGGCTATTTCCGGCAATGGTCAGGGAGTGGCGCACGAAGATCGGCCGGGGAGACATTCCGTTCTACTATGTGCAGATCGCCCCGTTCGACTACGGCAATGCTGCGGGTACCGAGGCGGCGAAACTCCGGGAGGCACAAGCCCGCTGCCGTTACACGATCCCCAATTCAGGTATGGTCGTGACGATCGACCTCGGCGAGGAGAAACAGATCCACTATGCCTCCAAATCGGAGGTGGGATTCCGGCTCGGATGCCAGGCGCTGGCCGGGACATACGGCTTCGGGAAACTCCCCCACAATGGCCCGGTCTACCGCCGTTGGGAAAAGGAAGGCGGGCGGATGATCCTTACGTTCGATCATGCCGAAGGCGGACTCTGCCTAAAACCTTCACAAACGACGGGATTTGAAATTGCCGGTACCGATGGACGCTTCATCCCGGCCCGCGCCGAAGTGCATCCCCGTAACAAAAAACAGGTCGTCATATGGTCGGACGAGGTGACCGATCCGGCCGATGTACGCTACTGCTTCCGAAACTTCGCCGTCGGCACTCTCTACGATGCCTACGGATTGCCTGCCGCACCTTTTCGCACGGACAATTATCCCAGATAGAACTCAATACCAACAACCTAAATCAACGAATCATGCAAAACAAATTACCACAACGGAACGCGGGTAGTGAAAGCAAGTCCTGCCGCAGCATGTGGAAAAGCACCCCGAAGATTTGGCTGGCTTGTCTACTAATCGGGCTGGCTGTGCTGCCGGGCACTTGGACAGAGACTACGGCTGCCGAATCGCAGACTGCAGCCCCTGCCCCCGCACGCAAGAAAGTGACGGGAACTGTCAAAGCCTCCGGCGACGGAACTCCCATCATCGGAGCCGTCGTACACCAGAAAGATGTTGCATCGAACGCCGTGGTGACCGATAAACGGGGTAACTTCCAAATTTCGGTACCAACGGGTGCTGTCCTCGAAATCTCCTGCCTCGGCTATATCTCCCGCGAAGTAACGGTCGGCGAACGCACGGACTATACAATCCAGATGGAAACAGACGTCAAGCAGGTCGACGAAGTCGTCGTAGTGGGTTACGGCACACAGAAGAAGAGCGACCTGACGGGATCGGTCGGCGTCACCAAGATGAGCGACCTGAACAAAGCACCCGTTGTTTCGTTCGACCAGGCTTTGGCGGGACGTATCGCCGGCGTACAGGTTACCTCGGCCGACGACCAGCCAGGAGGAGGTATGGACATCGTGATCCGCGGCGGCAACTCGCTGACGCAAAGCAATTCACCGCTCTACGTCGTGGACGGCTTCCCGATGACAGATTTCAACGCTGCATCGCTCAATCCACAGGACATCAAATCCATTTCGATCCTCAAGGACGCTTCGGCAACAGCGATCTACGGTTCGCGCGGAGCCAACGGAGTGGTGATGATTGAAACCCAAAGCGGCAAACCGGGACGTACGACGGTCTCCTATGACGGTTACGTCGGCGTGGCATCCACCAGCAACCGGATGGACCTGATGAATCCCTACGAATTCGTTGCCTATCAATTAGAGACTAACCCCACCTATGCCAACAGCGTCTATCTCAAGGATGGCAAGACCCTCGAAGACTACAAGGGTCAGAAAAGTATCGACTGGCAGGAACTGCTGTTCCGCGACGCGCTGATCCACAGCCACAGCCTTTCGGTCAACGGCGGCAATGACAAAACGACCTTCTCGGTATCGGGATCGTATGCCAATCACGAAGGCGTCGTCGATTACAGCGGCTACAAGCGTTACCGCGGACGCGTCTACGTCAACCATAAATTCAACGACCGCATTCGATTCAATGCCGCTGCCGACTATTCGCGCGACGAATCCACAGGCGACATTGCCTCGCAATCTACCAATACCACGCAGCAGTATGCCAGCTACTTAATGTACCGCACATGGGGTGCACGTCCGGTAATGGGTGTCGGGCAGGACGATATCACCGGTTCGCTCTTCGATCCCGACGCGCAGGATACCCGGTTCAATCCAGTCCTCGACGTCAAGAACAGCAAGCGCAAAAAGACCGGCGAGTATTTCCGCGGCAACCTGAATGTCTCGTTCAAACTCCACAAGAATCTCGAACTGATGATCAAGGGTGGTGTCTACAACCGTACGTGGCGTGAAACGGGCTTCTACAACTCCGAAACCTCAAAAGGCTCCTCGGAAATGGCCAGCAACACCAAAGGCGTGAACGGCACGGTCGATTTCCGCGAAGCCCGTAGCTGGCTCAACGAAAACACGCTGACCTATCGCAAAAAATTCCGCAACGCCCACAACCTCACCGTCCTACTGGGCTGGACCCTGCAGGGCAACAACGAAGACAAATGGGGCTTCGCCGGAGAACAGGTCCCCAACGAGCAACTGGGCATCAGTGGCATCGATGAGGGTATTCCTGGCAAGAACACCGCTTATCAGTCGGGTAATCGCATGATGTCCTACCTCGGACGCATCGATTACAACTACAAAAACCGCTATCTCTTCACCGCAACGTTCCGCGCCGACGGATCGAGCAAGTTCTCGAAGGACAACCGCTGGGGTTATTTCCCTTCGGCAGCTTTCGCATGGCGCCTGAGCGAGGAGAAGTTCATGAAGAGCGTCGATTTCATCAACAACGCCAAAATCCGCGTCAGCTACGGTCAGACCGGCAATGACCGGATTGGCGATTTCTCGCGTTATCCCCAAATGAACATGGCCTATGGCTACTACTACTCGTTCAACAACAAGACACCACTGCCCGGTATCGGCAATTCGTCGATCGGAAATCTCGACCTGAAGTGGGAAACCACTGACCAGACCAACGTCGGTCTCGACCTGGAACTCTTCAGCGGCCGGATCGCCCTGACCGTCGACTGGTACAACAAGAAGACGCGCGACCTGTTATTGAACGCCAGCATTCCCTACACCAGCGGTTATTCGAAGATCTACAAGAACGTCGGCAGCATCCGCAATCGCGGCTGGGAGTTCTCGCTCTCAACGGTCAACATCGCAGCCCGTAATTTCCGCTGGACGAGTGATTTCAACATCAGTTTCAATAAAAACCGCATCCTTTCACTCAACGACGACGAGACTCGTCTGCTAACCGCCGTGACACAAGGATGGGAGATGTCGAAGGTCAACCTCTACATGGCCGAAGTAGGCTCTTCGGCAGCCCAGTTTATCGGCCTCATCTGGGACGGCGTCTACAACTACGACGATTTCAACCTCGTAGGTGACAAATACGTGCTCAAATCCGACCGAGCTGCCAATGGCTCGGCGCGCGACATGATCCAGCCCGGCGACATCAAATACCGCGATGTCGACGGCGACGGAACCATCACCGACAAGGACGTTGTGGTCATCGGCCGCGCACTGCCCATCCACATCGGCGGCTTCAACAACAATTTCACGTGGGGCCGTTTCAACCTCAATGTCTTTTTCCAGTGGTCGTACGGCAACGACGTGATGAACGCCAACCGCATCTACCTGGAAGGTAACCAGACCAACCGACCGGCCCTGAACCAATTCAAGAGTTATGCCGACCGCTGGACACCCGAAAATTCCGACAGCAAGATGTTCCGTGCCGGAGGACAAGGCCCCGTGGGCTTCTATAGCAGCCGCACGCTGGAGGACGGTTCGTTCCTGCGCCTGAAAACGCTACAACTCTCCTACAACCTTTCAGCACGCGCCTGCCGCTACATCGGCGTACAGAACCTCTCGGTCTACGTTTCGGGCCAAAATCTCTTCACCTGGACCGACTACTCGGGCATGGACCCCGAAGTATCGGTGCGCAACAGCGCCCTGACCCCGGGTTTCGACTACTCGGCCTACCCGCGTTCGCGTACATATGTATTCGGGGGGAAAGTAACCTTCTAACCTAAAAACGCCAAATACGATGAAACAGTTAAAACATATACTCCTGCTCGCCGGAATTATAAGCCTGGCGTCATGCAGTTTCCTGGACATGGAACCCCAGGATTTTCTCGCTCCGTCGCAATATTATAAGACAGAGGCCGATTTGGAGACCGCTCTTACGGGCGTCTATTCCACGCTTCACGACGGTGCGCTCTATAAAAACTACATGCTCGGACGGCTGGGTCTCGATGCCGACCTAGGTTACGACAACCGCGACGGCGATGTAGGCACCTCGTCGCAATACCTGACAGCGGCATCCGACGTGAAGGTCGAGGGTTTCTGGCAGTCTCTCTACAAGGGAATAAACAACGCCAACCGACTGCTGGCAGAGGTCGACAACCCCGATATCGACATCGCCCAAACCCGGCGGGACGAGATCAAGGGCGAAGCGCTTTTCCTGCGCAGTTACTACTATTTCCTGCTCGTCTCCAGTTTCGGCGATGTCCCGCTGATCCTCATCCCGAAAGAGAAAGCAACCAAAGAAGAGCTGAATATCCCGCGCACACCTTCGAAAAAGGTTTATGAACAGATCATCGGCGACATGGAAACCGCCACGGACCTGGTTCCGAAACTCGATGTTCTGGGATACGGAGGCCGCGTGAGCGAATCGGCAGTATGGGGCATATTGGCCCGCGTCCACCTCTACATGGCCGGCGAACCGCTCAAAGAAACATCGCATTACGAGGATGCCCGCGACTGTGCGCTGAAGGTGATGGGTCTGGGATTCCATGAACTCAATCCGGACTTCCAGCAGATATTCAAAAACTACGCACAGGACCTCTACGACATCAAAGAAAGTATCTGGGAAGTGGAGTTTTACGGGAACGGCTCAGGACTCTACGCCACACTGGGCGGTTATGTCGGCGGCAACAACGGAATCCGCAATTCGACCGATACGAACAACAGTATCGGATACACTTACGATTATATCAACGCTACACAATATGCCTACAAGGTCTACAAAGACGGCGACCTGCGCCGCGACTTCACGATCGCACCTTTCAAATACAACTGGGGCACGAAGGTCGAAGAGGGACAGGAAGTTCCCAAGACTTACTGGAAAAGCACGGAGCTTTTCAACCGCAACTGCGGCAAATTCCGCCGTGAGTTCGAGACCTTGCTGCCCAAACACCGCAGCTACACACCGACCAACTTTCCGCTGCTGCGCTATGCCGATGTACTGTTGATGTATGCCGAAGCGGAGAACGAAGTCAACCAGGGACCTACGTCAGAAGCCTACGCTGCCGTAAATCAGGTCGTCCGTCGCGGTTACGGCAAACCGGTGAATACGCCAGATGGTTCAGTGGACTGGTCCGGCATGGACTACACCGAATTCCGCGAGGAAATACAGCGTGAGCGCGCCCGCGAACTAGCCTATGAATCACTGCGCAAAGGCGATCTGATCCGCTGGGGAATCTTTCTCACGCAGATGAAAGACTGTTTGGCCGATGCAAACAAGGCCCCTTCGTTCGGCGATCTGAAGCATGCGAAGGCTACCTTCGGCAATGTCACGGCACGTGACGTCCTGTGGCCAATTCCGAGCTACGAGATGGCTCTAAACACCAACCTCAAGCAGAACCCGGGATGGTAACAACCTTTAATCCGACAATCATCATGTTAAAACATATCATTTGCATCGCGGGGCTGGCGCTGGCGCTTGCTTCGTGCGAAAAGATCGAAAAGGTCGAAGCGCCCGTATTCAGCGTCACGACCGAAAAAGATACCTATGCGGCGGGCGAATCCGTGAAATTCTTCTTCCACGGCAACCCCGACATCATCTCGTGCTACACCGGAGAGTTAGGTAACAACTACGACTATACCGACGGCCGTATCGCTGAGCCTGATTTTCTGATCACTTTCGATCAGCAGCACATCGACGGACAGCAACTCGACCAGTTTCATGTATTGGTATCGAAGAATTTCGACGAAGACTACTCGTACGAGGGGATCACTGCGTCCGACGTAGAGTGGATCGACATTTCCGACCGTTTCAACCTGCTGGGGCCCTACAAGGACGCCGATAAACAGGTCATCGGCACGAACGCCTACACCAATGTCGGAACTGCGAACATCACCGATCTGCTCGACGGTGACCGGACGAAACTCTATTTCGCCGTTCGGTACACAGCCGAACCGTGGTCGAACGGACACGACACTCATATCACCCGCGTCAAGAACTTCGTGCTCTCGTCGCGTTATGAAACGCTCAATACAGAGTTGACGACGTGGGGCGGTTTCGGATGGCAGATGACCACCAAGTTCGAACAGCAGGCACCGCCGCGCAACAGCGAGATACAGGAAGCCAACAAAGTGATCCAATTCCGTGTCGGCTGGGGCAACAAGCCCGGCGGAGGCACCTATCAAAGCGATGGAGCCGACAACTGGGCCATTACCCAAGCCGTATGGCTCGACCGGGTGCTCGACATGGGTCCCGACCGCGCGATCGGCATCAAGGGCGTGAACGATGTCAAGAAAGAGAGTTTCGAATACGAATTCGAATATCCGGGAACCTACGAAGTCGTCTTCCGGGCCCAGAACGCCAATATCGACGGCAGCAAAGAGACGATCTGCAAACTCCGCATTCACATTACCGATCCCGAAGCCGGTGAATAAATCACAGAACAGATCCTATGAAACGACTCGGATTCAACAGTAAACTGCTCCTCTGTCTGCTCATGCTGTGCGCCCGGCCCTTCGGGGCCGCCCGCGCACAGGAATCGATAGACATCGGCGCCGAAGTGTGGATCGAACCGGGCCAAACTCCCGAACAGATCGACGGTTGGTTCAGTTTCGCCGCAAATAACGGCATGCGCTCCGTCAGGTTGTTCCTGATGTGGAACTACATCGAAAAACAACCCGGGGAATTCGATTTCTCGCTCTACGACACGGCCTTTGCCGCTGCAAACCGGCACAAGGTACGGATTGAAGCGACGCTCTGCGCGATCCACGGTCCGGCATGGCTGAGCGAAAAATTCCGGGGGCGGCCGCAATTCAACGAACTCTTCGATTCAGAACAGGTACTTGTCCGCGCTGCCGAATACATTCGGCAGACGGTGACCCGTTACCGCGACGACCAAGCCCTGGAAAGTTGGTGGGTACTCAACGAACCTCGGCGCTTCGATCCCCGGTCACCGCTGGCCACGGCCCGGCTGCAGGAGTGGGCAGCGGCTAAATACAGTACCGTCGAAGCGGTCAACGAAGCGTGGATCGAGCACTACACCGATTTCTCGCAAATCGTCTACAACCCCCTGTGGGAACGCGGCAACTATTTCTACTGGCCGGTCCCGACAGTCGATTGGTATCAGTTCCAACGGGATTTCCTGACCTGGAACCTGCGCTGGATTGCTGACAATATCCGCCGGTACGACACACGCCACATCATTACGATGAATCCGGCCAATGTCTTCGAATCCGCACACCAGTATAACCTGCCGGCCTACCGAGAAATCTTCGACGTCTACGGAGCGTCAATGCACGCCTCGTGGCAACTGCGGCTCCTACCGCGCGACAACTACGGCTATGCCGTAGCGGGTATTTCCGAAATTCTCCGCGGTGCAGCCCCCGAAGGGCGATTCTGGGTCAGCGAGCTACAAGGCGGAAACAATATTTGGAGCGGTAAGACCCCGATGTGCCCCGACTCGCTCGACCTGGCACAGTGGATCTGGACCGGGATCGGATCGGGAGCCCGCAAAGTCGTCTATTGGAGCCTCAACTACCGCAAGCAGGGTATCGAAGCTGGCGAATGGGGCGTGTTCGGCTTCCGCAGCGAAGCGACCGACCGCTCGCGCGTGACGGCCGAAATGAACCGTGTGCTGGCTCGCCACAATGATTTCTTCAGCGGAGCAAAACCTTGGCAGGGAACGGTTACGCTACTGCTGAGTCCCGAAACCATGCGCCTGCTGCTACACATCGACCCGTTCGAATGCGGCGCCCGACGCTTCGACCGCAATGCCCACATACAAAGCCTGCTGAGTTGGTTCATGGCACTACAGAAAATGGGCTGCCAGGTCGACATCCGTTACTTACAGGATTACGACTGGGAATCGGAACAGACGGGACGCGTAGCAATTCTTGCCGACATGATTGGCATTCCCGACACCATCATCCCTCGCATGGAGCGTTTCGTCAGCGCAGGCAACAAACTCATAGGCGAAGGACTCACGGGTTTCTTCGACGAATACGAAACCAATACGATGCAGAGCGAATTTGCGATGGAGCGATTGCTGGGCGGCCGGATGACCGACCTGCGGATGCGCGATTCGCTCAACAGCATCCGGATCGATGGTCTGAAAGCCGATTTGCAAGCCTATATGTGGAAACCGTTTGTGGAAGCTACGACCGGAACACCGGCAGGACGGCATGACGAAGGCGTCTGTGCCCTGCGCAACCATCTCGGCAAAGGCGAAACGCTTTGGATCCCGGCTTGTGTAAGCATGGGTTCACGCGACATCGGAACCCGGGAACTGGCCCGGCTGGCCGCCGCCGAGATCGAACCCAACCTCAAATCGCAGCCCTTCCGATTCGGCGCCTATGCCGAAGGCCTGCTGCTGCGTATTCTCTGCAACGGCGACCGTTACGTCACGGTCATTACCAACAACCGTTCGGAAGCGGCCTCGGCCCGACTGATTGCTCCTCCGGGACTGCGTCCCGAAATAATCTTCGGCACCGGACTCTCTGCCGACGGCCGACGCATCCGTCTCGGTGGCCGTCAAACGGTAGTCGTACTTTGGAAATAACAAACCTTAAAAACGAACTTCATAATGAAAACCATCTTGTTATCCGTTTTATCAGCACTTTGCTACCTGGCAGGGTACGCCGGAAACCCCGCCGTAATTTTCCAGACCTCCCGGGCCACGGGCATGCCCGCAACCCTGAAAATGCGTCTGGCCGAACCCGGCAAGATAAACGTGGACTGGGGAGACGGCTTTATGCGGGAATATGCTGTTGGCACCGAGAGCACGGCCGTTGAAGGCCCTGTCGCAGGCAAGGTTGTCAAAATATACGGCGATGGAGTGCTCTTCTTCGACTGTACCGACAACGACATCGTGGACCTCGATGTAGCGGCCGCCACGGAACTTCAGCAACTCTACTGCGGCAAGAACCTGCTCGAGGCGATCGACGTTTCAGCGAACCGCGAACTAGTACGGTTAGGCTGCAACAATAACCGTATCACGTCATTAAGCCTGCGGAACAATCCCAAACTCACGGGTATATACCTGCAGGAAAACCGAATGAACGCAACCGCGCTGAACGCTATCTTCGGCGAATTGCCCCGCCGTCCGCGAACCCCCGACCACGTAACGCTGCGTATCAAGGGTAATCCTGGAGCTGCCGTCTGCAATACGAAGCTGGCCGTAAGCAAAAACTGGATGCCCGACATCGAAGGCAGTAACACGGGAGGTCAGCCCATCGTGCTGACAACCTCGAAAGAGCCGGGGACGCAAATCGTGCTCGAAATGCGCCTGACCGAACCCGGAACAGTCGAGATCGATTGGGGTAAAGGACCTCAGAAAGCCGTTGTCGGAAACAAATCGACACGCGTGAGCGGCACGCTCTCCGGCAATGAGATCCGTATCTATGGCGACCAGATCAACTTCCTGAAATGCGAACGCATCGCCCTGACATCAATCGACGTTTCGAAGGCCGCACAACTCCAACAACTCTATTGCGGCTACAACGAACTGGCCTCGATCGACGTGACGAACAACAAAGCATTGATGCGGCTGGGCTGTAATAACAACGTCCTCACAGAGCTCGACCTCAGCAACAACGGCAAACTTTCAGGCATGTATTTCCAAAACAACCGTTTCGACGCCAAGGCTCTCAACCGGATATTCAACCAGCTTCCCGCACGCTCCAAACGCAGCGAAAACGTCAATTTCCGCATAACGGGCAACCCCGGAGCCGACAAATGCCGGGTCAACGTCGCCGAGCAGAAGAACTGGCACGTGGATATTTCCGATAAGAAATAAATTCCATGAAACGTTTCACAATCCTGCTGACACTCCTTTCCGTCGCCATTACAGCCGCTGCCGGAGAACGGGTTCCGTTCCGACATCTGTTCAACGACGGTTGGTTTTTCACGGTCGAACAGGACTCCCCGCTCGACGGCCGCAGCATCTCCGCCGAAGGGATTCCTAACGGATGGCAATCGGTCGACCTTCCTCACACGCCGCGCCTCGAACCTGTTCCGGCCAACGACCAATGGCAAGGTATATGCTTCTACGCCAAACGGTTCGAAGCTCCAAAAACGGATCCGGAAGCCCTTTTGTCGCTCACGTTCGAAGGTGCCATGAATGAAGCCGATGTATGGCTCAACGGACAACACATCGCCAGTCACCTGGGTGGCTACCTTCCCTTCACGGCCGACCTGACCGACGCCTTGTACCCCGACAAAGAGAACCTGCTCGTAGTACGGCTCGACAATCGCGACAATCCCGTCACAGGCCCCAAACCTCTGAAACGGCTCGATTTCAACACGTACGGAGGACTCTATCGCAACGTCTGGCTGACAGGCAAGGCTCTGGTGCACCTCTCCGATCCCGTAGCGGCTAACCGCATTGCCGGAGGCGGCATCTTCGTCCGCACGGAGGAAGTGTCCGACACTTCAGCACTCGTCCGGGTCAAAAGCCACATACGAAATCTCTCGGAAACCGGCGAATGCCTAACGATCGTTCACCGCATCACGGGAAACGGACTGGACCGTGCCCGTTTCGGTGGCACGGTCCAGGTACCCGGCGGAGGCGATGCCGAAACGGAACAGACTTTCCGGATCCCGAATCCCGCACTCTGGTCACCTGAAACCCCGGCACTCTATACGCTCGAAACCGAATTGTATATCGGGAAACGGAGTATCGACCGGGAACAGACGCGCTTCGGCATACGGAAGATCGTCATTACACCCGAAGGACTTCGTCTGAATGGTAAAGCCCGCTTCTTGCGAGGTGTAAACCGTCATCAGGAGTATCCCTACATCGGCTACGCCCTCTCGGACAACGCCCAACGGCGCGATGCCTGGAAGATCAAGCAAGCCGGTTTCGACTACGTCCGCACCTCGCATTACCCCTCCTCGCCAGCTTTTCTGGATGCCTGCGACGAATACGGTATCTTCGTTCTGGAGCCGATCCTCGGCTGGCAGTACTTCGGTGACGAACGATTCACGGAACACGCTCTGCACAGCAGCCGAGAAATGATCCGCCGCGACCGCAACCACCCCTGCATCCTAGCCTGGGAACTCTCGATCAACGAAATCCGTATGCCCGAGGAATTCATCGACCGGGCCGTAGCTATCGGGCATGAAGAGTATCCTGGACAGACCTATATAGCAGGATGGATGAAATACGGTTACGATATCTACATCGAAGCCCGCCAGCACCGTAAGGAGGCTCTATATAGCAAACCACTGATCGTTTCAGAATACGGCGACTGGGAATATTTCGCCATGAATGCCGGGTTCGAACAGGAACGGTGGAGCGATATGCTCCCTGAGGAACGCTTTTCCCGACAAGCCCGCGGCTCGGGCGAGGTGAGATTGCTCCAACAGGCAACCAATGTGCAGGAGGCGCATAACGACAACCTCTCGACGCATGCTTTCGCCGACGGCTATTGGGCCATGTTCGATTACAGTCGGGGACTGCTGCCCGACCTCGAACTTTCGGGAGCCTCGGATGTTTTCCGCCTGCCCAAATACGCCGCCTGGTTCTTCCGCAGCCAGCGCGATGCGGATGAAGGTACACCATTCTCCGAACCGATGGTCTTTATCGCTTCGGAATGGAAACCCGGCATCAGTCGCGGAGTACGCATATTCAGTAACTGCGAAGAGGTGGAACTCACCCTCGACGGCCGTTCCCTCGGCCGTCGGACCCCTGATACGAATACAATGAGCAACCGGCTACCACACCCTCCTTTCAGTTTTGCAGCCTCTTGCGAAAAGCCCGGAACACTGACGGCGACAGGATATATCGGCGGTAAAATCGCCGCACGCCACACCGTAGCGACTCCCGGCAAACCGGCCCATATCCGACTCAAGCTGGATGAAAGCGGCACTCCGCCCCAGAGCGGCTGTAACGATGTGCTGTTCGTCTATGCCACGGTGACAGATTCGGCAGGCAATGTCGTGACCGATTACGACAAACCCGTGCAATTCACCGTCTCAGGAGATGCAAAATACGTTTATACCGCAACGCCGCAAGCCGAGGCCGGCATCGCTCCAGCTCTACTGCGGATCGGACAGCAAGGCGGCACGATCCATCTTGCGGCCTCAACTGATGGGATTGTTTCCGAACCCCTGAAAATCCAAGTCCAACCATTATCCCCCAACCTATGATTCGTTTAAAACAGTTATTTGCATTCACTGCGGCTCTTCTCATCGCAGTCCCGGCAATTTCGGCCGTTCCGCCGATAGTTCCCCGCCCGCTCTCCGTCGAGCAAGGACACGGCAATTTCACCATAACGTCCGCAACGCCCATAGCGGTTCTCACGGATGAATTGCACACCGTCGCGGAAATCTTCGCAGCCGACATTGCCCCGCTCTTCGACGGTCCGCTTTCGGTGATGGATATCCCGGCGCGTCGTGCAATTTCACTCAACCTAGCATCCGGACTCGGAGAAGAGGAGTACACACTTTCGGTCACCCGCCGAAATGTCGCAGTAACAGGAGGTTCGCCCCGCGCGGTCCTTTACGGGCTCCAGAGCCTCCGACAACTGATTAACGGAAACCGCATTCCGGCCGTCGAAATCCGTGACAAACCATGGTTCGCCTACCGGGGAGCCATGCTCGACGCCGCACGTCATTTCTTCCCGGCTGCAGATGTCAAAAAATTTATTGACATCCTCGCCCTGCACAAGATCAACCGGTTTCACTGGCACCTGACCGATGACCAAGGCTGGCGCATCGAGATCAAGCGCTACCCCGAACTGACCCGTATCGGATCCAACCGCCGGGAAACGATCGTCGGGTTTCACAAGACTTCAACCACCTATGACGACACGCCCTACGGGGGTTATTATACGCAGGAGGAGATCCGTGACGTCGTCCGCTATGCAGCCGACCGTGGCATCGTGATCATCCCCGAGATCGAAATGCCCGGACATAGCGCTGCGGCTCTCGCATCCTATCCATGGCTGGGCTGCACGGGCGGTCCCTATGAAGTCTGGACAAAATGGGGAATCAGCGAAGACATCTACTGCGCCGGAAAGGAGACGACGTTCGAGTTCCTCGAAAATGTCCTCGCGGAGGTTATCGCACTTTTTCCGTCAAACCTAATCCACATCGGCGGAGACGAATGTCCCAAAAGCCGTTGGAAAAAATGTCCTTTCTGTCAACAACGCATTCGTGAAAACGGACTGAAGAATGAAGAACAGTTGCAGGGTTATCTCGTGCGCAGAATCGAACAATGGCTCAAGGCTCACGGGCGCAACCTAATCGGCTGGGACGAGATCCTGCAGGGAGGTGTCACTCCTTCGGCTGCCGTCATGTCCTGGCGCGAGCCCAAATACGGTATCGCTGCAGCCCAGCAAGGTAATCACGTAATCATGGCTCCCTGGAAAAACTGTTATCTGGACTACTACCAAACTTCGGACCCCGAGAAATACGGCGAGCCTCTGGCATTTCCCCGCTACCTCCCTGCGCGGCAGGTATATCGCCTCGATCCCTACGATCAACTGACACCCGCGCAGCAAACCTATATTCTCGGAGTACAGGGAAATCTCTGGGCCGAATTCATTGCCGACATCGGACATGCCCAGCGCATGCTGCTACCACGCTTGGCGGCCTTGGCCGAAGTAGGCTGGGCCTACGATCGCAAGGATTACAACGATTTCGTTCGTCGCATGCCGGCCCTGCGCCGGGTCTATGATGCCGCAGGTTTTGCCTATTCCCCCTTCCTGTTCGAAGGAATCGAGTGACAATCTGCAAATCAACGAAAAGAGACGGCTCAAAGGCCGTCTCTTTTCGTTGATTTGAGTAAGAGAAAAGGCGAAGCAAAAATTTTGCAATACGGATATAAAATAATAATCAGCCTCAGCGCATTTTGGTACGAGGCTTTTTTGTAACTTTGCATTATGATAAAAGACAATCACTTAGACACATATTCAAATCACAGGTTGGGTTTAACAACTTGTCCATTCCCTCGAAAACCATTTTATTGGAAGAGGGAAAGATGGCCGATCGCCTCTATTTGATTCGTAAGGGTTGTTTGCACCTAATTTTTTACAACGAGGGAAAAACATCATTTCCCAATTTTTTCTTTGAGAGAGATATTGTAGCCTCATTCGATAACTTATACAAGCATACACCGAGCCTTTTTCTCTTTAGAAAGTATCGAACCAACGGAAATATCGGCAATAAGAAGGCGTGATTTTTGGCGTATAGGTCATTTCGGGTGCTAAAATCGTTGTAATACTGGTGTCTGTCAGTATGATATGACCATTCAAAACTTTTGAACACATATTTGATG
>NZ_MNQF01000019.1:0-30931 GCF_001915285.1 Alistipes sp. 56_sp_Nov_56_25
GACTACTCTTTTCGATTTTTCCATAACGCTGTCAATCAATCTTTAGCGCAAATTTAACGTTTTTTTGTTAATCTGCGACAAAATTGATTACTATATGTATAAATCGTCCAAAACAAAGCAGTCCACGCGATTACCCGTCAGCGACCCTTCGCGGCCGACGGAGAGCAGCCCGCCCCGGCGGCCGATGATCTCGACCTCGTCGGCCGTGCGGATGTAGCCGGGCGGTTTCGCCCCCCGCTTGATGGAGGTGTCCGGAAAAAAGGCCGCGTATTCCTGCGATTCGAGGATGCGCTGCACGCGGCGGTTGAACTTCGAGGCCAGCGTCCCCGAGTAGGAGGCGATCGCCACCCGGCAGTCGGGGTCGAGTCCCAGCACGTAGGCCGGGAGCAGGGTCGTGGCCCCGACGCTCTTGCCGTGCTGGGGCGGCATGGTGACGATCAGCCGCCGGACGCGCCCCGCGGCAAAGGCCTCCAGCACCCGGTAATAGGCCCGGTGAAAGGGTTCGAATTCGAGAAAGGGATAGACCCCGAGGGCGAAATCGGCGAAGGACGGGGGCGCGGCCGGCGGCGCGTCGTCCGGAAGCACCAGCCCCTCGGGAAACGGCGAGCCGCCGGAAAACAGCGGAAAGCCCGCAAATACGGCATCGCACGCGGGAGCATCCGGAGAGGCGTTCCCGCCGGTTACGAAAACCTCTGCGGAGGAGCGCTCCGCAGAGGTCGGTTCGGTTGGTTTGAGCATTTTACTGAAATTTTTTGAAAAACCCATGCGCGGCGCCGCGGCGGGCAGGTTTTTTGTCGGGGTGCGCTCCGGCGGCAGCGCCGTGCCGGGGAAGGAGGGCCGGAGCGCGGCGGCAGGTCAGAGGAGCGCGCGCACCTCGGAAAACGAGAAGTCGTTCAGCGCTTCGCCGTCGCTGCGGACGGTGTGAAACTCCCACCAGACGGGAACCAGGTCCGCAATCGCGTCCCGGTCGCCCTCGGGGAGCCGCTCGCGTCGCCGGTAGACGATCACCGAGGCCGTGAGCCGGCACTCCATATCGCCGAAAGGAAACGTGAGCGAGCCTGAAAAGTAACTTCCCCCGCCGATGGCCTCCGCAAGACGCGCGGCCACTTCAAGGTAAAGTTCCGATGAAACCGAATACATCATTGATAATTAATCGTTTTTTCGCAAAAGAGTTTGCAGAAGAGAATAAATTGTTTAACTTTGCAGAACAAAGATAAGTTCAAAATTTGAATTTTCTGCAATAAAGTTCAAATATTTTATATAAATAATTCCGATAACAAAGCGATGAACGAACGGGTAAAACTGATACGCAAGCAGCTCGGCATGACACAAGAGCAACTGGCACAACGACTTGGAATCGGCAAAGCGGCGCTGTCGATGATTGAAACCGGCAAGGCGGGGCTTTCGGCGCGCAACCGCAACATATTGGTTCAGGAATTGAACGTCAATCCCGACTGGCTCGAAACCGGCAAGGGCAACATGTTCAACGCCGAACCCGATCTGACGGCCTACATGCACCGCACGGACAACTCGCTGCCGCTGCAAAGCGTCCCCCTCTACTCGATCGAGGGCACGGCGGGCCTGGTCCCGCTGTTCACCGACCAGGCGCAGAGCAAGCCCGTCAACTTCATCCACATTCCCAACCTCCCGAAATGCGACGGGGCGATCTATATCGTCGGCGACTCGATGTACCCGCTGCTCAAGAGCGGCGACATCGTGCTGTACAAGCAGCTGCGCGACATAAACGACATCTTCTGGGGCGACATGTACCTGCTGTCGATCGACATCGACGGCGAGGAGTACGTGACGGTGAAGTACATTCAGAAATCCGACCGCGCAGGCTACGTGAAGCTCGTGAGCCAGAACCAGCACCACGCCGACAAGGACGTGGAGATCTCGCGCATCCGCGCCATCGCGCTCGTGAAGGCGAGCATCAGGATGAACTCGATCCGTTAGCAGAAACAGCGGAGGCAGACCGAAGGGGCGAAAAAACGCAATCGGACAAAGCTGCGCAAATAAAATCCGGTTTTGGGTAACCAATTCCGGATTTTTTATTATCTTTGCAAAGGTCGAATTGGTTCGCCAATTTCGACCGTGTCAAACTCCGGGCTGCGGCCCGCCGTTCCGGAATACAACGAATGCAACAATTATAACTATGAAAACCAATTACGAAATCCGCTATGCGGCGCATCCCGAGGATGCGAAAAGCTACGACACGGCGCGTCTGCGCCGCGATTTCCTGATCGAAAAGGTATTCACGGCCGACGAGGTCAACATGGTCTACTCGATGTACGACCGCATGGTCGTCGGAGGCGCCATGCCTGTCGCCGAGACGCTCCGCCTCGAAGCCATCGACCCGCTGAAGGCTCCGTTCTTCCTCACGCGCCGCGAAATGGGCATCTACAACGTCGGAGGCCCCGGCGTGGTGAAGGCCGGCGACGCCGTGTTCGAACTCGGCTACAAGGAGGCCCTCTACCTCGGTTCGGGCGACCGCGAGGTGACCTTCGCGAGCGAGGACGCCGGGAATCCCGCCAAATTCTATTTCAACTCGCTGACCGCACACCGCAACTACCCCGACAAGAAGGTCACCAAAGCCGACGCCGTGGTGGCCCACATGGGTTCGCTCGAAGGGTCGAACGACCGCAACATCAACAAGATGCTCGTGAACCAGGTGCTGCCGACCTGCCAGTTGCAGATGGGCATGACCGAGCTGCTGCCCGGAAGCGTGTGGAACACGATGCCCGCACACGTGCACTCGCGCCGCATGGAGGCCTATTTCTATTTCGAAGTGCCCGAGGACCAGGCCGTGTGCCACTTCATGGGCGAAGTCGACGAGACGCGCCACATCTGGATGAAGGGCGATCAGGCCGTGCTCTCGCCCGAATGGTCGATCCACAGCGCCGCAGCCACGCACAACTACACCTTCATCTGGGGCATGGGCGGCGAGAACCTCGACTACGGCGACCAGGATTTTTCGAAAATAACCGATCTGAAATAATTCATAATTCATAATTCAAAATTCATAATTCAAAATTATGGTAAACTTTTCACTGGAAGGTAAGGTCGCGCTCGTGACGGGCGCCTCTTACGGCATCGGATTCGCACTGGCAACGGCTTTCGCACGTCAGGGCGCAAAAATCGTCTTCAACGACATCAAACAGGAGCTGGTGGACAAAGGCCTGGCCGCCTACAAGGCCGAGGGCATCGAGGCCAAAGGCTACGTCTGCGACGTGACCAGCGAGGAGCAGGTGAACGCCATGGTGGCGCAGATCGAAAAAGAGGTCGGCATCGTGGACATCCTCGTCAACAACGCCGGCATCATCAAGCGCATCCCGATGGTCGAGATGACCGCCGCGGAGTTCCGCCAGGTGATCGACATCGACCTCAACGGCCCGTTCATCGTCTCGAAGGCCGTCATCCCCTCGATGATCAAGAAGGGCAAGGGCAAGATCATCAACATCTGCTCGATGATGTCGGAGTTGGGCCGCGAGACCGTCTCGGCCTACGCCGCAGCCAAAGGCGGACTGAAGATGCTGACCCGCAACATCGCTTCGGAGTACGGCGAATACAACATCCAGTGCAACGGCATCGGCCCGGGTTACATCGCGACGCCCCAGACCGCACCGCTGCGCGAGCGTCAGGCCGACGGATCGCGCCACCCGTTCGATTCGTTCATCGTGGCCAAGACCCCCGCGGCACGCTGGGGCACGCCCGAAGACCTGATGGGACCCGCCGTGTTCCTCGCATCGGACGCTTCGGATTTCGTCAACGGACACATCCTCTACGTCGACGGCGGCATTCTGGCCTACATCGGCAAGCAGCCGCAGTAGGTTCCGCACACCTCCGCATGAAACAGCCCCCGCTAACCGAAGCGGGGGCTGTTTTCGTTTTCAGGGCCGGCATGCCGCGCGTTTCAGGCCCAGAGGGCCTCCAGACGCCGGGCGACGACCTCGTCGGTGATGTAGTCGTCGTACTCCATATAACGGTCGACCATGCCGTTGGGCGTGAGTTCGATGATGCGGTTGGCGACCGTATTGACGAATTCGTGGTCGTGCGAACTCATCAGCACGTTGCCCTTGAAATTGATCAGCGAGTTGTTGAACGCCTGGATGGATTCGAGGTCGAGGTGGTTGGTCGGAGAGTCCAGCACGAGCGTATTGGGCTGCTGGATCATCATCTTCGCCACCATGCAGCGCACCTTCTCGCCGCCGGAGAGGACGCTGACCTTCTTGTAAATCTCCTCGCCGCTGAAGAGCATCTTGCCCAGATACCCCCTCAAATAGAGCTCCGAGGTGTCGGACGAGAACTGCGCCAGCCAGTCGACGATCGAGAGCTGGCTCTCGAACCAGGGGGCGTTGTTGAGCGGAAGGTAGGCGTAATTGATCGTCGTGCCCCACTCGACGACGCCCGAATCGGCCTTGTCGTCGCCGACCAGAATGTCGAACAGCGCCGACACGGCACGCGGATCGCGCGCCAGGAAGGCGATCTTGTCGCCCTTCTCGACCGTGAAGCTGACGTCGCTGAAAAGCCGTTCGCCGTTCACCGTCTTGCTCAACTCGTCGACCCCGAGGATCTTCGTGCCCGCCTCGCGTTCGGGCTGGAAGATGATGCCCGGGTATTTGCGCATCGAGGGCTTGATCTCCTCGATGTTGAGCCGTTCGAGCATCTTCCGGCGCGAAGTCGTCTGCTTCGACTTGGCGACGTTGGCGCTGAACCGCTGGATGAATTCCAGCAATTCCTTTTTCTTCTCCTCGGCCTTCTTGTTCTGGTTCTGCTGCTGGCGCAGGGCGAGCTGGCTCGATTCGTACCAGAAGCTGTAATTGCCCGAGAAAAGGTTGATGTCGCTGTAATCAATATCGACCGTATGCGTGCACACCGAATCGAGGAAGTGGCGGTCGTGCGAGACGACCAGCACCGTGTTTTCGTAATTCGACAGGTAGTTCTCCAGCCACGCGATCGTCGTCCGGTCGAGGTCGTTGGTCGGCTCGTCGAGCAGCAGGTTGTCGGGTTTGCCGAACAGGGCCTGCGCCAGCAGCACGCGCACCTTCTCCTTGGCGCTCAAATCGCGCATCAGCTGGCCGTGCAGGGCTTCCCGGACCCCGAGGCTGCTCAACAGGTTGGCGGCGTCGCTCTCGGCGTTCCAGCCCTGCATCTCCGCGAACCGCTCCTCCAGCTCCCCGGCCCGGAGACCGTCCTCCTCCGAAAAGTCGGGCTTGGCGTACAACGCCTCCTTCTCCTTCATCGTCTCCCACAGCGGCTGATGCCCCATCAGAACCGTGTCGAGGACCGTAAACCCGTCATAGGCGAAGTGGTCCTGCTTGAGCACCGACAGGCGTTCGCCCGGGCCGAAGGCCACGTTGCCCCGCGACGGGGTCACCTCGCCGCTGAGCACTTTGAGGAACGTGGACTTCCCCGCCCCGTTGGCCCCGATCACACCGTAGCAGTTGCCCGGGGTGAATTTGAGATTGATATCCTTGAAAAGAACCCGTTTTCCGTATTGTACCTCTAAATTCGAAACTGTAATCATTCTTAAAATCTGAATTTGAAACTGCAAAAGTAGCCCAAAAGAACGAGGAAACCGCACCGGAATGAAAAAAATCGTCCGGATCGCCGCTTTTCGGCCCGAAATTCCGGCGGCATGCGGAGCGCATCCGAAAGAACGGAGTCCGAAAAGGTTTTTCAGCGACGATCGCAACAAAAAGTTATCTTTTGAATTACAGCGAATTAGCAATCCGGGACGCAAAAAACCGACAGACACGGAACGGAAAACTAAAAAATCGCCCGAAAAAGTCCGATATGACAATTTATTTAATATATTTGCATAACGGACAGGATCGGTTCGGCATGGACTGCGAACAAATTCGCCGTTTTGCCCCAATCAGTCACTGTATATTTGCGAAATCGTTGTTAACCCATAATCTGAAACCAAAATCATGGAACAATCAAAAGTGCGGGAGTTGCAGGACGTCGTGATCCGCTTTTCGGGCGATTCGGGCGACGGCATGCAGCTCACGGGCACGCTCTTTTCCGACACTTCGGCGCTGTTGGGAAACGGCATCTCGACCTTCCCCGACTACCCCGCCGAAATCCGCGCCCCGCAGGGAACCGTTGCGGGCGTTTCGGGCTTCCAGGTCCATTTCGGCGACCACCGCGAGCTGAATCCCGGTGACTACTGCGATGTGCTGGTGGCGATGAACCCCGCGGCGCTCAAGGCCAACCGAAAGTGGCTCAAGCCGGGCGCGACGGTCATCCTCGACGGCGATTCGATCACCGAAGAACATCTCAAGAAGGCGGGATTCGCAACCCTCGATCCGCTGGCAGAACTCAAGCTCGACGAATACAACGTCGTCGTTCCCGACATCACCTCCATGACGCGCGAGGCGCTGAAAGAGACCGGACTCGACAACAAGGCCGTCGTCAAGTGCAAGAACATGTTCGCACTGGGCATCTGCTTCTGGCTGTTCGACCGTCCGGAGGATTACGCACTCAAATACCTCGACGGGAAATTCGCCAAGAAAAATCCCGCCGTGGCCCAGGCCAACAAGCTGGCCATAGCGGCAGGCTATAACTACGCCGCAAACACCCACCAGTTCGCCAACAACTACACCGTGGCTCCGGCTCCCCGCGAAAAGGGCACCTACCGGTCGATCAACGGCAACGTCGCCACGGCGTGGGGACTCTGCGCCGCGGCCGAGAAGGCGGGCCTGCCGCTCTTCTGCGGTTCGTACCCGATCACCCCGGCCACGGTGATCCTCGAAGAACTGGCCAAACGCAAGGACCTCGGGGTGAAGACCGTGCAGGCCGAGGACGAGATAGCCGGCATCTGCACGGCCATCGGCGCGGCCTTCGCGGGCAATTTCGCCGTGACGACCACCTCGGGCCCCGGACTGTCGCTCAAGAGCGAAGCGCTGGGACTGGCGGTGATGACCGAACTGCCGCTGGTCGTGGTGGACGTACAGCGCGGAGGACCCTCGACGGGCCTGCCGACGAAAACCGAGCAGAGCGACCTCCAGCAGGCGCTTTACGGCCGTAACGGCGAGTGCCCGGTGATCGTCGTGGCGGCATCGTCGCCCAGCGACTGCTTCCACTACGCCTTCGAAGCCGGACGCCTGGCCATGGAGCACATGACGCCCGTGATCCTGCTGACCGACGGATTCATCGCCAACGGCTCCGAGCCGTGGCGGATTCCCGAGATGAAGGACTACCCCGCCATTCAGCCCCCGATCGTGGACAAGGCTCCCGAAGGAGGGTTCATGCCCTATGTGCGCAACGAAAAACTGGCCCGCGGCTGGGCGTTCCCCGGCAAAGTGGGTCTGGAGCACCGCGTGGGCGGACTGGAGAAGGACTGCGTGAAGGGCTGCATCTCGCACGACCCGGCCAACCACCAGAAGATGACCGACACCCGCGCGGCGAAGGTGGCCAAAGTCGCCGACGACATTCCCGCACAGGCCGTCTGGGGCGATGCGGAAGGCGACCTGCTGGTCGTAGGCTGGGGCGGCACGCGCGGCCACCTGCAAAACGCCGTGGACGAAATGCGCCGCGAGGGCAAAAAGGTCTCGCTGTGCCATTTCAACTACATCAACCCGCTGCCGAAGGGGGTGCGCGACATCTTCGCGAAGTTCCGCAGGATCGTCGTCTGCGAGCTGAACGAAGGACAGTTCGCGGCCTATCTGCGCCAGAACTTCCAGGAGTTCCCCTACGAACAGTACAACAAGTGCGAGGGACTGCCCTTCACGGTCGCAGAACTTAAACAGAAATTCGAATCCTTACTGAAGTAACCATGGCAGACTACAAATACACCCCTGCGGATTTCAAGAGCGACCAGGAGGTACGCTGGTGTCCCGGATGCGGCGACCACGCGATTTTGAGCGCCGTGCAGCGCGCGCTGCCCGAAATCGCCGACGCGCTCGACACGCCCCACAACCTGTTCACGTTCGTGTCGGGCATCGGATGCTCGTCGCGGTTCATCTACTACATGAAGACCTACGGGTTCCACTCCGTGCACGGGCGCGCCAACGCCGTGGCGACGGGCGTCAAGACGGCCAACCCGCGCCTCTCGGTGTGGGTCACCACCGGCGACGGCGACTCGCTGGCCATCGGCGGCAACCACTTCATCCACGCCATCCGCCGCAACGTGGACCTCAACGTCATCCTGTTCAACAACGAGATTTACGGCCTCACGAAGGGCCAGTACTCCCCCACTTCGAAGCTGGGCAAGATCACCAAGACCTCGCCCTACGGAACGGTCGAGAAGCCGTTCAACCCCGGCGAACTGGTCATCGGCGCCAAGGGCACGTTCTTCGCCCGCACGATCGACATGGAGGTCGCCCTCTCGAAGGAGTGCATGATCGCCGCGGCCAGACATACGGGCATGTCGGTGATCGAAGCGTTGCAGAACTGCGTGATTTTCAACGATAAGACCCACGCCGACTTCGCAGCCGACAAGGCCACGCGCGCCGAACGCACGGTGACGCTGCGCCACGGAGAGAAGATGCTCTTCGGCGCCAACAACGAAAAGGGCATCGTGTTCGAGAACATGAAACTCAAGGTGGTGACCGTGGGCCAGGACGGCTACACGCTGGACGACGTGCTGACACACGACGCCCACGAGCGCGACACCACGCTGCACTCGATGCTGGCGGCGATGAAATACCCCGACTACCCGGTAGCGCTGGGCGTAATCCGCTCGGTCGAGGACGACTCGGTCTACGACCGCGCCGTGGAGAAGCAGGTCGAGGAGGTCAAAGCCACGAGCAAAATTCACTGCGTGGACGACCTGCTCCGCTCGGGAGCCACCTGGGAGGTGGAATAGCCCCGCAGCCGGGAAGCCGGCATCCGGACAACGAAACGGCGGACCCTTTCCCGGGGTCCGCCGTTCGTTTCGGCAGGAGAGAGGGGTTTCGGCAGGTGGAAGCCCCCCGCAACCGGGAATCAATAGACATTGGCCGATTTGCGGACGATATTCTCCAGCAGGCGCTGCATATTGGCGATCACCGGACTGCCAGCCATGCCGTATGCCGCACCCTGCCGCTTCATCTGCGTCCGTTGTCGAGCGTCGTGGCGGCATAGATCATCGCCCGGTTCCCGGGTTTGGCAATCAGCACCCCTCCAGCCAGCCCGATGTCCCAATGGCTGATGTTCTCGGCCGAGGCCCAGATGTCGGAGAAACCCTTCAGCGACGGGCTTCCGGAAGCGTTCCGAAGAGCTTCGGGATGTTTTTTCGAAAAAAGTTCAATTCCGGAGCCGATTTTTCGGGCCGAAAATTGTGGAAATAAAAAAATCCGATTATCTTTGCACCCACAACAAGGGGGATTAGCTCAGCTGGCTAGAGCGCTTGCATGGCATGCAAGAGGTCACGAGTTCGAATCTCGTATTCTCCACCATAAAAACGGGACCATCTTTCGATGGTCCCGTTTTTCAGTGTATGTTTCCGCCCGTATCGGCCGCATCCGGCATAAACGACACAAAAGCATCCGTGCCGGCCTCCACCCGCAACATTAGCGATAATTCAGCGGAAAAACCACGGCGGCAGCCAAAAACGACAAAACGAAATATCCGGCCGTCCGCAAGGGACGGCCGGATATGCGCAACGCTGCCGGAAGGCGTTATTTGTCCCGGAAAAAAGCCGTGACGAAAGGCGCTTCGAGCAGGTAATCGGCGCATTCGCGGACGCTGCGCACGATGTCGTTGTAGCTCGAACCTTCGATCTCGACGATGATGTTCTCCACGCCGGCTTCCCGCGCGTTGGCGAAGATGGCGTCGAAGCCCACCATGCCGCTCTGGCCGATCTCACGACGGTCCTTGATGTGCAGGAGCCGGAAACGACCCGGATACTTCTTGAAGTAGTCCACCGGGCTGGCCTTGCCCATCACGGTCCAGTAGACGTCCATTTCGAACAGCACCTTGTCGGGATCGGTGTTTTCGAGCATGTAGTCCAGCATAACCTTATCCTCGATCTTCTCGAACTCGCGCGAGTGGTTGTGGTAGCCGAACTTCATGCCGGCGGCCGCACAGCGCGCACCCACCTCGTTGAAATAGCGGCAGTAGGTCTGCAAATCCTTGAGCGTCGAAATCTTACGCATCGAGGGGACCACGATATATTCCGCACCGGCGGCCTTGTGCGCCGCGATGCACTCATCCCACCAAGCGAGGGCCTTCGAGAAATCGCCGCTCGCCAGCTCCTCGTCGGAGAGGTTGAGCGTGCAGTGCGTGGAAATCACCCGCATACCGGCATCCTCGACATCCTTGCGGAATTGCTCGGGAGTCTGCCCGTAGAGCATTCCGTCCTTGTAGCTGGCGGCCTCGACCGAAGTGTAGCCCATGTCGGCGAGCTGTTTCAGGACGGGTTTGTAATCGCCCTGGCTCTTGCCGAAAACCCCGATCAGGCTGCGCACCGAATAGAGCTGGATACCGATGTCCTTCTTCGGGGCTTTCTTCGCTTTGGCGGATGCTCCGCCGGGGAGCATCGCCAGAGCGAGGAGGACGCAGATGACTGCGAATAGCCTTTTTCTCATCGTAAGAAGCCCTTAATCGAGAATCTTGACACGGATATTGCGGAACCAGACGTCGTCGCCGTGGTCCTGAAGGCCGATGTAGCCTTCGTGGTTCTCACCGCCGCAGTTGTTCAGCAGCTCGAACGCCAGAGGCCACTTCTCGGAGCTGAACTTGCTGTTCTCCAGCATCTCGGTCCACTGGGGAGTCCACAGGTGGTACTCCACGACGTTCTTGTCGTTCTGGCCGTGTACGACCGTGCCTTTGTAAACCATGATCTTGGCCTTGTTCCACTCGCCGAAGGGATTCTGGTTCTGCGGAACGGCGGGGATCATGTCGTAGAGCGACGCCGACTGGCGGTTGCCGTCGACACCCAGCTTGGCATCGGGATGGTTGGTGTTGTCGAGCACCTGATACTCGGGGCACGAGATGTAGATCGGCTCGTACTTGGTCTTGCCGTCCTTCTGGGTCGTAACCTCCTGGGCCAGGTAGAAGATGCCCGAGTTGCCGCCCTTCGAAACCTTCCACTCCATCTCCAGCTCGAAGTTCTTGAACTTCTTGGCGAAGATCAGGTCGCCGCCCTCGCCCGTCTGGGCCTCGCCGCCGCCCGAGCCGTTGAACTTGATGGCGCCATCCTCCACCGTCCAGCGCGAAGGAGCCTTGTCCTTGCCGTAGCCGCGCCAGCCGTTGAGCGTCTTGCCGTCGAAAATCACGTAGTAACCGTCCTTGTCCTGCGGGAACGAGGCGAGGTCCACCTGTGCGTTGTCGACAACGGTGTATTCGGGAACAGCTTTCTTGGCGGTTTTGGCATCGGCCGTTTCAGCCGTCTTGGCCTTGCCGCCGGGGCCGCCGCACGAAACCAACGATGCGGTCAGAGCCGCGCATACCGAGAATAAAAGGGTCTTTTTCATATTCTTTCTGTTTTTTTAAAGTTTTACGGACAGGTTAGTTAATCAACGCGGCATGGCGGGAAGCGCCCAGCCGTCGCGGTAGGTGTGTTTGATCAGCTCCTGGGCGAACTGCTGTGCGTTCACGGGATCGGTCCAGGTCTTGTCGAAGGTCGGGTGTCCGTCCTTGATGTGGAAGCCGTCCTTGATGACCGTCTTGATCATGGCGTCGTCCGGGATGTTCGTGAAACGCATGTTCGGACCGTCCCACTCCAGCACCTGATTGAGGCCCTGGAGGCGGACTGCCAGCACGCCCATAACGACCATTTCGTTGAACGGTCCGGCTTCGCTGAAGTCCGATGCCGAAAGCACGCGGTCGTCGGCGTCCTCCTTGCAGGCGCGCACCCAGTCCATCTGGTGCGACTCGGTGATCTCGCGCAGCACCTTCGGAGCCTCGGGAACACGGCCCGAAACCAGATAGGGGTCCTTGCCGTAGCAGCCGCAGATCAGCGTGTCCTTCGTACCGTAGAAGATGGCGGCGCCGCCGCTCACGTTCAGGTTCTTGCCGGCGGGAAGCCCTGCGGGACGCTCCGGCATCAGGCCGCCGTCGTACCAGTGCACCTCGACTTCGGGCATGGCCACCTTCGGCATGTTGTCGCGGGCCGGGAAGATGAACTTCACGCGCTGTGCCGAGGGAGCGGACTCGTTCAGCAGCAGCGTCGAGCTGCCCTCCACCTTGGTCGGATAGCCCAGTTTCAGGCCCTTGAACACGGGGTGCAGGATATGGCAGGCCATGTCGCCCAGCGCACCCGTACCGAAATCCCACCATCCGCGGAAGTTCCACGGCGTATAGGCGGCGTTGTAGGGACGATAGGGAGCCGGACCGATGAAGGCGTCCCAGTTCATCGTCTTGGGGATGCGCATATCCTCCTCGGGACGCGCCAGGCCCTGCGGCCAGATGGGACGGTCGGTGAAGGTGTCCACGCGGCGCACCTCGCCGATCTCGCCGTTCCAGATCCATTCGCAGACCTTGCGCACGCCTTCGGCCGATGCGCCCTGGTTGCCCATCTGCGTGGCCACCTTGTACTTGTCGGCCAGCTTGGTCAGCAGGCGCGACTCGTAGACGGTGTGGGTCAGCGGTTTTTCGCAATATACGTGCTTGCCGGCGGTGATGGCGTCGGCGGCGATGATGGCGTGCGTGTGGTCCGCCGTAGCGACCATCACGGCATCGGCCGACTTGAGCATCTCGTCGTACATCTTGCGGTAGTCGTTGAACTTCTTGGCCGCAGGATAACGTTTGAAAATGTGGTCGGCGTATTTCCAGTCGACATCGCACAGGCCGATGATGTTCTGGCTCTCCAGGCCCTTCAGCACCGAAGCGCCGCGTCCGCCGACGCCGACGCCCAGGATGTTGAGTTTGTCACTGGGGGCCGTGTAGCCGAACTTCTTACCCAGAACCGTGCTGGGTACGACCGCTAAACCGATCGCGGCAGCCGCTCCCTGCTTCAGGAACGTTCTTCTTGACATTTCTTTTGCCATCGTTTCGAGGTTTAATTTGAGTTAGTATTGAGGTTATTTGATGTTCTTTTCGATGTTGTCGACCTCGTCCTTGAAGATCTTGTAGCCTTTGCCGAGGCCCTTCATCAATTCCGGGATCTTCGTGCCGCCGAACAGCAGCAGCACGACAAGCGCGATGATGACGATTTGTCCCACGCCGATAAATAACAGATGATTCATAAGTTCAGGTAGTTTTAGGGTTATGCGATTGTCATGCGTGTTTGCGCAGCAGGCCGTAGCCGTCCTTCATCGTGCGGCGGCGTTCGCGGATATGCCGCAGGGTCTCCAGTTCCCCGATGGCCGGGAGGTCGTGCTCCCGCGCGTCGCGCAGGAACCGCCAGGCGTACTCCGAGGCCAGCGCCGCGTCGCGGAACTCCGGGAGCGCCTCGCTGCGGCGGCCCGTCTCGATCGACTCGGCGAAGAGCTTGCAAAGGGTGTCGATGTTCTTGCCCCCGTAGGGCTGGATGAGGCGGTGGGTCTGCGTCACGCCGTGCAGCTCGACGATCGCCGTCTTGAAATCGTGCGTCATGCGTGCGATGCCCTTCGTGCCGATGATGTCCACATAGGAATTATGGGTCTGGGTCTGGGCCAGCTGGCCGTAGACATGCCCCTGGGTGATGTCGAACACCACGCCGTTCTCGAACGTGCCGTGGCATTGCAGCCACCAGGGGTCCTTGTAGTTCCACATCCGCACGGCCTGGGCATTCCAGGTCTTGAATTCCGACTGGGCATACCAGCGTGCGATGTCCACGTAGTGCATGCCGCAGTCGTGGAACGCGGGACCTTCGTATTCGTGGCCCTCGCCCGGAGCCAGTCCCGGAGTCATGTGGCAGACCCGGATGATGGCCAGTTCGCCGATCTCGCCCTGGGCGATGAAATCTTTGATCGTATTGTGATACCAGGAGTTGCGCAGGTAGAGGTTCACCGTCGAGAACAAGGGCGTGTTCTCGGCCAGCTCGACGGCCTGCCATTCGTTTTCGATACTGTCGGAAATGGGTTTTTCAGCGATGACGTGCTTGCCCGCGGCGAAAGCCCGCTCGATCTGCGATTTGCGCGAGTCGGCCAGAGCGAACAGCCCCACGACCTGCACTTCGGGATCGTCGAAAATAACCTGTTCGTCATCCACAACCTTCGCCCCGGGGGCCAGCTTGCGCGCCAGGTCCCGCGATTCGGCGCAGACGTCGCAGATGTACGCAACGTCCCACCTGCCGCTTTTCTGCATCTCGTCGAGGTAGAAACCTCCCATTCTGCCGAAGCCGATAAGGCCAACTTTTACAGGATTCATCGTGTAGTCAATAAGGTCGGTTAAAAGTTAGGTTCAGCGCCGCGCCTCCCGTTTCCGAAGGAAAATACCGGCAGGCGCACCACCTCGATTACAAAATTAGCCCGAATAACCTTCGGTTTGAAAACTGAAGCGGAAAATGTAGAACCCAATTCGAACCATATCTCTAATTAACAATATATTACATTCTGAAACAACCCGAAAAATGTAGACGATCTGGAATGGTCAGACGTCCGTTTTATGGGCCGTTCCGATCTTCATAACCATCTTTTCGAACTCCTCGCGCGAGATGGCCGCCTTGTTGCGCACCTTGGTCCGGTAGTTATAGACGGTCGAAAGCGAACAGCGCAGGAACGAAGCGATCTTCACGCTGTCGGTGATGCCCAGACGCAGCAGGGCGTAAATCCGCAGCTCCTTGTTCAGCAGGTCCTCCTGCTTGAGCACGATCCGCTCGTCCTCGGTCAGCAGGGCGTTGAAGTCCTCGACGAACGACGGATAGAGGTTCAGGAAGATGGCGTCGAAATTCTTGTAGAGTTCGTCCTGCTCGTCCTCGAGCATCGAGGTCGATTTGAGCCGTCTGTTGAGTTCGTCGAACTTCCGGTCCTGGGCCAGCTTCTTGAGCGACTTGCGGTAATCGTCCATTTTGTCGATGTACATGGAGCAAAGGTCGAAGAACCGCGCGATGTACTGCACCTTGACGGCATTGGAGTCCGACAGCTGCTCGTTCTTCTCGCCCAGCTCCTCGTTGAGCCGGGCCAGCTTCGCATTGGTCTGCGAAAGCTCCTCCTTGATGCGGTAGACCCTGCGAAGCTGCTTGTACAGGTAGACGAACAGCAGCACCAGCACCGCCGACAGCACGCTGATCAGCACCAGATAATGTTGCAGCTTGTGTTTGGTGCGGGACTCTTTGGCCTGGTGCGAGGCAATGATGATCGAGTAAAGTTCCGACATCTGGACCGTGCGGAACTGCACGTTGGAGAAAAGCGCGTCCTCGACGGCCGCCTGCGTGTAGCGGAACGCACGGAAAAGATCGTCGTGACGGTAATAAAGCGTCGCGAGCGCCTGGAAGGCGGCGTTCTCCTTCGTGGAGTTCCGGATGTCGGTCATCGCCGACAGCATGTAGTACTTCCGCGCCAGCCAGTCGTCCCCGCGGCGGCGGTAGAAACTGCCCACCGAATAGGCGCACTCGGCGTAGAGCTGCGAATCGGGTTCGAGGCTGTTCAGAAACCCGAGCAGCCGGACCTCCATTTCGTGCGACTGGTTGCGGCGGCTCATCTGGTAGAGCCGGTCGAGCTTGTAACGCACCGAAACCGTGTCGGCAAACATGATCACCGAATCCTGATAGCGTTCCTCCAGCTCGCGGAAGTGTCTCTGTCCGCTGAAAGCCACGTATTGCTGGTAGAAACGGTTGTAAGCCTTGTAATAGGTCGCCAGCATGTCGCGGGGCACCGACCGGCGGTCGATCGAGTCCAGCATCCGCTTCGCCTCGATGGACATGCCCGTCGACGAGTAGAGTTCCGCCAGGCGGATTCCCGAAAGACAGCCCTTGCGGCGGTCGCCCAGACGACGCGCCAGCAGGACGTTGCGCTCCATGTAGCGGATGGCCGAGTCGAGTTTGTACTTGTGGAATTCGCCGAACAGCCTGTCGTTGATCTCGTACTCCTGCGCGGGAGTCAGGCCGCTCACGCTCAACAGATGCCGCAGTTCGGCGATACGCTGCTCCTTCTGGCAGTCGTAAACCTGCCGGTTGGCGATCATGTGGTCCAGTTTGTCCGACAGCGACTGCGTTTCGTTCCGCTCGCAGGCGGACGACACGACCGCTACGGCGCAGAGCAGCAGCAGGGTTCGCAGCAGGTATGTGGGTTTCAGCAGTTTCATGGTCGGGGCCGGCCGCCGCAGGAAGCGTCCGCGAACAGGGCAAAAGTACAACTTTTTGCCGAATGCCGGCTTTCTTTTTAATCTTTCCTATTTGTTTGACGCCGCAAAGACATATCACGCGTCGTAAACCGAAACGAAGAGACGCTCCGGATTCCGGTTCGGATTTCAGAGCGAAAATCTCCTTTTCACGGTTCAAGGTACAAAAAATCGCCGACATACGGAACAGAACGGGCAAAAAAAAAGAATCCCCGGCGACAGAATCGCCGGAGATTCGGGCGGAAATCCGCCGGAGGGAGGCACGGCACAGGATGCGTCCCGAGCCGTAATTCGCAGGCAATGAGCGTTGAAAGCTACCCGAGCTTCATCACGTCGTCGATGCCCATATCCTTATAGGTGCTTGCCAGCTCCTCGCTGCGGTCCGAAATAACCAGCAGCTTGTCGCCCAGCTTGAGTTCCGTCTTCCCCTGCGGCACGAAGTACTCCCCGTCGCGGCAGACCATCATCACCAGCGTATTCTCGGGCAGGGTGATGTCCTTGAGCGTATGGCCGCTGGCGAGCAGGTTCTCGTTGACCTCGACCTCCGTCAGCGCCGACTTCATCTCCTCGTGCATCTCGACGTTGAAGGCCGATTCGCGCTCCTCGTAGGCCAGCCCCAGCAGATTGGCCATGCCGCTCACGGTCGTGCCCTGCACCAGAAGCGAGATGATCGTCGAGAGGAAGACCACGTTGAACAGCAGCTCGGCGTGCTCGACGCCCGCCATCATCGGGTAGATGGCGAACAGGATCGGCACGGCGCCGCGCAGGCCCACCCACGAAACGTAGAGACGCGCCTTGGTCGTGAAGCGCCGGAACGGCAGCAGGCAGGCGAAAACCGTGACGGGACGCGCCACGAGGATCATAAACGCGCCGACCGCACCGCCGAGGATCAGCACCTCGGGACGCAGCAGTTCGTCGCTGTTGACGAAAAGTCCCAGCGTGAGGAACATCACGATCTGCATGAGCCACGTGAAACCGTCGAAGAAGACCGTCAGCGAGCGTTTCTGCGCCAGCTTATGGTTGCCCACGACCAGACCCGCGAGGTAAACCGCCAGGTAACCGTTGCCCTTGACGAGGTCCGTGAAGGCGAAGGCGAAGAAGATGAAGGCCAGCAGCAGCACCGAGTAGAGCGAGTGGTTGGCCAGGTTGATCTTGTTGATCGTCCACACAGCCAGCCGCCCGATCAGGTAACCCGAAAGCGTGCCGACGACCAGCTGCACCACGAAATAGAGGGCGCTCATGCCCAGACCGCCCCCGCCCTGGGAGTTGGTGACCACGCCGATCAGCAGGATCGTAAGCATGTAGGCCATCGGGTCGTTCGAGCCGCTCTCCAGCTCCAGCAGCGGACGGAGATGCTGTTTGAGACCCTGCTTCTTGCTTCGCAGGATCGAGAAGACCGACGCCGAGTCGGTCGAGGACATCGTGGCGGCCAGCAGCAGCGCCAGCGCGAAGGAGATCTCCAGATCGAGCCACGGAGCGACGAGCCAGACGAAGCCCGCCAGCACCATGGCCGTCATAACCACTCCCACCGTGGCCAGCATGACGCCCGGCCCGATGATCGGCTTTATCTCCTGAAAGGAGGTGTCCATACCGCCCGTGAAGAGGATGATGCACAGTGCGATCATACCGACGAACTGCGTCATTTCGACCGAACGGAACGAAATGAAATTCAGCCCGAACAACATGCCGACCCCCAGAAAGAGCAGCAACGCGGGGGCGCCGAAGCGGTAAGCGACCTTGCCGGCCATCACCGCCACGAAGAGCAGCAACGCACCGACCAATACTACATTTTCACCACTGATGTCTATCATCTGTCCAATCTGTTTTTTCGTATCCAAAATTCAGCGGGCGCAGTTCCGGTCCCGGAGCGCAGCGACGAACCCTACGCCTCGCAAGCCCCCTCTTTCTGCGGGCTGATCTGCAACCGGGTCAGCGGCCGGTATTCCAGGTCCGCGTACTCGAAGGCCTGCATGGCGGCGAAGCGGTTGTCGGGCGTACGGTACATGGCCACGGAGACCGCCGGAACCCGCGCATGGGGCATTGCCAGCAGCCGCTCCACATTGCCTTCCGCCACGAGGGCCACCACATCGCGGCTCTGGGAACGCTCGAAGTAAAGTTCGTCGTAGCGCAGGTAACTGCGTCCGGCACGGTAGTAGGGCGCGCCCTCGGCGCTGAAAAAGCGCGCCGCGAGCGTGATCATCCCCGCCAGGGCCAGCGAACCGCCGATGAACACCGCCGACGAGCGGAGGTTGTTGGTCATCGAGGCTCCGTAAACGTGATTCAGAACCAGTATCGCCACGCCGGCCGCAAGCAGCGCGGCAGGCAGTACGAGGGATTTGCGGCGGCGCACCACAACCTCCCCGGGCAAGGCGTACATCGCCTCGCAAATTTTAATCTTATCCATATCTCTTTCATTATCAGACGTTCGTATTTCAGGCAAACAGAACGGCGAACCGTTCGGGAAATACCGTACGCTAAATAATGAGCCGCCGCAGCCGGTAGACATAGTAATCCACGGCATGCGGTCCGGCGGAGAGATCGAAGGTTTGGAACGCAGCGGTTAACTTGGCAACTCCCGTACCACAGCCCCACGAAGCGGCGCCGCGCACGACGGCGCGTTCGGCCGGAACTTGCCGGTCGCCGTAACGGAACGAAGGCTGCGCCGGGCAGGATTCCGCCTCCCGGAGCACACGGGGTTGGTGGTTCAGATCCGAATTGTACGTACGCTCGCACTGCCACTCGTCGGTGTGCATATCGCCCGCCGAGAAGGCCGCAGAGGGCGCCTGCTGCCGGATGCACGCACCGTCGCCGCCCTCCGGAAAGAGCAGGCACGCCGTGAAGGCCAGCACGATGAAAAGCAGTTTACGCATCTAACGGTTCGGAAAATTACGTCGGCTACAAAGTTACGTTTTTTTCGGACAAATCCGCGGCCGAAGCCGAAATTATCCATAAAAAAAGCCGATTTTCCCGACACAGAGCCGACCCCAAAAAGGCCTTCTTTTTGCCGGGAAACGTCTTCCGCGGCTTCCGCCCGCGGTCGACTGCCGGCCAACAAGCGGCAAAATTCCGAACGGACAACGCTCGAGATGCCCCGTCAGATCGGATTGGATATGCCCCAGGATGTGCGGCAGGCAGGCCGCA
Source organism: Alistipes sp. 56_sp_Nov_56_25 (assembly GCF_001915285.1). NCBI lineage: Bacteria > Pseudomonadati > Bacteroidota > Bacteroidia > Bacteroidales > Rikenellaceae > Alistipes > Alistipes sp. 56_sp_Nov_56_25. Next base: position 19,273 of record NZ_MNQF01000019.1, read on the forward strand.
ATCATCCGAAATCATTGGGGAATGAAGATATAAGTGATGGTTCCCGTCTGACGGGCGGGCGCCGAGTCGTCGATGTTGAACAACGAATTGCGGGCGGCGCGCAGGGCCGACTCGCGCATGCAGTCGTCGCCGCCCTCGGTGACGCGCGCGCCGGTCACCTTGCCCGCACGGTCCACCGTGACCGAAACCGTCACGTCGCCCCCGCCCTCGCACAGATAGGCCGGGACCTCCAGATAACGCGACGTGCGCACGGGATCGGTAATCGAGAACGACACCGTGACGCGCCCCTTGACCTTGCGGTCCTGACGTTCCGCGCCGTCCTCCTTCCCGCGGCGTTCGCGGATGGCCCGCTCCTCGGCAAGCCCCTGCTCGTAGGCCTCGCGGTTGGCGCGCATCCGCGCCTCGGCCTCGGCCGCCGCCTCGTTCAGCGCCGCAGCGTTGGTCCCGCGGTCGTCGCGGAGCTTCTCGTTCAGGGCGTTTTCGTTCGACGCCTGGTTGCGGATGCTCCGCCAGTCGATCTCCTCCTGCCGCTGGCGCTCGCGCTCCTCGCGCTCCAGGCGGTCGCGCTCCTGCTCCATTTCGGCCAGCGTCTGAAGGTCGATATACATGCCCTGCTGGTGCGTGCGCCGGCCCACGACGATCTTCGACGAGACGAAGACGATCATCAGCGCCAGATAGGCGATCAACGTGACACACAGGCCGATACGATGGTCGTAGGTCCACGACCCCACATCCTCCCTGCGGTTGTCGAAGGGCAGTTTGATACGCGGCCTGCGGGCGGGTTTCGGTTTGTCGTCACGGGGTGTTTCAGTCATTGCGGTGTATCGGAATTTTGAGCAAAAGTAGCGTTTTTTACCGAAAATTTCCTATCTTTGCGCGCAAATATATAGAAACACCGCTTATGTCAACCAAACAACAAACGCTGAAGGCGCCGATCTCATTCTCGGGAAAGGGCCTGCATACGGGCGTCAAAGTTACCATGACCGTGAATCCCGCCGAGGCCGGAACCGGAATCGTATTCCGCCGCACCGACCTCGAAGGACAACCCATAATTCCCGCCCTGTGCGACAACGTCGTAGACACTTCGCGCGGCACGACCGTCGAAGCCGGCGGCCACCGCGTGCACACCATCGAGCACATCATGTCGGCGCTCTGGACCCTCGGCGTGGATAACGCCGTGATCGACATCGACGCCCCCGAGACCCCCATCATGGACGGCTCGGCCCGCGAATACGCCCGGGCCATCACCGAGACCGGACTGGCGGATCAGGACGCCGAGCGGCAGTTCTACCACGTGACCGAAAAGATGGTCTACACGATCCCCGAGAAGGGCGTGGCGATCATCCTCTACCCCGACGACGAATTCTCCGTCTCGGTGCACGTGGACTACAATTCGAAGGTCATCGGCAACCAGTACGCCACCTTCAACCCCGGCGACGACTTCGCCCGAAAAATTTCGCCCTGCCGCACGTTCGTCTTCCTGCACGAGCTGGAGCCGCTGATCAACATGAACCTGATCAAGGGCGGCGACCTGGACAACGCCATCGTGGTGGTGGAAAACCCCGTGCCCGACGAACAGCTGGACAAGCTCAAGAAGGTCTTCAACAAGCCCGACATCGAGATCAAGGCGGGCTACCTCAATAACCTCGAACTGCGCTGCAACAACGAGCTGGCGCGCCACAAGCTGCTCGACCTGCTGGGCGACTTCGCGCTGCTGGGCGTACGGATCAAGGGCCGCGTCTGGGCCACCCGCCCGGGACACTTCGCCAACACGGAGTTTATGAAGCAGCTCAAGCAGACCATCCGCCGCGGAGGCGAGAAACCCCGCTACACCTACGACTGCCGTAAGCCGCCGCTCTACGACATCAACGACATCCGCCGCATGCTGCCCCACCGTCCGCCGTTCCTGCTGGTGGACCGCATTTTCCACTGCGATTCCTCGTCCGTGGCGGGCATCAAGAACGTGACGATGAACGAACCGTTCTTCGTGGGCCACTTCCCCGAGGAGCCGGTGATGCCGGGCGTGCTGATCGTCGAGGCCATGGCGCAGTGCAGCGGCATCATGGTCCTGAGCAACGTCCCCGACCCGGAGAACTACTCGACCTACTTTATGAAGATCGACGGCGTGAAATTCAAGCGCAAGGTCGTTCCGGGCGACACGCTGCAATTCGAAATCCACCTGCTGGAACCCATCCGCCGGGGCGTCGCCCTCGTGGAGGCCAAGGCGTTCGTCGGCGAGACGCTCGCCTGCGAGGCCGTGATGATGGCGCAGGTAGTCAAAAACAAAAAATAGAGGAAATGATCAGCAACCTGGCCTATATCCACCCCGACGCCAAACTCGGAGCCAACGTCACGGTGGAACCATTTGCCTATATCGCGGGCGACACGGTGATCGGCGACGACTGCTGGATCGGTCCCGGAGCCGTGATCCACGACGGGGCGCGCATCGGCAGGCGATGCCGCATCCACACCGCCGCTTCGGTCGCATGCCTTCCGCAGGACCTGAAATTCGCCGGCGAAATCACCACCTGCGAAATCGGCGACGACAACGACATCCGCGAGTACGTGACCATCAGCCGCGGAACCGCCTCGACCGGAACCACGCGCATCGGCTCGAAAAACCTGCTGATGGCCTACGTCCACATCGGGCACGACTGCATCATCGGCAGCAACTGCGTGATCGCCAACCGCGTGTCGCTCGCCGGCGAAGTGCACGTCGGCGACTGGGTGGTCATCGGCGGCCACGCCGCCGTCCACCAGTGGACCCACATCGGGGCGCACGCCATGGTGCAGGGCGGCGCGCTGCTGGGGCAGGACCTCCCGCCCTACGTCATCGTGCGCAACGACACGCTCCGTTTCGCGGGCATCAACAAGATCGGGCTTGCGCGCCGCGGCTTTTCGCACGAACGCATCGCCGAGATCCACGACGCCTGCCGCATCCTCTTCCAGAGCGGCCTGAACTACCTGAACGGTTGCGACGAGGTCGAAAAGCAGGTTCCGCAAAGTCCCGAGCGCGATACGCTCCTCGAATTCATCCGCACCTCGAAACGCGGCATCATCAAACCCTACGAATCGCGTTGCAAAGAGGAGTAAATTTTGCGTATAAATATTGGTATATCGGAATTTTTCACTATATTTGCGGTGTCGAAAGACAGCGTGAAGGGTAAGGGGACGGGCAGTCCCCTTATTTCATACTTACACCGGACCGAAATTCAACGACTATGATAGAGACGAAAAAGATAATCGAAGCGGCGGAACGTCATTTGGAAGGCTCCGATATGTTCGTGGTGGAGTGCACCTCGACCCCGGGCAACGAAATCGAACTGACGATCGACAGCGACACGTCGGTCGGCATCGACGCCTGCGCGGAGTTGAGCCGCGCCGTCGAAGCGCAGTTCGACCGCGACGAGGAGGATTTTTCGCTGACGGTCATGTCGGCCGGCATCGGCTCGGAGCTGAAAAGCCTGCGCCAGTACCGCAAACTCGCCGGCAAATCGGCCGAGGTGCTGCTCACCAGCGGCGTGAAGATACTGGCCAAGCTGGAGGAGGTCACCGACGAAGGCATCACCCTCTCCTACGAGGAGAAGCAGGCCGTCGAGGGCAAAAAGAAGAAACAGTTGGTGAAAGTCACGCGCAGCTACCCCTTCGATCAGATCAAGTACACGAAGGAGTGGCTGGATTTCAAGTAACAATTAAAAATCAGATAAAGCACACAATGGACAATCTCAATCTCATCAGCAACTTTGCCGAATTCAAAGAGCTGAAGAACATCGACAAGTCGACGATGATCGGCGTGCTGGAGGACGTCTTCCGCCACGCGCTGCAAAAACAGTATGAAACGGACGAGAATTTCGACGTCATCATCAACCCCGAGAAAGGCGACCTCGAAATCTGGCGCAACCGCACGGTCGTCGAGGACGACGCCGTCGAAGACCCCAACGCACAGATTTCCGTCTCGGAGGTCAAGGCCATCGACCCCACCTACGAGATTGGAGACGAATACGCCGACGAGATCAAACTCTCCTCGTTCGGCCGCCGCGCCGTGCTGTCGCTGCGCCAGAACCTCGCCTCGCGCATCCTCGATCTGGAGAAGGCCAGCCTCTACGAAAAATACTCGGAGAAGGTCGGCGACATCGTCACGGGCGAGGTCTACCAGGTGTGGAAAAAGGAGGTGCTGATCCTCGACGACGAGGAGAACGAGCTGATCCTCCCGAAGGCCGAGCAGATCCCCAACGACTTCTACCGCAAGGGCGACACGATCAAGGCCATCGTCAAGTCGGTCGAGATGAACAACAACCAGCCGCGCATCATCCTCTCGCGTACGGCCAACCAGTTCCTCGAACGGCTGTTCGAGCAGGAGGTTCCCGAGATTTTCGACGGCCTGATCACCATCAAGAAGATCGTCCGCATCCCCGGCGAGCGCGCCAAGGTCGCCGTGGAGTCCTACGACGAGCGCATCGACCCGGTGGGCGCCTGCGTCGGCATGAAGGGTTCGCGCATCTACTCGATCGTCAAGGAGCTGCGCAACGAGAACATCGACGTGGTGAACTACACGGCAAACCCGACGCTGATGATCCAACGTTCGCTCAATCCCGCAAAGGTGTCGTCGATCACCATCGACGAGGAGAAGATGACCGCTTCGGTCTACCTCAAGCCCGACCAGGTGTCGCTGGCCATCGGCAAGGGAGGTCTCAACATCCGCCTCTCGAAAATGCTCACCGGCTATGACATCGACGTTTACCGCGAGGTCGAGGAGGAGGACGTGGCCCTCACGGAGTTCGCCGACGAAATCGACGGATGGGTGATCGACGCCCTGAAAGCCGCCGGATGCGACACCGCCAAGAGCGTGCTGGAACTCCCCGTCGAGGAGATCGCCGCACGCGCCGACCTCGAACTGGAGCAGGCGCAGAAGGTCGTGGAGATCCTGAAGGCCGAATTCGAATAATCAAAGCAAGACAAGAAAGGAAAAGAGACAAGATATGGGTAATGAAAGAAAATTAAGGCTCATTCAGGTTGCAAAGGAGTTCAAGGTGGGGCTGAACACCGTCACCGACTTCCTGCAGAAGAAGGGCATCAAGAGCGACGGATCGCCCAACACGCTGGTCGATGCCGAGACTTACGCCGTTCTGGAGAAGGAGTTCGGGGCGAACCGCAGCGCCGCCAGCGCACGTGATTCGATCCGCGAACGCATCTCCCTGAAGCAGACGACCGTAACCCTCGAAGAAGCCAGGAAGCAGGAGCGCGAGGAAGAGAAGGAGGTTGTCATCAAAAGCAACGTCATCAGCGTCAAGGACGAGATTCAGCAGCCGAAGTTCCTCGGCAAGATCGACCTCTCGCCCAAGCCCAAGGCGGCTCCGGCTCCCCAGCCCAAGCCCGCACCCGAGGCCGAGGCCGTGAAACCCGCCCCCCAGCCGGCGGCTCCCGCCGCGAAAGCGGAGGAGGCCCCGAAAGCTCCGGAGGCCGTGAAACCGGCTCCCGCACCCGCTCCGGCTCCCCAGCCGAAGCCGGCCGAGACGCCGAAACCCGCAGCGGCCGCAACGCCGGCCCCCGCGAAGGCCGCAGCCCCCGTGCAGGAGGCCCCGAAGAGGGAAACGCCCGCCCCGGCTCCGCAGCCCAAAGCCGCAGAGACTCCCGCACCCAAACCCGCTCCGGCCCCGGCAGCGCCCGCGGCACAAGCGGCTCCGGCCCCCGCCCCCGCGGCGGAGCCGAAGCCCGAGGCCCCGAAGGACAACATCTTCCGCCCCGAGACGGTGACCCTCACCGGTCCGCAGGTGCTCGGCACGATGGACGTGTCGGGCTTCGTCGCAGGCGGCAAGCATAAGCGCAAACGCCTCCAGAAGGAGAAAGTCGACGTCAGCAAAGCCCCGAAGGGCAATGCACAGGGCGGCGGCAACCGTCAGGGCCAGGGCGGTCAGAACAACAACGGCAACCGTTCGGGAGGACAGGGCCAGAACCGCGGCGGAGGTCAGAACCAGCCCCGTCCGGGCGAAGGGCGCCGCAACAAGGGCAAGAACGCCCCCAAACCGATCGTGCGCCCGGAAGTGAGCGACGAAGAGGTTTCGAAGCAGGTAAAGGACACCCTGGCGCGTCTGACGGCCAAGGGGTCCAAGAGCAAAAGCTCGAAATACCGCAAGGACAAGCGCGAGGCCGTCGCCGAGCGCATGAACGAGGAGTTCGAACGCGAGGAAATGGAGCGTTCGACGCTCAAGGTCACGGAGTTCGTGACCGTCAGCGAGCTGGCCACGATGATGAACGTCGCGCCGACGGAGGTCATCATGGCCTGCATGAACCTGGGTCTGATGGTGTCGATCAACCAGCGTCTCGACGCCGAGGCGCTCGTGGTGGTCGCCGAAGAGTTCGGCTACAAGACCGAATTCGTCTCGGTGGAGATTCAGGAGGCCATCGCCGACGACAGCGAGGACCGCGAGGAAGACCTCGTTCCGCGTCCGCCGATCGTGACGGTCATGGGACACGTCGACCACGGTAAGACCTCGCTGCTGGACAACATCCGCAAAACCAACGTCATCGAGGGCGAGGCCGGCGGCATCACCCAGCACATCGGCGCTTACAGCGTGGTGCTGAACGGGCAGAAGATCACCTTCCTCGACACCCCGGGCCACGAGGCCTTCACGGCCATGCGCGCCCGCGGAGCCGCCGTGACGGACGTGGCCATCATCATCGTCGCGGCCGACGACAGCGTCATGCCGCAGACCGTCGAGGCGATCAACCACGCGCAGGCCGCAGGCGTGCCGATGGTTTTCGCCATCAACAAGATCGACAAACCCAACGCCAACCCCGACCACATCAAGGAGCAGCTCTCGCAGATGAACTACCTCGTGGAGTCGTGGGGCGGCAAATACCAGGACCAGGAGGTTTCGGCCAAGAAGGGCCTGAACCTCGACAAGCTGCTCGAAAAGGTGCTGCTGGAGGCCGAGATGCTCGACCTGAAAGCCAACCCCAACAAAAAGGCGCAGGGAACGGTCATCGAGTCGACGCTCGACAAGGGCCGCGGCTACGTGTCGACGATCCTGGTGCAGAGCGGCACGCTCCGCGTCGGCGACGTGATCCTCTCGGGAACCTACACCGGCCGCGTGAAGGCCATGTTCAACGAGAACGGCAAGAAGGTCGAAGCGGCAGGTCCCTCGACGCCCGTACAGGTGCTCGGACTGAACGGCGCGCCGCAGGCCGGCGACACGTTCAACGTCATGGACGACGACCGCTCGGCACGCGAAATCGCCAACAAACGCGAACAGCTGGCCCGCATGCAGGGCATTATGACCCAGAAGCACGTGACGCTCGACGAGATCGGCCGCCGCATCGCCATCGGCTCGTTCAAGGAGCTGAACATCATCGTCAAGGGCGACGTGGACGGATCGGTCGAGGCCATGTCCGGATCGCTGATCAAGCTCTCGAAGGAGACCGTGCAGGTCAACGTCATCCACGCCGCCGTGGGACAGATTTCGGAGTCCGACGTGCTGCTGGCCGCCGCCTCGAACGCCATCATCGTCGGCTTCCAGGTGCGTCCGTCGGCTTCGGCCCGCAGACTGGCCGAGAAGGAGGAGATCGAAATCCGCCTCTACTCGATCATCTACGACGCCATCAACGACATCAAGGACGCCATCGAGGGCATGCTCGAACCGGTGATGAAGGAGGAGATCGTCGCTTCGGTCGAAGTGCTCGAAATCTTCAAGATCACCAAGGTCGGAACCGTCGCCGGATGTATGGTCCGCGAAGGCAAGCTGCAACGCTCGACCCCGATCCGCGTCATCCGCGACGGCATCGTGATCTACACCGGCAAACTCGGCTCGCTCAAACGTTTCAAGGACGACGTCAAGGAGGTCGTGGTCGGACAGGACTGCGGTCTGAACATCGAGTCGTTCAACGACATCCGCGTCGGCGACATCGTCGAGGGATACGAACAGGTGGAAGTGAAACGCAAGTAACCCATAAAACTAACAACTACTTACAATTTTTTGGCAGTAATGACTAACCCAATCCATTTTACGACTGCGGAAGAGGCCGTCAAGGTCATCAAATCGGGCGACCATGTCCACCTCAGCTCGGTGGCATCGGCTCCCCAGTGCCTGATCAACGCCATGTGCAAACGCGGCGAGGCCGGAGAACTGAAGGACGTGCACGTCCATCACCTGCACACGGAGGGTCCCGCTCCCTACGCCGATCCGAAATTCGAAGGCGTATTCCAGCTCGACTCCTTCTTCGTGGGTGCGAACGTCCGCAAGGTAACCCAGAGCGGCTATGCCGATTACATTCCGATTTTCTTGAGCGAGACACAGCGTCTGTACCGCTGCGGAGCCGTTCCGTGCAACGTGGCGATGATCCAGGTCTGCCCGCCCGACAAACACGGCTTCGTATCGCTCGGAACCTCCGTCGACGCCACGCTGGCGGCCGTGGAGTGCGCCGATTATGTGATCGCCGTGGTGAACAAATACGTTCCGCGCGCCTTCGGTCAGGCCATGATCCACTCCTCGAAGATCGACTTCTTCGTGCAGGACGACACCCCGCTGATCGAAGCGAAATTCTCCGAGCCGAACGAGGTCGAGACGGCCATCGGCAAGCACTGCGCCGCGCTGATCGAGGACGGCGCAACGCTCCAGATGGGCATCGGGGCCATTCCGAATGCGGTTCTCAGCCAGCTGGGCGGCCATAAGAACCTCGGCATCCACACCGAAATGTTCGCCGACGGCGTGCTGCCTCTGGTGGAGAAGGGCGTGATCAACGGCGAAGCCAAAAAAACCGACCCCGGCAAGATGGTCTCGACCTTCCTGATGGGTTCGAAAGCCGTTTACGACTTCATCGACGACAACCCGGGCGTGCTGATGATGGATGTCGGATACACGAACGACCCCTACATCATCTCGCAGAACGACCGCTTCGTGGCCATCAACTCGGCCCTGCAAGTCGACCTGACGGGCCAGGTGTGCGCCGACTCGCTGGGCACGAAATTCTGGTCGGGCGTCGGCGGACAAATCGACTTCGTCTACGGCGCATCGCTCTCGAAGGGCGGCAAGGCGATCATCGCCATGCCTTCGATCACCAACAAGGGCGTGTCGAAAATCTGCCCGACGCTGTTGGACGGCGCCGGCGTGGTGACGACCCGCAACCACATCCACTGGTTCGTGACCGAGTTCGGAGCCGTGGACCTCTACGGCAAGACCTTGCAGGAGCGTGCACGCCTGCTGATCTCCATCGCGCATCCTTCGGCGCAGGAGGAGTTGGACCGGGCCGCTTTCGAGCGCTGGGGATCGCACCATCACTACATCAAGGGATATATGAAATAGCGTTTCCGCACCTCGGAAACAGCAACAAGAAACGGCGTTCGCATGAACGCCGTTTTTTGCATCTTCCGGCCAACCGCCCCTTGATCCCGACGGACGGACTGCCTACATACAAGCCGGACGCACCTCGGCAACGGGCTGCATGACTTTCGTGCACCCCTTCGTATGAAAGCCTGTCGCGATATACAGGCGTCTTTTCCGAACGGAAAAAGCTATTTTTTCCATATCTTTGCCCACGTTGAAAACAGGATACGATATGAAGAAACTTTTCCTTTTGTTTGCGGCGGCACTCCTGGCCGCAACCTGCCCCGCGGGGGTTTTCGCTCAATTCAAAATCGGCGGTAAGAAAATAGACGCCGGGAAGCTGCTCAACGCCGGAAAGGACGTGGCCAAGGCCGTCACGCTCAACGACGAGGAGATCGCCCGGCTGAGCCGCGAATCGGTCGAATGGATGGACGCCAACAATCCCGTGGCCGCCGATTCGACGACCTATGGTGCGCGCCTCAAGCGGCTCACCGAAGGTATCACCGACGCCGACGGGCTTCCGCTGAATTTCAAGGTCTACCTGGTGACCGACGTCAACGCCTTTGCCTGCGGCGACGGTTCGATCCGCGTCTTCGCCGCTCTGATGGATCTGATGGACGACGACGAACTGATGGCCATCATCGGCCACGAAATCGGGCACGTCGTGCATGCCGACACGAAACACGCCATGAAAAACGCCTATCTCGCATCCGCAGCCCGCAATGCCGCCGGAGCCGCCGAAGGCAGCGCTCTGGCCAGGTTGAGCGAATCGCAGCTGGGCAAAGTCGTAGCGACCTTCACCGATGCACAGTTCTCGCAAAAGCAGGAGTACGAAGCCGACGAACACGGCTTCGAATTCTGCGTGAAACACGGGTTCGACCCCTACGGCATGGCCAACTCGCTCGATAAGTTGGTCGAACTGTCGAAAGGCGCCAAAGCCTCCACCGTGCAGAAGATGTTCTCTTCGCACCCCGACAGCGAAAAGCGCGCGGCCCGCATGAAGGAGAAAGCCGACGCCTACATGGCCGCTCAGCGGCAGAACAGGTAACCGAACTCTTTCCGGCCTGCCGGAATTCGCGGAAAAGTCCGTGAAACCGGGTTCGGAAAGGGAATGCAACAGCCCAATTTTTAAACACACAAGCCGAAAAACATCCGAAATTCCGGATGTTTTTTGTATATTTGTATGTCACTAACACCTGAACCGCCAATGAAATAACACACAAAGTTGCAGTAACACGACTAAAAAACGCCGGTTCCGCACGAAAAGCGGCGGCGCGCACATATAAAAAGCGTTAGCTTTAACCTTGCTTTCTGAAAATCTGGAAAATTTAAAGAGCAACCAAGGAATGAAGTTTGACGCTCACGTTTCCAACGTGGGCTTCATTCTGTATTTGGTTGCCAGGTTATTCCAGAGCCTCAGAAAGCAAATCAGAGTTTTGTCCCACGTTTTTTATTTCACCTTCCGAATCCGAACTTAATTCCATGCGCTGCGGGACAGGCGTACATACCCACCATGAAAGCCTATCTCCTGCTCCTCCCGATCAGTTTCCTGCCTGCCGTAGCGGGCATCCTCGTTACGCGTCCGATGTGGCGCATACGCCAGCTCCCCAACGAAGCGATACAGGGCATCGGTCTCGTCGTGATGATCTCCGTCCTGATCGGCTGCCTCGTCCCGCTCTTTCTCGGCGACACAGGGGCTGTCGGATGCGCCTGCATCCTATTGAGCCTGTTCAACCTCGTGATTTTCCAGTATTACGAGCAGCGGCTCAACATCTCGCGCTGCCCGCAATGCCACACGCGCAACCTGCACGTGCGCAAGTACAGCAAAGGACTTTACAAACTCTACTGCCCGCATTGCGGCCTCCACAGCCGGTGGCGCACGTGGCGGTATTTTTCGGACGAAGCTTAACGATATCCCGAAAAGCCGTTTGGCATCTCCTTCATCCAGCGCGGCGAACCTGCGTTTGGGGTGGATACACGCCCGAAAGAGAATGCCCTGCAACACCCCGTTCCCGAGTCCTGGAATGCGACGCTCCGCGGCCAGGAAAGTCTTGGCCGTGAGCTTCAGCTTCGCACCGGCCACAAACGCCCGTCTCCGATCACGCTCGACGAATACCTCGCAGAACGGGAGAAATAACGCCCCCCAAAAAAACGCCGCTTTAAGAAAAACGGTCTTCCCCCCCCCTCCCGAAAATATCCGGCATCGAACTCCGTGTCGGGCGGCGAACATTTCGTCTTCGCCCCCCCTGTAAGTTGCGCTGCCCTCCCCCCCCCTCCAAGACAAAAACCCTTCCTTAACAGGAAGGGTTTAGGCACAAAAAAAAGGTCAGACCTTACGA
>NZ_MNQF01000020.1:0-4529 GCF_001915285.1 Alistipes sp. 56_sp_Nov_56_25
TTGGAGAGGTTCTCCTCGTCCTCCATGAAGCGTTTGATCTTACGTATGGCGTCCTCGTATCCGGGTATCTGCACCTTTTCATACAAGTTCACCTTCTGAGTGGTTTTACGGCGTGCATAGTCCAGCAGCTCCATCTTGCGGTTGTAGACCTCGAACTCGATACCCAGCTGCGCCATGCGCTTCAGAATATCGACTCCGTCGGCGAACCAGACGGGCGACGAGAAAAGATCGTAGGGTTTCACCTCGAATTTCACGTCCTGCAGGACCGGCGTACGCACACCTGCGATTTTCTGTACCGAAAGTTCCACATCGGCGATACGCAGGAGGTCACAATCAAACTCTCCCCAAGCCGGTCGAGCCGACGGCGGTAATCGCCTGCGGAGTCCTTCGCCTTCTTCACCTCGGAGCGCAGGGCCGACTCCTTACTTTTGATCGTAGGGAGCGCCTTCTGCCGCATTTTCAGCTGCTTGCCGAGGTCGCCGAGCGAGGTCTTGTTATATTGAAATTTGATTGCCATCGTACGTTACGCTTCTTTCCAGTACTTTTTGATGAGTTCCTCCTTGATAGCGACCTCCTCCTTGGAGAAGTACTTCGCAAAGAGTCCCCACGCCGTGTCGAGCATCTCGGTGATGCCGATATTGACGTCGATCGAGAGCAGTTTCTCCGAATAGTCGAACGCGAATTTCAGCGTACGTTCGTCGTAATCCGAGAGGTCGAAACCGTTTTCGAGCTTGGTCTTGGCGTTGGCGGCATCGGCATACAGACGCACGCAGGCGTTCATCACCTGCGGATGGTCCTCGCGGGTCTTCTTGCCGATAACCAGCTGCTTGAGACGCGACAGCGAACGGAACGGGTCCACGATGACCTTGCCCGTATCGGAGTCGTTGCGCAGGAACAGCTGACCCTCGGTGATGTAACCCGTATTGTCGGGAATGGCGTGCGTGATGTCGCCGCCCGAAAGGGTCGTCACGGCGATGATGGTGATCGAACCGCCGTTGGGCAGCTGCACGGCCTTCTCGTAGATCTTCGCCAAGTCCGAATAAAGCGAACCGGGCATCGAGTCCTTCGACGGAATCTGGTCCATGCGGTTCGACACGATAGCCAGCGCATCGGCGTAGAGCGTCATGTCGGTCAGCAGCACCAGCACCTTCTCGCCCTTGTCCACGGCGAAGTATTCGGCGGCGGTCAGCGCCATGTCGGGAACGAGCAGACGCTCCACGGGCGGGTTCTCGGTCGTATTGACGAACGACACGATGCGGTCCAGCGCACCGGCGTTCTCGAAGACGGACTTGAAGTAGAGAAAGTCGTCGTTGGTGAGTCCCATGCCGCCCAGAATGATCTTGTCGGCCTTGGCGCGCAGGGCCACGTTGGCCATCACGGCGTTATAGGGCTGGTCGGGGTCGGCGAAGAAGGGAATCTTCTGCCCCGTGACGATCGTATTGTTGAGGTCGATGCCGGCGATACCCGTGGCGATCAGCTCCGAAGGCTGGATACGCTTGAAGGGGTTCACCGTCGGGCCGCCGATCTCGCGCGGCTCGCCCTCGACGATCTCACCGCCTTCGAGCGGCTCGCCGTAGGCGTTGAAGAAGCGGCCCGCGAGGTTGTCCGACACGCGCAGTTTCGGGGGTTCGCCGTGGAAGACGACCTCCGAATCGGTGGCGATGCCCTCGGTTCCGGAGAACACCTGCAACGTCACGTTCTCGCCCATAATTTTCACCACCTGCGCCAGCTTGCCGCCCACGGTAGCCAGTTCGTCGTTGCCGACGCCCAGCGCCCGGAGCGTCACGGTCGCCTTGGTGATGTTGTCAATCTTGGTATATATCTTCTGAAAAGCTCGTGTTGTCATGGTCTAACTTCGAACTTCTCCGACTGCCACTCCGAGTAGTTCATCTGACGGAAGAGGTTGATAAGGCCCTTGAAGAACTGCGAGCACTCCTCGAAATCGGCGAAAGCGAAATCCTTCCGGCAGATGTCGAGCACCATTTTATACATCATCTTCTGACGTTCGAGCGGACAGTTGGCGTCGATGTCGTCGAAAGCGTCCTGCTGCAGGATCACGAAGTCGAGCAGCTCCGATTTCCAGAAACGTTCGTGATACTCGACCGGAACGCCGTCGTCGCCGAGAATGTTGATCTGGTCGTTGGCCTCCTTGCCGCGCTGCACGAGGGTCTTGCCGGCATAGACGAGGTCCACCCAGTCCTTTTCGATATGCTCGTCGAGGTATTCGCGGATTTCGGGATATTCGAGGTATTTCGAATAGGATTCGAGCGGGTCGATGGCCGGGTAACGCTTCGAGTCGGCGCGGCCCTGCGAAAGCGCATAGAAGCAGCGCGCGGCCTTCTTGGTCGATTCGGTCACCGGCTCCTTGAGGTTACCGCCCGCAGGCGACACCGTACCGAGGAAGGTCACGGAACCCGTCTGGCCGTTGTTCAGTTTGACCAGACCGGCGCGCGAATAGAAGTTGGAGATGATCGCCGAAAGGTCCATCGGGAAGGCGTCCTGACCGGGCAGCTCCTCCAGACGGTTCGACATCTCGCGCAGCGCCTGCGCCCAGCGCGAAGTCGAGTCGGCCATCACCAGCACCTTGAGTCCCATCGAGCGGTAGTATTCGCCGATGGCCATGCCGGTATAGACCGACGCCTCGCGCGCCGCAACGGGCATGTTCGACGTATTGCAGATGATGATCGTACGCTCCATGAGCTTGCGGCCCGTATGGGGATCGACCAGTTCGGGGAACTCCTTGAAGATTTCGACCACCTCGTTGGCACGCTCGCCGCAGGCCACCATGATGATGATGTCGGCGTCGGCCTGCTTGGAAATGGCGTGCTGGAGCACGGTCTTGCCGGCGCCGAAAGGTCCGGGGATGAAGCCCGTACCGCCTTCGGCCATCGGATTGAAGGTGTCGATGGCGCGAACGCCCGTCTCCATCATGCGCGACGGACGCGGCTTCTCGACGTAGCAGCGCACGGCCTGCTTCACGGGCCATTTCTGAACCATCGTGACCGCATGTTCGCGGCCCTCCTCGTCGGTCAGGACGGCGATCGTGTCCGTCACCTTGTATTTCCCGGCCGCCGCCACGCTCTTGACCGTATAGTTGCCGGCCATGGTAAAGGGCACCATGATCTTATGGCTCACCCACTGCTCCTTGACTTCGCCCAGCCACGACGCGGCGGTCACCTTGTCGCCCGCCTTGGCCAGCGGAGCGAATTCCCACTCGGCGTCGAAGTCGATCGGATCGGTGATCGAACCGCGCTCGATGAACAGCCCGTCCATCTTTTCGAGGTCGTTCTGCAGACCGTCGTAGTTGCGCGACAAAAGTCCCGGCGCGAGCGTCACTTCGAGCATATGTCCCTCGAACTCGACCTTGTCGCCGATCTTGAGTCCGCGGGTGCTGTCAAAAACTTGGACATAGGCGCTGTCGCCTACGACCTTGATGACCTCGGCCATCATCTTGGTATCTCCCGCATAGACATAGCAGATCTCGTTCTGGCCTACTGCTCCGTCGGCCTTGACGATGACGATGTTGGAGATGATACCATTTACACGTCCTGTAGTTTTCATGAATATTCGTTTAGTTTCTTATTTTCATTTTTCCGGTCGCGGACCGCATTTCCGCACTTCCCGGCCGCTCCGCATCCCTCCTGCCGGAGAGACCGGTCCCGGTCCGGCGGCGCGCCGCCCGCATGTGCCGCGCGGCGGCTATATCCTGTTCACCAGCTCCCTGCCGTCCAGCTCGGCCATCAGGCGGTCGAACATTTCACGACCGCGCACGGCGTCCAGTTGCGTCCAGCGGGCCACGATATTGACGCGCGCCAGATAGGACAGAATGGTATTGATGTCGAAATAGTCGAACGTCGCCAGCTCGGTGGCCTCGTTCCAGCGGATCAGGTCGATCTTGTGCTCCTTCTCGACCAGATTCGCCTCGTCGTTCACGGCGGCGATCACGGCGTCGATGTAGGGCAGTTCGCCCCGCAGACCGAAATCGGCGGCCGAACTGCGCTCCAGCTGTTCGACCACGTCGCCCCCGCCTACGGTCACCTCCTCGGCAGGAAGCGGCTCTTGGCACGGCTGCAGGTGGCGTAATAGGCGTCGAACAGCGCGGTTTCGAAACGCTGCGCCGTATCGACCTCCTCGGCGTCCTCCCCTTCGGGATCGGCATAGGCGCGCAGCACGCGGCCCACGGCGGAGGGCAGGCGCTTGGGAGCCTTCACCTCCTCTTCCAGCTCCTCGCGCGTGAAGTTGCCCAGCGGATTGTGCGCCGAGCGCCCCGCGCGCAGCGAAGCGATATTCTCACAATCGTAGTAGCCGTACAGCAGACGCACCTGAGCCGCATCCGAAGCCGAAACGCCGTCGAGAATCTCCCCGACGATGGCTTTGGCGTCGAAACCCTTGGTGTCGGCGTCGAGGGAGTACTCCTTCAGTCCGGCTACCAGACAATAATATTCCGTTGCGAACATACGCGTTATGCCTTAAAAAGCATGTCCGAAACCTACTCGCGCAGGTATTCGCCCAGCAGGGCGTCGAAATCG
>NZ_MNQF01000020.1:4552-34331 GCF_001915285.1 Alistipes sp. 56_sp_Nov_56_25
ACGAGATGTAGTAACCGCCCTCCTTGGCGCCGACCTTGAAGCCCGTCTTCACCTCCTTGGAATAACCCACTTCGATACCGGCGGAGAGCAGCTCCTGAGCGCTCTTGCCGAACGCCTCGTCGAGCTTGGCGCGGTCGGCTTCGGGCAGCAGCGCCTTCAGCTCCACCTTGCCGGCGTCGGCGCCGTTCCAGTTCTTGGCCACGGACAACAGCATCTCCTTGATGAAGGCGGGATCCATGACGGCCTCCCTGACGCCTGCGGCCGTGCTCTTGGCAACGATCATCGCGGCGATCTCCGACTTGATCTTCGCGGCGGCCTGCTTGCCGGCGAGCGAGATTTCGGTCATCGTATTTTTTTCGACGTCCTCGGCCTTGTCCTGCGCCTTCCTGACGATATCCTCGGCCTGAGCACGGGCTTCGGCGACGATCTTCGCCGCCTCTTTCTTAGCCTCGGCGACCAGACGGTCGGCTTCGGCGCGTCCTTTCTCCAGCCCCTCGTCGTAGAGCTTCTGAGTCAACTGTTGAAGTTTGTTTTCCATAGCGTTATTTAGTTTTAATTATTGTTTTTCATTTTAGCGATACAAATATATAAAAGTTTATAATACAAACAGCGGCGCACCGCGACAATTTGTCCTTTTTTGACAAGAATAGAGAACAAAAGGAAGAAACACGCACCGCAGAACCACTTGTAATTCAAGCTCCGAACCCCCTCTCCGCGCAATTCGCATACCGAAATCGCCCCTTCCGGAAGGGGCTGATTCCGGCCGGCCCCGCCTCTCCCGCCGCAGAGCGGCACAGCCCGGCGCCGCGCCGCTGCGGATAACGCCGCACGCCCCCGGAAACAGCGGGTTTCCGGGGGCGCGCACAAGAGCGAGCAGAGGCGTCAGAACAGGCCGAGCGACTTGCTTCGGGCCAGCAGGCAGGCACCCATCACGCCGGCGCGCTCACCGAGCGACGAAAGCTTGATCTGCGTATCCTTGTTGACCAGCATCAGCGAGTATTTGTTGATGGCGTTGCGCACGGGCAGCATCAGGTACTCCTTGGCCACCGAAAGCGTACCGCCGATAACGATCACCTCCGGATTGAACATGTTGATAAGCCCCGCGATGGCCTTGCCGAGCGTGTGCCCCACCGACTCCAGAATCTCGATGGCCAGCACATCCTCCTTCAGCAGCGCGGCCAGAATATCATTCAGCGTGATCTCCTCGCCTTTTTTGTATTTCTCGGAAAGCATCGACACGCGTCCCTCCTTGAGTTTCTCCAGAAAAATCCGGTGCATGGCCGAACCGGAAGCCCCCGTCTCAAGACAGCCGCGTTTGCCGCAGCGGCAGATGATCTCGTTGTCGAGCAGCGGAAAATGGCCGAATTCGCCCGAAAAGCCCGACTTGCCGTAAAATATCTTGCCGTCGATGATCATCCCCAACCCCAGTCCCCAGCTGGCGTTAATGTAGAGCATCGTCTTCTCGGAGTGGGCGTCGCCGTACATATATTCGCCGTAAGTGGCGGCACGGGTGTCGTTCTCGATGTAGACCGTCGTGCCGAGACGCTCTTCGAGCAGCATCGTCAGCGGCTGTTCCTCGACGAAGAAATAGCTGTAACTGTATCCGGTCTGCGAATTGACGCGGCCCGAAATATTCACCCCGACGGCCAGCACCTTGTCGCGGGCGATCTTGCGCGCACGGATGAAATTCTGAATCACGTCGCAAAGACGGTCCAGCGAACGGGGATCGTTGTCCATCAGAAAATCGACCGTCGTTTCATCGATCAGCTGTCCCTTGAAATTGATGGCGGCCATCATGACCGAATCCTTGCGCAGATCGACGCCGACGAAATACCCGGCATAGGGATTCAGGCCGTAGATATTCGGCCGTCGTCCGCCGGCCGTCCCCTGCTCGCCGAAATTGTGCACGAAGCCCTCGTCGATCAGCTCCCCGATGAGTTTGGTCACGGTCGGCACGCTCAGATTCACGGCCTTGCTCAGATCGGTGATGCTCGAATCGCCGCCGAGAATGTACTGACAGATAATCTGCTGTTTGAGAATAGCGGCCTTGTTGCCTTCCGTGGCCAGTTTGAGGAACGAATTGGTCATTTCGTCGGGGTGTTTGATTTACGTCTTTACGATTGGGTAAAGATAAAAATAAATAGCGAGTCGGGCAAACATTCTGCGGAAAATGCGCCCCGAGCCGCGAATTTATAACGAATGTCGCCATGCGGACCGTTCATTCGCAGAAACTTTACGATCGTACCCCGATCGGCCGCCGCCCTTCCTGCGAACGAGCTCCACCTGTAAAATAAACATATTTGTGACAAAACCGCTGTTTAATAAATTTTACCACCAAAACCGCTTGTGATAATAATTTTTATTATTACATTTGCTCGTGATTTAACGCCACCTTTATTATAACCAAACCGCCATGCAGATCAAAGGAACCTTTCTGGACGAAATCAGCCACGACATTCCCCACCAGAACTGGGGCGAAAAGGAGTGGGACGCCGATTTCGGACACATGCACCGGGCCGGTATCGAGCACGTGATACTCATCCGCTGCGGCTACCGCCGCTGGCAGACCTTCTCCTCGCAGGTGCTCACCTCGGAGGAACGCTGTTACGAACCGCCCGCGGACCTGGTCGGGATGTTCCTGCGCCTGAGCGAAAAGTGGGGCATGAAATTCTGGTTCGGGCTCTACGACTCGGGCAAATACTGGGCATCCGGGGATTATCTGCACGAGGTGGAGCTCAACTGCCGCCTGATCGACGAGGTGTGGGCCCGTTACGGGCATCACGCCGCTTTTGGCGGATGGTACATCTCGCAGGAGTGCAGCCGCAACACGGGCAAAATCATCGACCTCTACGCCCGGCTGGGCCGTCACTGCAAAGCCGTCTCGGGCGGACTGCCGACGCTGATTTCCCCCTACATCGACGGCAGCAAGAACATCAGCCAGTACACCGACCGGACCACGCGCACGGGCGGCGTCACGGCCGAGAGCCACGAGGCGGAGTGGGACGCCATTTTCCGGGGGATTCAGGGCGCGGTGGACATCGTGGCCTTTCAGGACGGGCACGTCGAATACGACGAGCTTCCGGAATTCCTCCGCATCAACAAGCGGCTGGCCGACCGCTACGGCCTGGAGTGCTGGACCAACACCGAGACTTTCGACCGCGACATGCCGATCAAGTTCCTGCCGATCAAGTGGGAGAAGCTGCGTCTGAAGTTGCGGATGGCCGAGGAGGCGGGTATCGATCAGGCCATCACCTTCGAATTCTCGCATTTCATGTCCCCGCAGTCGGCCTACCTGCAGGCGGGGCACCTCTACGACCGATACCTCGAATACTTAAATACTTCGAAGAAATGAAAAAAACGCTGTTCCGCGGCCTGCTCGGCGCCGCACTGACGATACTTGTCTGCCTGCCCGCCGCATCGCGCGGCAAAGGTCCGAAGAAGACGTGCGAATTCACGGATGCGGATTTCCGCACCGAAAAGATCCTCGAAGCCCTCCCCATCCGCGCCACGTTCCTCGACGAGGTGAGCTGGGACATTCCCCATCAGAACTGGGGCGTGAAGGAGTGGGACGCCGACTTCAAGGCCATGAAGCAGATGGGAATCAACACCGTCGTGCTGATCCGCGCCGGGCTCGGCAGCTGGATCGCGGCGCCGTTCGATTGCCTGCTCCGGACCGGAAAGGTCAAGTATCCGCCCGTGGATCTGGTGGAGATGTTCCTCGCGCTGTCCGACAAGTACGGAATGGATTTCTGGTTCGGGACCTACGACTCGTGCTACCACTGGCACGTGGGAGAGTATGAGAAGGAGATCGAACTGAACATGCAGCTCATCGACGAGGTGTGGGCCAAATACGGCCACCACAAATCGTTCCGGGGCTGGTACCTCTCGCAGGAGATCAGCCGCCGCACCCGCAACGTATCGAAGATATACGCCGCGATGGGCCGGCACGCCAAGGAGATATCGGGCGGGCTGAAGACGATGATCTCGCCCTACATCCACGGCGTCAAGACCGATCAGGTGATGGCCGGCGACAAGGCGATCACCGTCGAGGAGCACCGCCGCGAGTGGGACGCGATTCTGAGCGACATCGCCGGAGCCGTGGACATCCTCGCTTTCCAGGACGGACAGGTCGATTACGACGAACTCTACGACTACCTGGTGGTCAACCGCGAGCTGGCCGAACGCTACGGCATGGAGTGCTGGACCAACGTCGAATCGTTCGACCGCGACATGCCCATCCGTTTCCTGCCGATCAAATGGGAGAAATTCCTCTTCAAGCTCGACGCCGCACGGCGCGCCGGGATGCAGAATGTCATCACGTTCGAATTCTCGCACTTCATGAGCCCCAATTCGTCCTACACCCAAGCGGGACACCTCTACAACCGCTATATGGAATACATGAACTATCTCCAACACAAAAAATAAAGAACCTCCCATGATCGATTTCAAACAACTGGCGTGTCTGAACCGGGACGAACTGCTCGAAAACGTGGTTCCGTTCTGGCTCACCCACTCGCAGGACGAACGATACGGCGGCTACTTCACCTGCCTCGACCGCGGGGGCGACGTCTACGACACCGACAAATTCGTCTGGCTGCAGGGACGGCAGGTGTGGCTGTTTTCGATGCTCTACAACCAGGTCGAGAAGCGTCCCAAATGGCTCGAATGCGCCGTACAGGGGGCGGAGTTCCTCCGTAAACACGGCCACGACGGCAATTACAACTGGTACTTCTCGCTCACGCGCGAAGGCCGGCCGCTCGTGGCTCCCTACAACATCTTTTCCTACACGTTCGCCACGATGGCCTTCGCGCAGGCGGCTCTCGCCACGGGCAGCGACCAATATGCCGAAATCGCCAAGCGCACCTTCGCGCGGATTCTCGAAAAACGCGACAACCCCAAGGGACCGTGGTGCAAGACCGTCCCGGGCACGCGCGACCTGAAGGATTTCGCCCTGCCGATGATCCTCTGCAACATGGCGCTCGAAGCGGAGCAGATGATCGACCCCGCGCTGCTCGACGCGACGATCCGGGATTGCATCCACCAGGTCATGGAGGTCTTCTACCGCGGGGAGCTGGGGCTGATCGTCGAGAACGTCGCAGCGGACGGCGAGCTCTCCGACTCGTTCGAAGGCCGGCAGATCAATCCCGGCCACACGCTCGAAGCTATGTGGTTCATCATGAACCTCGGCGTGCGGCTCAACGACCGGGCGCTGATCGACAAGGCCGTAAAGATCGCGCTCGACACGGCTGAATATGGCTGGGACAAGGAGTACGGCGGCCTGTTCTATTTCATGGACCGGCTCGGACACCCGCAGCAGCAGCTCGAATGGGACCAGAAACTGTGGTGGGTGCATATCGAAGCGATGATCGCGATGATCAAGGGATACCACCTCACCGGTTCGCAGGCGTGTCTCGACTGGTTCCTCCGGCTGCACGACTACACCTGGTCGCATTTCAAGGACCCCGAATACCCCGAATGGTTCGGCTATCTGAACCGCCGCGGCGAGGTGCTGCTCCCGCTCAAGGGCGGCAAATGGAAAGGCTGTTTCCATGTACCTCGCGGTCTGTACCAGTGCTGGAAAATACTCGACGAATGCCAATAACCCAAACATAAAACTATGCGAAAAATGCCTTAATCAACCATTTCGAGCGGAGCACGTCTCCCGTCACAAAAATCTAAACCTATTGCAACCCTAATTTTATGAGAAACGTTTACAAAATGAAACCTTCAGGCATTCGCTGCCTATTGAGCAGCGTATTAGCCGTGGTCTCCATGGCGATCACAGGCACCAATGTAGCTGAGGCGCAAGGACTTTCAGTCTCCGGAAGAGTGACCGACGCAAGGGGGGGGGAAATTTCGGGTGCTACGGTCATCGTAAAAGGTGACAACTCCCGGGGAACTACCACCGATGCACAGGGACAGTATGCTATCGAGGTCTTGTCCTCCGACGATGTGCTGGTCTTCAGTTTCCTCGGTTACAAAACTGCAGAAGTGGCCGTCCGCGGCCGCAAAACCCTGAACGTCCAACTGGAAGAGGACGCCACGCTGGTGGATGAAGTGGTCGTAGTGGGATACGGCACACAGAAACGACAGTTTCTCGTAGGCTCCGTGTCCCAGGTCTCCAGCAAGGAGTTGCTGAAGGCCCCGATGACCAACGTATCGAACATGATGACCGGCAAATTGCCGGGAGTGACGAGTATTCAGCGTTCGGGACAGCCCGGCAGCGACGGCACCACGATCTTCGTCCGTGGTGTCTCCTCGTTCAACAATTCCAGCCCGCTTTGCATCGTCGACGGGGTGGAGCGTATGATTAATACGGTCAACCCCAACGACATCGAATCGATCTCCATCCTCAAGGATGCCGCCACCTCGGCCATCTACGGCGTACGCGGAGCCAACGGCGTTATTCTGATCACCACCAAAACCGGCTCGAAGGGCGCTGCTACCATTTCATACGACGGCTCGGCGACTTTCACCACCAATGTCGCCATGCCCGAGATGCTTAACGCCCAGGACTACATCGGCTGGCACAACAAGGCTCGCGAGATGGACGGATTGAATCCGCTGTGGACGGATGAGGTGATCGCCGGTATGAAGGAAAAAGGGATATACGGTGAAACGGACTGGATGGATCTGCTCTTCAAGAACTACGGTTTCACACACCAGCACAACATCTCCGCTACGGGAGGTACCGACCGCGTAAAATACTATACGAGCATCGGTATGATGAATCAGGACGGTATCCTGCCCAATACCTCTTACCAGCGTTTCAACGTGCGCGCCAACATCGACACGAAGATCGCCAAGAATTTCAATCTGAACGTCAATATCGCCGCATTCCGCGAAGACACCCACGCACCCGGATACTCTCTTGGCACGCAGGGTGAGTTCAACCCCATCTCGCAGGCGCTCTTCTCGTTGCCGATCATCGCTCCGACCTATAATGACCTGCCGCAAGGTTATATGAGCGGCGTATACACGCAGCAGCCCATTGCCGCGGTCAACAAGAGCGGTTTTCAGGATACGAAGCGCTGGCAGTTCGAGGGAAACGCCAAATTGGAATACGATTTCGGCAGCATCAAGGCGCTTGAAGGACTCAAGGCCGCCGTACACGTTGCATACGACTATTCGAATACGGGCAACCGCAATATGCTGCAATCGTACCAGCTGATGTCATTCTCGCCCACGACGATGAATTCCACAGTCGTGAATGCATCGGGAGTCAATGTCAACAGCAGCTTCAACAAATCGTCGTCGTTCGGAGACGGATTCACCGTTCGCCCGACGCTGACCTACAACCGCGAATTCGGGCGTCACAGCGTAGGCGGCCTGTTCTTCTACGAGCAGAAAAAAACCTACTCGGACACAATGACCGGCTATAAGGCGGGGTATTTCGCCCCCTATCCGGTCGATCTTTCGATCGGCACCACGTGGGAAGGCATCACAACCCCCGTAACCGGTTCGTTCAGCGAAACGAGTATCGCCAGCTACGCCGGCCGTTTCAACTACGCATTTGACAAGAAATATCTGGTCGAATTTACATTCCGCGCGGACGGTTCCTACAAGTTCGCCCCCGAAAACCGCTGGGGATTCTTCCCGTCCGCAGCCGTCGGCTGGGTCATGTCCGAAGAGAAGTTCTTCAAGCAGGCACTCCCGAAAATCGACTTCTTCAAGCTGCGCGCCTCTTACGGCGAACTGGGTATGGACGATACGAGCCCTTATCTCTATGTGCAATCCTACAGATCGACCGCACCCTCCTACAGCTATATCATAGGCGGCAAGGGTCAGACGACCTATTACACCAGCAACTATGTCTACAAGGACCTTACCTGGTCGCGTTCGCGCAGTTTCAACGTGGGCCTGGACCTGAACGCTTGGGGCGGAAAACTGGGCATCGAATTCGATTGGTTCTACAAGGTTACCGACAATATCCTCGAACAGGTCGGCGGTTCCTACGCACCCTCCCTGGGAGGCAACGTACCGTCATACAAAAACTCCGGCAAGGTAGATAACCGCGGCTTCGAGCTGGTGCTAAAACACAACAATCACTTTGCCAGCGGTTGGCGGTATTCGCTGACGGGTAGTCTCTCGTGGGCCCGCAACCGGGTTCTCGCCAAACAAATTTCCGACAACCATCCGATGTACCGTGCCATCCTGGGCAAACCGATGGGTACGCTCTACGGGTACAAGGCGATCGGACTCTATCAGACCGAAGAGCAGATCGCCAATTCGCCGACGGCTCCTTCGGGAGAGAAGCGTCTGGGTGACCTGATGTATGCCGACGTCAACGGCGACGGCAAGATCGAGCAGTCGCAGGACTTCATCAAAATCGGCCGCGGCTATACCCCCGAGATGAACTTCTCGCTCAATATGGAGGTGGCATGGAAAAACCTCTATCTTACAGCCCTCTGGCAGGGTGTAGCCATCTGCGATTATCAGCTCAGCGCGGCATACTATTCGGGCGTTTTCGACAACACGATGTACACCCGTCCTTTCTACGGCAACGGCAACGCACCCTATTATCTCGTGGAGAGCGCCTGGCGTGAAGACAACCGCAATGCCGACTATCCGCGTCTGAGCACCGTAGCCAACGGCAACAACGCATGGCCTTCGTCCTGGTGGGTGAAAAACGGGGCATATCTTCGTCTGAAGAACCTCCAGATCGGCTACTCGCTCCCCGAACACATTCTGAAAAATACCGGTATCGGCCGGGTAAATATCTACGTGGCAGGAACCAATCTGCTGACTTTCAGTGCATTCAAATACGTGGACCCCGAAATGCCGTCGGTCAACAACGGTTACTACCCGCAACAGCGGACCTACAGTATCGGAGTCAATTTATCCTTCTAACCGCTAAAGCAACTGAACCTATGAAAAAGATCATATTCATACTCGGTCTGGCGGCCGTCGTATTGGGCACCTCCTGTTCCGACGTGCTGGACCTGAATCCGGCGGACCGGTTTTCGCCGGCGACCGTCTGGTCCACCACCACTACGGCTGATAAATACGTCATCGGACTCTACTCCATCTTCGGGGCAAACACCGAGATGCGCGGCGGCGATGCCTATGCGTCGCCCCGATTATCGGATGCCTATTCCGACATCCTGAAAAGCACCTCCTGGAATCAGTACAACCACAACTTCAACGCCACGCTCCTCCAGGAAACGGCTTTCAACAGCAACTCCGCCGGTGCGTTCGAGTGCTGGTCGAGTCATTATGACCGCATCCGCCGCGAAAACGAATTCCTGCGCGACGCGGCCGAATTCGGCCGCAAATTCGGTGAGGACTGGCTCAAGATTCGTATCGCCGAAGTGCGTTTCTGCCGTGCCTACGCCTATTTCATGCTGTGCCGGGTTTACGGCGGGGTGATTCTTCGCACCGAAGTCGACGGCCCTGAGCAGAACGACAAAGCCCGTTCGACGGAGGAAGAGTGCTGGGGCTTCATCATTAACGAACTGAAGGAACTGGCTCCCGACCTGCCCTTGAAATGGGACAGCGACAACTCGGGCCGCGCCACTCAAAAAGCCGCATACGGTCTGTTGAGCCGCGTAGCGCTCTACGCTGAAAAATGGGATGTCGCCGCACAGGCCGCACGCGATTGCGCCACGGCAGAGGGTAATCTGGACCTGTCGAAGAACGGCTATGCCAAAATCTTCGAACTCGGCATCAACAGTCCCGAAGTACTCTTTGCCGTAGAATTCAAATCCAGCGTGATCGACCATGCCTACGACGCCTACGTGCGGCCCTCGGGCGATACAAAGGAGTTAGGCAAGCAGGTTTATTCGGGATTCGTTCCCACCAGCGAATTGGTCGACAGCTATGAAATGGCAGGCGACGGCGGCAATTTCTCCTGGGAGAAACACGGTAAGGATCCCTATGCGAACCGTGAACCGCGCTTCTACGCCACGATTCTCTATAACGGAGCCGATTGGATGGGGCGGAAGATCGAAAGCTTCGTTGGCGGCAAGGACGGATACAAGGCCTATGAAAACGCCGGAGCCGCCGGAACGACCGTAACGGGTTATTACCTGCGCAAATACCTCATAGACGGAGACAAGACGTGGGTCACGAGCGGCTCGGGACAGGACTGGATCGTACTGCGCTATGCCGAGGTCCTCCTGAACAAGGCTGAGGCACTTGCCATGGAGAACTGGAACAAGAACAGCGCCGAAGCGCTGCAGGCGCTCAACGATGTCCGCGCCCGCGTCGGACTGCCCGCGCGTGCCACCGCCGACAAGGAGACCTTCCTGGAATACGTGCGTCACGAACGCAAGGTGGAGTTGGCCGGCGAAGGTTTCCGCTACTGGGACCTGCGCCGCTGGCGGCTGGCCGAAAAAGTCATCGACGGGCAGAACGTGCACGGCGTTAAGATCTCCAAACAGTCCGACGGTTCATTTACCTACGAGCAGGTCGATGCCGACGGCGGACACAAGCGCATCTTCTACGACCGTTATTACCGATTCGCCATTCCGCTTTCGGAGCGTTCGAACAATTCGCTCTGTACGAACAACGACGGATGGATCTAATGATTAACCGCAAAAACAGAACGACTATGAAACTCCGTAAATATCTTGCAGTACTGGCCGTAGCGGCATTCGCATCGCTTGCGACATCATGCGCCGAAGCGGAAGACGAATTCATCCACACGGACAGTACGATTAATTCCATCGAAATCCAGCCCGCCGAAGGCGGAGCCGGTATCGCAGGAATCATCGACGAAACGACGGGCGAGATTTTCTTCCCCATTCCCAAACAACTTCGTGAAAAATACGACGTGAAAAAGCTGATGGTACGCGCAAACGTGGCTTATGACACCTATATCTATCCGTCACTGTCGGGATTGAAAGACCTCTCCGATCCGATGGAGATCAAGGTTCGGGCAGGCGACAATGGATCGCGAACCTATACGCTGTGGGCTTTCTACACGCGCAGATAACGAATTACAACGAATGAATAAGTCTAAAATTAACTCGACCAATATGAAAAAGTTCAATTTGTTCGCTTACGCCACCCTGGCAGGTCTCGCGCTGTCGTTTGCAGCCTGTACGGACGACGATCCGGAAATCAGCAAACCCGGCCCGCAGATCGACCGCGGCGAAAAATGCCGTATCGAATCTTTCGTTCTGAATCTCCCCGAAGGGGAAACGCTTTCAGGCGATGTCTACGACTACGACAAATCGATCGACCTTGCCTATACCACGCCGCAGCTGGAAGCCATGAAGACGGCCACCGCCACGGTGAAACTCTCCGAAGGCGCAACCATCACGCCCGATCCCTCCGTGGCGGCCGACTATACGCAGCCGATTTCATTCACGGTGACGGGAGCCGACGGCAAGACCACCCGCATTTATACAACAAAGCCCGTTGAAAAAGTTGTCGTTTCCTATACCAAGATCGGTGCTCTGGCAGAGAAAACGGCCACTCAGATGGACATCACCGATCACACGAAATACCTGCAAATCGGCGTCAGCGGCGACAAGATCGTCATCGGCACCAAGGTATTCGACGGCAAAACGCTCGCTGCCGCAGGCAATCTGAACATGACCGGTTACGACGGATTGCAGGTCACCTCGCTGGCTAACGACGAGGCAGGACATCTGATCGCTTCACTGACCGCTGACGGCACGAGTGGATCGGCTCCTGTTACGTACGCCTGCTGGAAGAACGGATGCGACCAGCCCGCCGAAACGATCCTCGGTCCGTCGGACAGCGCCATCGCAGCGTTCCTCTCCGTGGGCGGCAACCTCGTCGAAGGCAAAGCGCTCATTACGGCATTGGGCGCACGCGTAGCCACTGGCCCGAGTTTCTGCTGGGGTTTCGCCGACGGCGTGCGTGGCGACTACTACAACCTGCTTACCGGACAGCCCTCGAACGACGGCTCGTGGAGCCAGATGGTTTCGGCCTGCTCGGGAGAGGTTTCGGGCACCTGGTTCATGTGGGATGCCGTGGCCGGCGGTCACAACGTATTGACCTGGGAAGGCTGGGACGGCACATCCTCGCTCAATCTGAAGCAGATTCCGGGAGCAGCGCCCAACGGTCCGAACAACTGGGGTAACTACACCAAAGGTTCGATCCGCGCTTTCATGTTCAACGAAAAGGCTTATGCCGCCGTCTTCACCACCGGCTGGCCCTGCACCTACGTCTCGATCGTGGACTCGAACGGCGAATTCCTGCTCAACCCCGCCGAGGCGACGCTCAATTACGCGATCTCGGACGCCAACCCCTACTGCCCCGTCGGAACATTCGTGTATAACGAAAAGGAAAACTGCGGTTACGTATACGTACTGGTTCCCGGGCACGCAGTCAAGAGCTGGAAACTGGAGATCACTTACGATTAACAAACCTTACACCTGTCACGACAGGTCTTGACGAAACCGTATCAATCCGCATTCTTCCCGGTCCGGGCCCGTTCTCGGGCCGGAGGAATGTGGTTCTTTTAACACGACCCATGAAAATAAGCACCTTTTTTACAGTCATCCTCTTCGTTGCAGCGACATCGATATCCTGTGGCGGAAACTCCGCCCGGACGCTTCGCGCCGCCGACGGTGGAAAACCCAAAATGCTCTGGTTCGACGCAGAGGCCAATTTCAAGCGCTTCGCTTCGCAGGATTCGATCCGCTACTATTTGGACCGCACCGTCGAGTGCGGATTCAACCACATCGTCGTGGACGTGCGCCCCATTTCGGGCACCGTGCTCTACGAAAGCGATATGCTGGAACCGCTCACCGTCGTTGGTCCGGACACCGTCCGCCGCGATTGGGACTACCTGCAATGCTTCCTCGACGAAGCGCGTAAAAGGGAACTAAAAGTGACCGTCTCGACGATGATTTTCCCTGCGGGATTCACCACGTTCCGCCAGGGAGCGGCCTACTCCGACCCGGAACTGGCGGGCCGAACCTGTGTCGAATACACGCCCGAAGGGAGGAAAGACATCAAGGACGACCCGACGAAAGTCGCGGCGTTCCTCAATCCCGTACTGCCCGAAAATCAGGAGTACGTGCTGCGTTTCGCACACGAACTGCTCACAAAATACAAGTTCGACGGCTATGCCCTCGACTATTGCCGCTTCCCCGATGCTGAGAGCGATTTCTCGCCCGCTTCGCGCGAAGCGTTCGAAACCTACCTCGGACACGGCATCGACCGTTTCCCGGAGGATATATTCACCTACGACGCCAACGGAGCCCGCGTGGCTGGCCCCTACTATAAACAGTGGTGGGAGTTCCGCTCGGGCGTCATCCGCGACTTCATCGCCGAAGTGCGCACGCTTATCGAACGGACCCAGCCCGGCGTGAAACTGGAGTATTGGGCCGCCTCGTGGCTGCACGCCATCTACACACAGGGCCAGAACTGGGCCAGCCCGCGTTCGCGCTTCCACGAAGCCTATCTCGACGATTGGGCCACGCCGACCTACAACCGCACCGGATTCGCCGATCTGCTCGATGTCTTCATCACGGGAACCTACTTCGAAAAGGTATGGGGCATGGATGACCCCGAATCGATCGAATACGGTCTCGCCCGCTCGCTGAAGGATGTCGACGGCGACTGTGCGGTCTACGGTTCGCTCTACGCCCAGAACCATGTCGATCAGTTCGAAGACGCCGTATACCTGTGTCTTTCGCGCACGGACGGAGTGATGGTCTTCGACATCATTCAGGTCATCGAAAACGATCTATGGGATGACATCAAACGTGGTATCGACCGGGCTGAAAAAGAACAGAAAACTCAAAAATGACAAGATGAAAAAATCCATCCTGATACTTTGTGTCCTGCTGATGGCGGCGATTCCGTCCGCCTGCACGGAATCGCATAAAACCCCTCCGGAACTCGACAAGCCGCAACCCGGGCCGAACCCCGATCCGAAACCGGAACCCTCAGAGGGAAAGGAAAAAATGCTCTGGTTCGATGCCGAGGCCAACTTCCAGCGATTCTCGACACAGGCCGGTATCATCGCCATGCTCGACAAAACACAGGAAGCGGGATTCAACAAGATCGTCGTGGATGTGAAGCCCGTCGAGGGGGACGTACTCTACAAAAGCGAGTTCATGACCCAAGCGACGACTATCGGTTCAGTTAACGTTGCCGACAGAGGTTGGGACTACCTCCAGTTTTTCCTCGACGAGGCACATAAACGGAACCTGAAAGTGACCGTCTCGACCACCGTATTCCCCATGGGCATGCCCAGCACCAGACAGGGACCCGCCTACCGGGGCACGACATGGAAGGGGAAAACCTGCATGCAATACAAGCCCGAGGGCATGGTCGACATCAAGGACGACCCCACGAAGGTCGCAGCGTTCCTCAATCCCGTCCTGCCCGAAGTTCAGGAGTTCGCCCTGCGTTTCATTCGTGAAATAGTCACCAACTACGATTTCGATGCCTACGCGCTCGACTACTGCCGTTTTCCGGACTATCAGAGCGATTTCTCGGAAGCATCCAAAGAGGCGTTCGAAAAGTACATTGGCGGACTCGTCGAGACGTGGCCGGGCGATGTCTTCACCTACAACGCTTCCGGCGAAAGAGTCCCCGGCAAATACTACAAAGAGTGGTGGGAGTTCCGCTCGATGATAATCCACGACTTCGTAGCCCGCGTTCGCAAGGAGATCAAGGCAATCAAACCGGACGTAAAATTGGAATATTGGGCCGCTTCGTGGTGGGGCGCACTCTATGCCAACGGACAGAACTGGGCCAGCAAGGCGTTCCGTCCGCTAACGGATCAGGATGCGTGGTCGTTCAACTCTTGGTGTTCGATCAATTACCACCAGACCGGTTTCGCCGATCAGCTCGACACGTTCCTGCTGGGGACCTACCTGCCCCGCGTGTACGGACCCGACGACGGCGAGTCGATCGAATACGGTATCAACCGTGCCGAGCGCTTCCTGCTCAACGCCTGTACCTATTACGCGACGGTGGATTGCTCGCAGAAGACATTCGACATCGAGGAAGCCTGCTATTACTGCCTCAAACGCACGGCCGGGCTGATGGTCTTCGACATCGTTCATGTCATCAACAACGATATGTGGGCCGCCATCAAGCGGGGCATCGACCGTTACGAAGCGGAGGCGGCAACCGAATAAGTAAAACAGTTGCACCATGAAAAAACTCCTTCTTATCGCCGCAGCCGTGCTGGCCGGGGCTTCGGGGCTCCGGGCCGAAGAGTACACGGCGATATCTCCCGACGGAAAAATCACGGTGACGGTATCGACCGCGCCCGAACTGCGCTGGAGCGTCACGCGCGAGGGCGAACGGCTGCTCGACGCAAGCCGCATCGGCATGAAGATCGCCGGGGCCGAGCCGTTCGGCGCGGCGCCCGTCGTGCGGCGGGCCGAACGGCGGCGCATCGACGAGCGCAGCACGGCGCCCGTTCCGACCAAGTTCCGCACGCTGCACGATCGCTGCGAAGAGCTTCTGCTTACGTTCCGCGGCGGCTGGGCCGTCCGCTTCCGGGTCTACGACAACGGCGCGGTCTACCGTTTTGAAACGGCGCGAAAGGGGACCGTCGACATCGAGTCGGAGACCGCCGAGCTGAATTTCGCCGCCGATTTCGAGACCCTCTGGCCCCGCGAGGAGAACCCCGATTTCATCTCCCACTGCGAAGCGTTCTTCGACCGCAAGCACCTCTCGGAGCTCGACGCAAAGCGGTACGCCTACCTGCCCGTGTGGTTCTCCTCGCCGCGCGGCACGCGCATGGTCGTGACGGAAACCGATCTGGAGGACTATCCCTGCCTGTTCCTGTTCGGCGGCGAGGGACACAGCCTCCGCGCGCAGTTCCCGCCCGTGGTGCTCGAAGCCCGGCTCAGGGAGGGTTCGGACCGCAACGAGGAGCTGGTGAAAAAAGCGCCCTACATCGCCCGGACCCGAGGCACGCGCACGTTTCCGTGGCGCGTGGTGACCATCGACCCCGACGACCGCGCGCTGCTGGAGAACAACCTCGCCTACCAGCTCGCGTCGAAACCCGTCGAAGGCGACGCCTCGTGGGTGCGGCCGGGCAAGATTTCGTGGGAGTGGTGGCATTCGCTCAATATCTACGGGGTCGATTTCCGCTCGGGGGGCAACACCGCGACCTACAAGTATTACATCGATTTCGCGGCCAAATACGGCATCGACTACATCCTGCTGGACGAAGGGTGGTCCGTGAGCACGCTCAATATCAAGGAGCCGCGCCGGGAGATCGACCTCGGGGAGCTGATCCGCCACGGCCGCGAAAAGGGCGTCGGCGTGGTGCTCTGGACGCTCTGGAACCCCATGAAGAAGGACCTGGAAGGCATCCTGGACACCTACCGCGACTGGGGCGTGAAGGGCATCAAGATCGACTTCATGCAGCGGTCCGATCAGGAGATGGTCCGATTTTACGATGAGATCGCCCGCGCGGCGTTCGACCGCGGTCTGATCGTGGATTTCCACGGGTCGTTCAAACCCGCGGGGCTCCAGCGCAAATACCCCAACGTCCTCTCGTTCGAAGGAGTTTACGGCATGGAGCACGACAAATGCTCGACCGATATTTCGCCCGTCCACGACTGCACGCTGCCCTTCACGCGCATGGTCGCCGGACCGATGGACTACACGCCCGGCGCCACGCGCAACGCCACCCGGGCCGATTTCGCCATCAGCTGGGACAACCCGATGAGCCAGGGCACGCGCGCCCATCAGGCGGCGCTGTACGTCGTCTTCGAAAGTCCGCTTCAGATGCTCTGCGACTCGCCGTCGCACTACCTGCGCGAAGCGGAGTTCACTGCCTTCATCGCCGCCGTGCCGACCGTGTGGGACGAAACGGTGGGGCTCGCCGCCTCGGTGGGCGAGTACGCCGCCGTGGCGCGCCGCAGCGGTGAGAAGTGGTACATCGGAGCCATCACCGACTGGACGGCCCGCACGCTGGAGGCCTCGCTGAAGTTCCTCGACGGTGGCCGCTACCGCATGAAGGTCTTCGCCGACGGGGTGAATGCCGACCGCATCGCGCGGGATTACCGCACCGAAACCCGTGAAGTCAC
The DNA here is from genome assembly GCF_001915285.1 of Alistipes sp. 56_sp_Nov_56_25. Taxonomy (NCBI): domain Bacteria; kingdom Pseudomonadati; phylum Bacteroidota; class Bacteroidia; order Bacteroidales; family Rikenellaceae; genus Alistipes; species Alistipes sp. 56_sp_Nov_56_25. Next base: position 21,538 of record NZ_MNQF01000020.1, read on the forward strand.
GCGCGACGACGCGATCGCCCTGCGGATGGCCCCCGGAGGCGGTTGGGCCGCCGTTCTCGAACCCGTGAAATGAAAACCAGCGCGTTCATCCTCTTTGCGGCGCTGCTCGCCGCCTCGTCTCTTTCCGTCACGGGGCGGGCGGCCACGCGCACGATCGATCTGTGCGGCCGCGTGACGGCTTCCGGCAGGGGCGTGACGGGAGTTTGCGTCACGGACGGCCGCACGATCGTGCGCACCGACGCCAAAGGGCGCTACCGCCTGCCGTCGGACACGGAGGCGGAGTTCGTCTACCTGACGCTGCCCGACGGGTACGAAATCCCCCTGCGCGACGGCACGCCCTGCATCTACCGGCGCATCGCTCCCGGCAGACGGCGCTACGATTTCGCGCTGGAGCCCGCGGTGCAGGACATGACGCGCCACCGCCTGCTGGCGGTCGCCGATCCGCAGGTCTACTTCGAGTGCGAGCTGGACAGCGTGCGCCGGGCCGCGGACGACATGCGGCTGACGGCCGCCGACGGAGTGCCGACGCTGGGGGTGGTCTGCGGCGACATCATCGGCGACATCGACCGCAGGCCCCCGCTTTTCGAACCGGTTAGCGAGGCCCTCGCCGCGAGCGGGGTCGCGTTCTTCTACGTCGCGGGCAACCACGACATGGACCTCGGCGTGCGGACGAGCGACCGGGCGAAACGCTCGTTCAAGGAGCACTTCGGCCCGACCTACTACGCTTTCGACCGCGGCCGCGTGCACTACGTGGTGCTCGACGACTGCTTCTACATCGGCCGCAGCTACCTCTATGTGGGGTATCTCGACGAGCGGCAGCTCCGCTGGCTGGAGCAGGACCTCGCCACCGTCCCGGCGGGCCGCACGGTGGTCGTCTGCCTGCACATCCCGACCTGGTCGCGCGCGGCGCGGAGCGGTGAATGGAGCCGCGAGGAGTCGCACAAGGTGCTCAACAACCGCCGGGCGCTCTACCGGATGCTCGAACCCTACAACGCCCATATCCTCTCCGCGCACGAACATTACAACGAAAACTACACCCCCGAGCCGCACCTCTTCGAGCACGTCCACGCTCCGCTGAGCACCCTTTTCTGGCAGGCCCCGTGGAGCATGGACGGCATTCCGGCCGGGTACGGGGTCTACGAGTTCGACGGCGACGGCCTCACGTGGTACTACAAGGCCGCGGACCACCCCCGCAGCCGGCAGTTCACGGCCTACGGCGTCGGCGAGGACCGCCGCCGCCCCGACGCCGTGACGGTCAACGTCTGGAACTGGGACCCCGCCTGGCAGGTCGTCTGGTACGAGAACGGCGAGCCGCGCGGACCGATGACCCGTTACACGGGGTACGACGCGTCGATCTACGACTACGTGGCGCGTTACAGCGAGCATTTCAAGCACAAAAACATCGGCGCGGACCGCACCGAACACCTCTTCCACGCCCTGCCCGCGTCGCCCGATGCGCATATCCGCGTCGAAGTCCGCGACCGATTCGGCCGGCTCTCGGTCTGGGAGAGCGGCACGGGCTATTCGACACCGAAAAAACCATGACAGCACGATGAAAAAACCTCTTTCGATCCTCTTCGCGGCGCTCGCCGCACTCCTCTGCACCGCCTGCGGCAGCTCAGGCCGCGTCTGCTCGCCCGACGGCACGCTTTGTCTCGAGGTGGCCGAACGCGGCGGCCGCATCGGCTACTCCGTGACGCGCCGCAGCGCGCCCCTTTTGGATTTCTCGACGCTGGGATTCGAACTGCTCGATGCCCCGGCGCTGCGCGAAGGGCTCGAAATCACGGGCACGTCGCGCGACAGCCGTGACGAGACGTGGGAGACCGTCTGGGGCGAACAGCGCACCGTGCGCAGCCATTACAACGAACTGAGGGTCAGCGTGCGCGAAAGCGACGCACCCCGCCGCCGCTTCGACGTGGTGTTCCGCCTGTTCGACGACGGCTATGGCTTCCGCTTCGAATTTCCCGAACAGCCCCATCTGGGCGAGTTCGCGATCACGGACGAGCTGACCGAATACCGCTTTCCGTCCGACCACAACGCCTGGTGGATGCCCGCGCGCGAACCCTACTACGAGAGCCTCGCCCGCCACACCCCCATCTCGCGGATGGACACGGTCAACACGCCGCTCACGCTGGAATGCGCCGGCGGAGGGTATCTCGCCCTGCACGAGGCCGATCTGACGGACTACGCCAAAATGAGCCTCTACCCCGACGGAACCACCCTGCGCTGCCACCTCACCCCGTGGTCCACGGGGGTGAAGGTCTACGCACGGACGCCTTTCCGCACGCCGTGGCGCACGATGATCGTCGCCGACACGCCGGGCGGTCTGGTAACTTCGCGGCTCATGCTCAACCTCAACGAGCCGTGCCGCATCGAGGACACCTCGTGGATCCGCCCCGCCAAATATGTCGGCATCTGGTGGTCGATGCATCTCTTTCAGGAGACCTGGGCGCAGGGACCCCGCCACGGCGCCACGACCGAAAACGCGAAACGTTACATCGACTTCGCCGCGGAACACGGCATCGAGGGCGTGCTGGTCGAGGGGTGGAACGTCGGCTGGGACGGCGAGTGGACCAAAAACACGGACCGGATCCGCTTCACGGAGCCCTATCCGGACTTCGACATCGAAGCCGTTGCCGGCTACGCCGCCCAAAAGGGCGTGGAACTGATCGGCCACCACGAAACGGGGGCCGATACGAAGAATTACGAGGCCCAGCTGGAGGAGGCTTTCGCGTTCTATAAAAATCACGGCGTCGATTACGTCAAAACGGGCTACGTCAATGTGCTGATGGACGGAAAGGAGCTGCACGACAGCCAGTACGGCGTGCGGCACTACCGCCGCGTGATCGAGACGGCAGCCCGCTGCGGCATGATGATCGACAACCACGAACCGGTCATGCCCACGGGGATAGAACGCACGTGGCCCAACCTGATGACGCAGGAGGGCGTCCGCGGTCAGGAGTACAACGCCTGGTCGCCCGACGGCGGAAATCCGCCCGAGCACACCACCGTGGTGCCGTTCCTGCGCGGACTGGCCGGGCCGATGGACTACACGTTCGGGACGTTCCGTTTCGACAACCCCGTCTCGCCCTTCGCGCGGGTGCAGTCGACCATCGCGCGCGAGCTGGCGCACTACGTGGTGATTTACAGCCCGCTCCAGATGGCCTCGGACCTGCCCGAAAACTACCGCGGACACAAGGCCTTCGACTTCATCCGCGACGTACCCACCGACTGGGAGCGGACGCTCGTGCCCGCGGCCGTGATCGGCGACTATGCCGTATTCGTGCGGCAGGACCGCAGCTCGGAGGACTGGTACCTCGGCGCCGTCACCGACGAGGAGCCCCGCACGGTCGGCGTGCCCCTCACGTTCCTCGCGCCCGGGGTGACCTACACGGCGCAGATTTACGCCGACGGCGAGGGCGCCGACTGGAAAACCAATCCCTATGCCGTTGACTACGAAGAGCGTCCCGTAACGGCCGCCGATACGCTGACCGTGAGCATGGCTTCGGGCGGCGGATGCGCCGTTAGGTTCGCCGCACCTGAAAAAACACCGATCCGATGAAAAAAATCCTGATTCCGGCCCTGCTGTGTCTGACGTTCGCCGCGGGCTGCACCTGTGAAAACACCATCCGCCGCCGGGCCGACGTGCTCGTCATCGGCGGCACGACCTCCGGCACGACGGCCGCCATCGCCGCGGCGCGGCAGGGCGTGCAGACGCTCGTCGTCGAGGAGACTCCCATGCTGGGAGGCATGCTCACGGCCCAGGGCGTATGCGCCACGGACGGCAATTTCAACCTGCCGTCGGGTCTGTGGAACGAGTTCCGCGACCACCTGCGGAAGCGTTACGGCGGTATCGGCGCGCTGTGGACGGGCTGGGTGAGCACCACCCTGTTCGAACCGCACGTGGCCGACAGCATCTTTCACACGATGGCCGCGGCCGAGCCGACGCTCGAGGTGGTGCACGGCTACCGCCTGACGGGCATCCTGCGCCGCGGAAAGCGGGTCACGGGCGCCGAGTTCACCGACGCGCGCGGAGGCCGCATGCTGGTGCGGGCCCGCATCACCGTCGACGCCACCGATCTGGGCGACGCGCTGCCGTTGAGCGGCACCTCATACCGTCTTGGCATGGACGCCCGCGCCGACACGGGCGAAGAGCTGGCTCCGGCCGAGGCCAACGACGCGGTGCAGGACCTCACGGTGGTGGCCATCCTCAAGGACTACGGGCCCGGCGCGGACCGAACCATCGAGCGGCCTGCGGGCTACGACCCCGCGGAGTTCGCCGGGTGTTACGACCTCTCGTCGGAAGGGGTGCACAGCGCCGACCGGATGCTCGAATACGGCCGTATGCCGGGAGGCAAATACATGATCAACTGGCCCAAGGAGGGCAACGACATCAACCTCGACGTGGTGGAACTTCCCCATGCCGAGCGCACAGCGGCCCTCGAAGCGGCGCGGCAGAAGACCCTGCGCTTCGTCTACCACATCCAGCACGAGCTGGGATACCGCCGCCTCGGCATCGCTGACGACGAATTCGACACGCCGGACGGGCTGGCCTACCTGCCCTACCACCGCGAGGGGCGGCGCATGGACGGCGTGGTGCGCATGACGCTCGACGACGTGACCGATCGTTACGCGAGGCCGCTCTACCGCACGGGCATCTCCGTCGGCGACTACCCCGTCGACCACCACCGCAACTGCCGGACCGATCTGCCGAAGATCCTCTTCCCGCCCGTGCCGTCGTTCAGCGTGCCGCTGGGGGCGCTGATTCCCGACCGGACCGAGAACTTCATCGTCTCGGACAAAGCCATTTCCGTCTCGAACCTCGTCAACGGCTCGACGCGCCTGCAACCGGTCGTGATGCTTACCGGACAGGCCGCGGGAACCCTCGCGGCGCTGGCCGCCGAACGCCGCTGCCCGCCGCGGGAGGTTCCCGTGCGCGAGGTGCAGGAGGCCCTGCTGGCCCAGAAAGCCTACATCGCGCCGCTCTACGACGTAAAGCCCGACGATCCCGACTTCGCGACCCTGCAGCGCATCGCCGCGACGGGCATCCTGCGCATGACGGGCGAGCCGTTCCACTGGGCGAACCGTTCGTGGTTCTACCCCGAGCGGACGATCCCGGTCGGGGAATTCACCCGCGGACTGCACGACTTCGCCCCTCGAATCCCCGTCCGGACCGACACGACCGCCCTCACCGCCGCACGCGCCGCGAAGCTCATCGCCGAGGCGGGCGGCAAAGCCCCGCGGATCCGCCCCGCGGATGCGGATAGGCCCCTCACGCGCCGGAAACTGGCGTTGCTTCTCGAGGAGTGTCTCGATCCCTTCGCCCGCCCGGTCGATCTTCACGGAGAATACCGCTAACTGCTTATGAAACGACTGATTCTGACCCTTCTGTCGACCGCCGCGGCGGTCACGCTCGCTGCACAGCCCGACTCGCTCGACTACCGCGGCGACTACTACTTCTCGAAACGCAGTCAGCAGGAGTCCCTCCCCGTGCGGCCGCACCACACGGTGATGCTCGGCAACAGCCTCACCGAGCGGGGCGCCTGGGCCGAATACTTCCCCGAAGCGCACGTGATTAACCGCGGCATAGGCGGGGACTGCGTTGCCGGCATGGCCGCGCGGCTGGACAGCATCGTGGCGGGACGGCCGCGGGCGATATTCCTCATGGCGGGCGTCAACGACCTGATATTCTCGACCATCGCGCCCGAGGCGCTGCTCCGGCAGTATGAACGTCTGCTGGACCGCATCGCCGCCGAATCGCCTGCGACGCAGGTCTTTATCCAAAGTCCGCTGCCCCTCGACGAGGCGCGCAACGAACCATATTTCACGGGTAAGAACGCCCGCATCGAGGCTTTCGACCGCCTGCTGCGGCGGATGGCCGCCCGGCGCGGACTGAAATTCATCGACATCCGCAGCCGCATGCTCCGCGACGGAAAACTCCCCGCGGAGTATACCGTGGACGGCATCCACCTCACACCGGCGGGCTACGCCGTCTGGGTCGAGGCACTGCGCCCTTACGTCACGCCGGCCGGGGCGCGTATCGGCACGGTGACCTGCGCGGGCCGAGGTCTGGCGGGGGTTGTGGTGAGCGACGGCGACAACTGCGCCGCCACCGACTCGGCGGGCCGCTTCGTGCTTCCGGCGAACGACCGGGCGCGCTTCGTCTTCGTCTCGACCCCCGCGGGCTATGCGTCGCCCTCGGAGGAGGGGGTCGTGCGCCATTACCTTCCGGCGAAGTCCGACGGCAGTTCCCACGACTTCCGTCTCCGGCGCAAACCATCCGGCGAAACCCGCCACGGCTTCGTCGTCGTCGCCGATCCGCAGCTCTTCGCCCGCAAGGAGTTCCGCCTGCTGGAGCGTGCGGCGGAGGACATCCGCCAAACCGCTGCCGCCGCCGAGCGCTCCGGACGCCCGATGCACGGCATCTGCGCGGGCGACATCACCTCGGGCGACCACACGTTCTACACCTCCTACAACGAGGTTATGTCGGCGACGGGAATCGAGTTCCGCAACGCGATGGGCAACCACGACATGAAGCTCTGGGGCCGCTCGCACGAAACGTCGGCCGCGGCGTTCGAAGCAATGTACGGCCCCGCGTACTACTCCTACAACGTGGGTGAGGTACACTACGCGGTGCTGAACGACAACTACTACATCGGCCGCGACTGGTACTACATCGGCTATCTCGAGGAGCGGCAGCTGGCGTGGCTCGAACGGGACCTGTCGTTCGTTCCCGCGGGAACGACGGTGGTCGTGGCGCTCCATATCCCGACCGCGTTCGCCGGAAAGGACGAAAAACTCTTCGACTATCCGCAGGCCGAGCGGTCGCTCTGCAACCACCGGGCCCTGCACCGGCTGCTGGAGCCCTATGACGCGCACATCGTCTCGGGTCACATGCACACGACGACGAACTGCCCCGTCCGCGAGGGGCTCTACGAACACAACGTCGCGGCCCTGAGCGGGGCGTGGTGGCAGGGCGCGATCTGCACCGACGGCACGCCGGCCGGCTACGCCGTCTTCGAGGTCGACGGCGGCGAGGTGTCGTGGTACTACAAATCCGTCGGGCATCCGCGCTCCTTCCAGCTGAAAATCTACGATTCCAAGGACGACGAAGCCTTCGCCGGACGCATCGTGGCCAACGTCTGGAACTGCGACCCCGCCTGGACGGTCGAAATGCGCGCCGACGGCGGCCGCCCCGTGCGGATGGAACGCACCACGGCGGTCGATCCCCAGGCACGGAGGCTCTACGCCGATGCGTCGAAGCTCGACCACAAATGGATCACGGTCACCCCCTCGGACCACTACTACGCGGCGCCGCTGCCCGCCGGAACGCGGCGCGTCGAGGTCACGGCCCGCGACCGCTTCGGAAACACGTACCGCGCTGAAAAAAGAATAAACCGATGAAAAAACTGATTTTCGCCCTGCTGCTCTTCGCCTGCGGGGCCGCTTCGGGCCGCGGCAGGGGCCCGGTGTTCACCCCCGCCGACTCGCCCGAAATCCGCTTCACGGGCCGCGCCGCAAAGGGCCCCGGCGGAGCGTTGTCGTTCGACTGGAGCGGCAGCCAATTCACGTTCCGATTCGAGGGCACGCGCTGCGCCATGCGGGCCGCGGACACGGGCCGCAACTACTACAACGTTTTCGTCGACGGCCGTCACACCGGCGTCGCCGCCACTTCCGGGGCCGATACGACCGTCGTGCTGGCCGAGGGGCTCGAACGCGGCCCGCATACCATACTGGTGCAGAAACGCACCGAGGGCGAGCAGGGCCGCACGACGCTCCGCGGCGTCGAAACCGACGGGGCGCTGCTCCCGCTCCCCGCACCCCGCACACGCCACATCGAATTCATCGGCGACTCGCACACCTGCGGCTACGGCACCGAGGGCAAATCGGTCGAGGAGCCCTTTACGCCCGAGACCGAGAACTGCGATCTGGCGTGGGGATGCGTCATCGCCCGCTATTTCGACGCCGAATACACCCTCATCGCCCACTCGGGACAGGGCATCGTCCGCAACTGGGGCGACGAAAAGGAGGTCTCCGACTGCACCATGCGCGAACGCATGCTGCGCACCTTCGACATGGACCCGGCGTCGCGCTGGGATTTCCGCGGCTGCACGCCCGACATCGTCGTCATCAAGCTCGGCTCGAACGACTTCAGCACCGGTGTGACCCCTTCGGAGCAGGCCTTCAACGCCTCCTACGCGCAGGCGCTGGATCAGCTGCGCGCGGCCTACGGCGAGGTTCCCGTGCTGTGCGTAGCCCCGAGCGACAACACAGTGATCCTGCGCTATCTGGAGAATTTCCTCCGCGAGCGGCAGGACGCGCATCTCCACCTCACGGCCATGCTTCCCGGCATCACCGACTGGGATCGCGACATGGGCGCCAACTACCACCCCAACCACCGGGGACACCGCAAGATGGCCATGGCCGTCATTCCCTACATCGCCACGATCACGGGGTGGGAAATGCCCGACCGGAATGTCGAATAATTAGCCGCAAATAATTATCTTTGGTGTCGTAACGGCACTTTTATCGGTCGGAGGGTTTTGCCGAACCGCCGGGAATCCGGTTTTGCACCCTTCCGCCTTTTTCGTATCTTTGTATAAAATAAGCCGAAACCGGAGGGGGAGGGCCGCCGCAGGGTCGTTTTCAACCGCTCCCGCCTCCGTCCGTAATGTCCGTGCCTAACTACTAAACGCAAAAACGCATGAAACCCGAAACCGTCCGGCGCCGCTCGCCGCTATCCTGGGTTCCGACCGTCTACTTCGCCATGGGACTGCCGTTCATCCTCGTGAACATGGTCTCCACGCTGATGTTCCGCGGTCTGGGCATCGACGATGCGCGCATCGCGCTGTGGACCTCGCTCATCATCCTGCCGTGGTCGCTCAAACCGATCTGGAGCCCCCTGATGGAGATGTTCCGCACCAAGAAATTCTGGGTCGTGTCGACCCAGCTCATCTCCGGGCTGGGGCTGGCGCTGACGGCGCTGACGCTGCCCCTGCCCGACTTCTTTCCCTACGCCGTGGCGCTGATGGGCGTCATCGCCTTCAGCGGCGCCACGCACGACATCGCCACCGACGGAGTGTATATCACCGAACTCTCGAAGGACCAGCAGGCGCGGTTCATCGGCTGGCAGGGGGCGTTCTACAACATCGCCAAGGTGTTCGCCATGGGCGGGTTGGTCTATCTGGCCGGAGCGCTCAAGGAGCGGGTCGGGATCGTCGAGGCGTGGATGATCGTCATGGCGCTCTGCGGCGCGCTGCTCTTCCTGCTGGGAATCTACCACCTGCGGATGCTGCCTTCGGGCGGCGAAGCCACGGCCCATGCGGGGAGCGTCGGCGAGGCGCTGCGCGAGACGGGCGCCATCTTCCGCGGATTCTTCCGGAAAAGGTACATCGGCATCTACATCGCCTTCATCGTCTTCTACCGCTTCGCCGAGGGGCTGGTCATCAAGATCGTTCCGCTGTTTCTCAACGCCCCGCTCGACAATCAGGGTCTCGGCCTGACCGAACAGCAGATCGGCCTCTACTACGGCACGTTCGGCGTGATCGCATTCGTCGTGGGTTCGATCCTGGGCGGCTACTTCATCGCGTGGCTCAAACTGCGGCGGGCGCTGTTTCCGCTCATCACGATCTTCAACATCCCGTTCGTGGTCTACGCCCTGCTGGCCTGGTTCCAGCCCGCATCGCCCCTGCTGATCTGCGGCGGCATCGTCTTCGAATATTTCAGCTACGGATTCGGGTTCGTGGGCCTCACGCTCTTCATCATGCAGCAGGTGGCGCCCGGACCGCACAAAATGGCCCACTACGCCTTCGGTTCGTCGCTGGCCAATCTGGGCGTGATGCTGCTGGGCATGGCGAGCGGCTGGCTCTGCGACCAGGTCGGCTACCACCGCTTCTTCCTCTGGGCCCTCATGGCCACCATCCCCATATTCCTCATCGCCTGGCGCATCCCCTTCGCCCATCCGGACACGGAGGAGGGAGCGGCCCAGGCCGTGGAAAAGGAACTGACCGACGAATAAATCACCGATAAACACCGTTAGACATGCTGAAAAATCTTATCATCACCCTCGCCGCCGCTCTCACCGCCGCGACGGCCGCCGCACAGGCCCCGGCCGACTGGGCCAACTTCGGACGTTTCGAAAAGGAGAACGCCGCGCTGGCGGAGCATCCGAAAGTCGTTCTGATGGGCAACTCGATCACCGAAGGGTGGATCGCCAAGCGTCCCGACTTCTTCGCCGAAAACGGCTACGCGAGCCGCGCGATCAGCGGACAGACCACTTCGCAGATGCTCGTGCGCTTCCGCGCCGACGTCGTGGAACTGCATCCGCAGGTCGCGGTGATCTGCGGCGGCACGAACGACCTGGCGCAAAACACGGGCTACATCTCGCTCGAGCACATTCTGGACAACATCCAGTCGATGGCCGAGCTGGCGCGCGCCAACGGCATCCGGCCCGTCCTCTGCTCGGTGCTCCCGGCCGGTGACTTCCCCTGGCGTCCGGGTTTGGAACCGGCGCAGAAGATCGTCCGGCTCAATGCGATGATCCGCGCCTACGCCGAACGGGAGGGCATCCCCTATGTGGATTACCATACGCCGATGGCGGCCGCGGACGGTTCGATGATCGCCGAATACACCTACGACGGCGTGCATCCCACCGAAGCGGGGTATCGGGTGATGGAGCGGATTCTGCCGCCCGTCGTCGAACGGGCGCTCTCCGACAAGTGACAGAACGGGGCTTCGGCCCCGTTTTTTTGGTCAGGTGCGCCAGAAGATTTTGCTCCGCGTGAAGGCCGCCGTGAAGAGCATCATCAACAGGGTGACGATCACCCCGCGCCCGACTCCCATCACGCAGCCGCACTGACCCCACAGCCACGGGAGCGCCACGGCCCGGTCCGCGAAGACGAGCAGCGGCACGACGACGTAACCCGCCGCCGTGTAAGCGATCATGGGGTTCTGCCCGCAAAGGACGAGCAGACCGCCCCGCGAACGGCCCTTTCGGAGCAGGACCGACGTGACCAGCAGCACGTGCGAAGCCATTCCGGCCGTGATGAAAAAGTAGCTCACCGTGGCGGGATCTTTCTTCACGCCCTCTTCGAGCGATTCGAACGCAAGACCCAGCAGGAGCCAGAAAAATCCGGTCGTGAACAGTCGATAAAGCAGGGATTCGGTCCCGGTGCGGGGCTTGCGCAGCAACATCCACGCCGCCGCGCCCAGCGCGAGCGTCAGCACCAGATTGAGCGTCAGCGTACGGGTGAAAAGCCCCCACATATTGACCGCAAGGAGCAGCGCTGTGAGCCCTGCGGCGGCGATCTGTCCGGAAAGCGCCGGACGCTCCTCCTGCTGCCCGCGCGCCAGCCAGCGGGCGAACAGATCGCCGGCCACGCTTCCCGGCAACACGATGCAGAGGTATTGCAGAAACTCCGTGCGGAAGAGCCACGGCACAGGCGAGAAGTTCCACACCGCCTCGTTCCACGACCCCGGAACCGCCGCGCCCAGCTTCAGGGCGGCAATCAGGGCGACGATGCCCATCCGCAGCCAGAGGTTGCGGCGCGTCAGCCACCAGATCAGCGAACCCGCGACGACCACGTCGGCGAGAATCAGGATGATGATGTCCGACCGCACGACGCTCACCCCGACGCCCAGCCACCGGTACACGCCCATAAGGACCGCGAGGACCGCAATGCCGCCGGCGTTGAGCCACCCGTTCTGCCGCGGGATGAAGCCGGGAATCCGCACGAACATCGCGAAAAAGGCGCCCCAGACCGTCATCGTCACAAGGGCGCTCACGACGGGACGCTGCAACACGGCGTCGAGCGTCCACAGCCCCGTGTTGCCGAGCGCAACGGCGAAAAAGGCGAGCAGCAGGCCCCGTTTGAGGATCGAGACGACGATCCGCCGGGGCGGGTCGCCGCGGTCCAGCCTGCGGCCCAGCGAGAGCGGAAAGGCCGCGCCCATCGAAAAGAGGAAAAAGGGGAAGACGAGGTCCACCCACGTAATTCCCGCCACCGACGCATCGAAGACGAACGACGGCGGCGGCAGCTGCGCGTGGAACAGCCACGCCGGCAGGTCGGGATTCCAGGCGATGTAACCCGAGAGGACCATCCCCACGATGGCAAGTCCCCGCAGGATGTCCACGGCATAGGCACGATTATTCATTCAGGCAGTTTCAGTTTAATAATTTTAACTCCAAACGCCTGTAAAAATAAGAAAAATCAACACCAACACCCACAAAAGCAAAAACTTTTACACTGTTAGTCCCCCAAATAAGGGCATATCTGAAAATTACACACTATTTTCATTGCATGGAATTCCCGGCTAAGAGGGTTTATGTGTGTTTTCCGGCGAGCAAGTGCGGCCTGCACCAGGTTGTTTCCCGGGATGGATTGTCCGGCTGAAAGCCGGATATGGGAGTTCCGGCGAGCATGTTTTATGCATCGGAAAGAACGGGGCAAATGGATTGTACGAATGGTACTACCTCCTGCACCAGTTTGTCGTCGAAAGAGGGTACGCCGAGAGGTCAAGTCTTTCCGTTTTTCTTCGGGATATGCACTCTTCTCGATGGCTGGGGAGAGTAGCTTTCGTCTTTCAACGAAAGAATCAGTTTCTCAATGCGGGGAAGGCTTATACGGTCGATGGTTTCTCCATCTGCACCTTGTGTCATATTACCCGGCTTGGCATATATTCGCTGATAAGCCAGATAATACATTTCCTCATTGAAAAGAATACGATAAAGCCTCTCAAACCTGTATTCCGTGGTTTGACTATGCTTTGTCAGACTGTTTAATACTCTTGCGGGA
>NZ_MNQF01000021.1:0-28741 GCF_001915285.1 Alistipes sp. 56_sp_Nov_56_25
TAAACCGTTGCCTTTTCGTTACCTATTATCCTATACAAAAATGTAACGACCCGATAAATCAAGTCGTTACATCATTATAATCCCACACCACAGAGGGTCTGCCGCTTTTTCCTTATAGGTTGTGGCCGTGTTTTTGCACGTGCCGGTCGAGCCTCACCGCCGGATTCCTCCCCGCGAAAGCACCTCCTCGAAGTAGGCGATGGTTTTTAGGAGACCGTCCCGCAGCTGGATTTTCGGCTCCCAGCCGCCGAGCATGTTGCGGGCGAGCGAGATGTCGGGCTGCCGCTGCTGGGGATCGTCGGCGGGCAGGGGCAGGTGGACGATCTTCGATTTCGAACCCGTCAGGGAGATCACCTCGCGGGCCAGTTCGGCGATGGTGAATTCGTTCGGGTTGCCGATGTTCACCGGACCGGTGAAGTCGTCGGGCGTGTCGTCCATCATGCGCACCATGCCTTCGATCAGGTCGTCGATGTACTGGAACGAACGGCTCTGTCCGCCGTCGCCGTAGATCGTGATATTGTCGCCCCGCAGCGCCTGGACGATGAAATTCGAGACCACGCGGCCGTCGTTGATGTTCATTTTCGGACCGTAGGTGTTGAATATGCGGATGATCTTCACGGGAATGCCGTGTTCGCGGTAGTAGCTCATAAAGAGCGACTCGGCGCAGCGTTTGCCCTCGTCGTAGCACGAGCGGATGCCCAGCGGGTTGACGTGGCCCCAGTAATCCTCGCGCTGGGGGTGGATCAGCGGGTCGCCGTAGATCTCCTCGATCTCGGCCATGTAGGGATAGACGATGTCGTGGCGGATGATCTCGAAATTGGGGTGCGACAACAAGTGTCGGATGTTGCTTTTGTGACCGGTGAAATAGTTGTCGATGCAGATGATGTCGTTACCTTCCGCGAGCAGCCTTTCGCACAGATGGGAGCCGATCGTATCGCAGGGCTGCATTCCCGAAGGGGTGATGTGCTTCAGCTGCTTCGCCAGCGAGAACGGCGTCATGCTGCCCGCGCCGCCCGATTCGTTGCAGACGTGGAGACCCCGTGCGATCGACTACCGGGTGATGTGCGACAGCCTGAACAGGGTGGGCGGCATGCTCAACCGCTACGACATCCGGCGCAACATCGACCTGATCCGTTCGCTTTATCCCCAGGTGGAGAACATCGCTCTGGTGACCGACAATACCTACGGCGGCATTTCGTTGCAGGCGCTCGTGCGCGCGGAGTGGGAGAACTACCCCGACCTGAATCTCGTGCTGGTGGACAGCCGCGAGGGGGAGGAGACGGCGTTCCGGACCTATGCGACGCTGCCGCCCCGTTCGGCCGTGATGCTCGGCACGTGGCGCGTAGGCAGCGACGGCGAATACTTCATGCAGCGGTCGCTGAACGATCTGGTGCAGAACAACCCCCGCGTTCCGGTCTTCTCGGTGACCGGTACGGGCATCGGCGACACGGCGATCGGCGGTTACGTGCCCGAATACGAGAACGGCGCGGAGGTCATTGCGAACCAGATCCGGAAATATTACGACACGGACGACATCGAAGACGCTCATTTCCATACGAGCAAAAGTCTCTATCTGTTCGATTCGCGCAAGCTCAAGGAGTGGAAAATCGCTGAATACGCCCTGCCCAAGGGCAGCGTCATCGAGGATACGATGGCGGCCAAGCTGTCGAAATACTCCCACTACATCGAACTGTTGGTGGCGGGCATCCTGCTGCTGGTGCTGCTGCTCTTCGTGACGTGGCTGCTGTTGCGCATGCGGCGGCTCAAGCTCACGCTTGAGGAGCGCGAGGGCCAGCTGGTCGTCGCCCGGGAGAAGGCCGAGGAGTCGGACATGCTCAAGTCGGCGTTCCTGGCCAACATGAGCCACGAAATCCGCACGCCGCTCAACGCCATCGTGGGCTTCTCTTCGCTGATGCAGAGCGAGGAGCTTTCGCAGGAGGAGCGCGCCGAGTACTGCGCCATCGTGGTCAGCAACTCCGAGATGCTGCTCACGCTGCTGAACGACATCCTCGACATTTCGTCGCTCGAGTGCGGCAAGATCAGGTTCAACTACGCTTCGGAGGATATCGTGCAGATTTGTCAGCACGTGATGATGACCACGGCCCATACGCGGCAGAGAGGGGTTGAGGGGCGTTTCGCGTGTCCCGTCGGATCGTTCATGCTCACCACCGACGCCCACCGTCTTTCGCAAATCCTGATCAACCTGCTGACCAACGCCGGCAAGTTCACCTCCGAGGGCAGCATCACGCTGGGGGTGGAGATCGACGAGGAGCGGGGCGAGGTGCTTTTCTCGGTGGCCGACACCGGACCGGGCATTCCGCCCGACAAGCAGGATCTGGTTTTCAACCGCTTCGAGAAGCTCGACGGCAACAAGAAGAAGGGCACGGGGCTGGGCCTTGCCATCTGCCGCCAGATCGCCATGATCGTCGGGGGCCGCATCTGGGTCGATTCCGCTTACACGGGCGGCGCGCGTTTCGTCTTCGCGCATCCCATCGGTATCGACCCCGGTGGAGAGAACCGCGAGGGGGGGGGATTTCTACCCTCTGAACAGCGTAAGTCCCTCTTTGTGAACGATGCCGGTCAACTGGTCCCCGAAGGGAAATAAGACGCGGAGAAAGGCTCCTTCGCGCCGGGTCACCTCTTTTTCGTCCCCCATTTGGGCTTTATGCCGATGAAGAATTCGGCGTTCATGCGCGGCATGGGCCGGGAGAGCACCGAGAGGTACTCCTCGTTGAAAAGGTTGTTGACCGTGCCTTTGAGCGTCAGGTCCGCCCACCGGAGCGAGAGACCCTTTTCGAGCGAGAGGTTGCTCATCAGATAGGGCGTAAGGCGTCCGGTGAGCGTGATGTCGTTGCTCGACATGGTGTAGCGTTCGCTGTAATAGCAGAACTGATAGAGCAGGCCCCAGCTGCGCCAGGAGAGCCTTCCGGTCGCCGTGGCCGAATATTCCGGTTCGTAGGGCAGCTGTTTGCCGACCGACCGGTCGGCCGGGGACATCGGCTCCCCCTCGTTGATCGACGGCGCCCATGAGAAGGTGCCGTTCAGGTTGATTTTCAGTTCTCTGGTGAGCGCTGCGGCCAGGTCGGCCCGGATCTCCACGCCGTAGGCGTGGACCTTTTTGATGTTCACCGGCGAGAAAAATCCCTTTGCCGTCGGCAGCCACAGAATCCAGTCGTCGATGTGCTGGTCGTACCACGACGCCGACCCCGACAGCGTGTACGCGCCCTCCTTTCCCACGGCGAACGACAGTCCGGCTTCGTAAGCGACGCCCTGTTCGCTGTTCAGGCCGGGGTTGCCGCCCGGCAGGAAGTAGAGGTCGTTGAGCGTCGGGAAGCGGTAGTTGCGCGAGACGGAGGCCTTCGCCACGACGTTGCCGCGCCTGGAAAGCAGGCAGTCGGCGAAGAAGGCAGGGATGACCGGCGACCAGGAGGTTCCGTACATGGCTTCGCGCACGACGACCGACAAGCCCAGCCGCTCCGTGGGGCGCCACTTGGCCGACAGGGAGCCGTCGAGTTCGATGCGTCCCTTGTCATAGCCGACGACGGCCTTGTCGCCCTGCTGGCGGATGATGTTCTTGTCGGCGCTTTCGACGAAGTGCTGGTGTGCCGACAGTCCGGCCGTGAAGAACCATTTGCCGCCGACGGAATACTCCCCGTCGGCCTGCCCGTAGAGGGTGTTGATCCTGCTCCGCGAACGGGTCATGGCCTCCAGGATGCCGTTGCCCTTGTCGCGCCGGTAGTCGTAGGCCGTCCACGAATGCACGTATCCGGCTTTCGCCGCCGCCTTCCAGTTCCGGCGGTAGTGGTCCCACGAGAGGACGCTGCGCAGGGTGTGTTCGCGCTGGCGGTTTTCGAACTGCGTGTCGTCGGCGTAGTCGGTCGTCAGCAGGGGCAGTTCCCGGTTGGAATTGATGTACCAGGCGTTCAGCCCGAAGCGGTCGCCTTTCCCGGTGTTGTAGTAGACCTCCTGCAACACGTGCACGTCGTCGAACGCGCCGCTCTTGTTGCGTTCGGTGGGATAGTACGACCCGACGATGTTCATCTCGTCGTCGTAGATGTTCTCCTTCTTGTCGCGGTTGCGGTACTTGTAGTCGTTGGCCGAGGACTGGTAGACGGTGCGGGTCGATACCTGCCAGCGCTCGTCGCCCCATGTCAGGCGCAGGAATTCGTCGAAAGTACGGAACATGCCGATGCCCTGGATATATTGCAGCCCGAATCCGTCGGCCGCCGCCGGCGCAGTCGAGAGCTTCACCAGTCCGCCCAGTCCGCCGCCCGTCTCGCTGACCGACGAGGTTCCGTGGAGCAGCGAGGCGTCGTCGATGAAATAGGAGGGGATCATCGAAAAGTCGGTCATGCCCAGCATCGGGTTGTTGATGCGCATGCCGTTCCACGTCACCTGCGTATGCGACGGACCCGTGCCGCGGAACGATACCGTGGAGAGGGTCGCGCGGCCGTACTGCTTGACGAAAACCGGTGTGTTGAACGTCAGCGCGTCGGCCATCGAGAGGGCGATGTTCTCCTTGAGGATCGCCGAGTCGAGTTTCGTCTCCTCGACGCCGATGCTTTTCATCGGACGCCGGCCCCAGACCGGAACCTCCCGGATGGCGATGGCGCCTTTTCCGCGCCACTCCCCCGCGCCGGCGTTCTGCGGGGTTTCCGGCGCGTCGGACGCCGCCGGCTCGCCCTGCGCCCGCAGCAGCGCCGGAAACAGCAGCATCCAAAGAAACAAGGCGGTTGTTTTCATGCTCTCCGGTTATTTCCAGCAAAACGCTCCGGGCGCGACGCCCACGTGAAATTCGTCGACAGGCTCGCCCTTGGCCGTATAGCGGTAGACGACTCCCTGCTGCTGGTAGTCGATGGCGTCGGCAACGTACACGTCGCCGTTGGTCGGATCGACCGTCAGTCCGTAATATTTGGTCTCCCTGTATTCGAGGAACGGGCGCACCGGAAGCTGCTCCCCGGCGACGGGCATGCGCCAGACGTCCCGGTCGATCCAGTAGAGCGTGTCGCGCGTGCCGTTGAGCTGCATCTCCGACGGGGAGTCCCCCTTCCGGAACCGGAACTGCTTCTCCACGGAGAACGTTTCGGCGTCGATGCGGTACAGCGACGGGGCTTCATATCCGTAGGGGCTGCCCTCGTAGCCGCCGTCGGTGACGGTCCACAGCTTGTTGTTCCGGTCCATCGCCAGCGACGCGGGCTGGATGCCGACGGTCAGCTGACCGACGACCCGGTCGGTCTCGGTGTCGATTTTGAGGATACGGTTCTGGTAGGACCAGCAGTTCACGAAGACGTATTTGCCGTACTGCACCATCTGCTCCGTGGAGCCGGATTCCGCCGTCATGTCCGGGCACTCGATATATCCCGTGATTTCGTAGCGTTTGGGGTTGACGATGAAGATGCGGTTGTCCCAGATCTGCGTGACGTAGGCCTTTTCGTCCGAAACGAAATGGATGTACCGCGGCGAGGTGAGGTTGGTGATGCGTCCCACCTCGCGGAAGGTGTCGGGGTCGACGGCGAAAACGACATGCGAATTGTTCACCGCGATCCATCCCACGCCGTTGTGCAGGGTCATCGACTGCGCCACGTCGCCCAGCTTGAAGGCGTTGGCCCGGTGGAAAACTTCGTTTTCGACGGTTTTCGTTTCCGGGTCGTAATACGACAGCGTGGCGTTTCCGTACTGGAACATGCCCTCGTTGACGATGAACAGCCCCCGTTCCGTCGCCGAGAAATCCTCCGTGCGGCCGTAGTCCCACTTCATGCAGCCGCCGAGGGCGGAGAGGCATAAAGCCGCGGGCAGAATCTGTCGTAAGAATCGTTTCATGCGTTGCGGTCGGGAATGGGGTTATCGGTTGAGGTTCTCGTCGATGACCATTCCGGCGACTTCGGTCGAGAGTTCGCCCAGTCCTCCGGCGCTGCCGTTGATGGCGCTCTGCACCTTGATGAAATCAATGTAGCGCAATCCGGCGGGCTGTCCGTCGGGCGTCATGGCGTTGCTGATCTTGAACCAGGTCTTGCCGGTTTTGGACGAAGATTCCAGATTGTCGCTGCCCGCGTTGTCGACGTACCCCCATTCGAACGAGTTGTTCGACCAGTCTCCGCCTGGGGTCTGCGTGGTGTTCTGCCGCAGGCCCGTGCCGTAATAGGTATGGGACTCCTCTTCGAGCCACAGGGGATAGTAGTAGTCCTGCGCATGGAACTGTCCCAGATAGGCTACCTGCCCGCTCCGGCCCAGATTGTCGGTCCATTTCACCCCCTGGCGAGGCCCGGCGGGTCTGTAATAGGTCACCGCATACTCCTGGACGGTCCATTCGCCGCCCGTTTCGCTGCCCCGGAGTTCGTACCATTCGTCGTCGGGCTTGCCGTTGCCGTTGACATCCTGCATCACCCACACGACGCCCGGTTCGTTGCTCCCTTCGAACTGGTTGCCGGGGATCGAAAAGTCGTATCCGCCCTTGTTCTCCACGCTGTGGTCGAAGGCGAGGATCACGTAGCCGCCGAAGTTGCCGAGCGAGACGAACTCACCCTTTTTCAGCCGGTTCTCGGCGTAGAGACGGGCCTCCTCGAAGCTCTTCTGACCGGTGTATCCGGCCATGCCCGTTTCGTTGACGAACTGTCCGGGCGCGGGCAGGAATTCGAGCACCCGGTTCGACGCGGGCTGTCCCGTCGTCGTGATGACGCGCTCCGATTCGCGTTCGTAGCAGGTCACCCGGAGCGTTTTTTCGGTGATTCGCTTCGACGATGCGCGCGTGATGTGGCGCGAGAGGGGTGCGGCCGGGCTTTCGTCCGTGTCCGTCACCCGGAAGGTGACTTCGTATTCGCCCTCTTTCTCCGGCGTGAAGGCGAACATGCGTTGGGTTGCGTCCTCCTGCAAGGCGCCGTTCACGTACCATGCATATTCCGGCCCGACGGCGTCGCTCACCTGCGGCCGCAGGAACAGCGTCCGTCCGAGCGATACGCTCCGCACCAGCGGGTCGGCCAGGTAGGAGGAGGGGATGAACGCGATGCGGACCGGAATGACGTCCACGACGTGCACGGCAACCGTTTTCTCGGCCGTGCCGTCCTCGTTGGTCACCGTCAGCCGCAGGGAGCAGTCTCCCGGTTGGGTGCGCATGAAGATGTAGTCCTTTTCGGTGGAGACCGGTACGGACGAGTCGTCCAGATACCATTCGTAACGGGCGTTTTCGCCGTTCTGCACCTCCGGTGCGAACGTGTATTCCCGTCCCGTGAGCACGTATAGCCCCGTCGGCGGCACGATGAGCGAGATGACGGGGGGAGCGAGCCGGTTCACGTCGATGCGCGCCTCCTTCTCGTCGTATCCCGCCCGGTTTTCGACCCGCAGGATCACATAGACGCGGCCTTCCTCGTTGAACACGTATTCGAACACGCGCGCCGTGGAAACGACCTCGTCGTCGATCGTCCAGCTGTAAGCGGCCTCTCCCTCGTTTTCCACGGTCGGCGTGATCGTCACCGCGCGGCCGATCTTGGCCGCGTAGACGCCTGTCTCGCTGTCGAGGGTGATTCGGGGTTTGCTGTCCGGCAGCGTAATCTCTCCGTCCTTGTTGCAGGCTGCGGCCGCCAGCGCTACCGAGAGCAGCGCCGGTATCGCCGTCCGTCCGGCATGACTGAAAAAACAGCTCATATCCTCTTCGTTTAAATCGTTCAACCAATCTTTGCGGATGTTCCGGAGATCCGCATTCGTGCCGTGCGCACGGCATGCGTCCGGCCGGAATTTCGCAGTAGCCTGATTTTACATTCGGGGATATGCCGGAAACCGTTTTTCCTGCCGATCACGATCCATTTCCCCCTGGATTGTAAAACCATTGCAGCGGCAGGTCTTCTGACTCGTTCCGGTCCCGACGCCTTCCCGGTCGCGTGAAAACCAGTGGCAAGAGATTGTCGGGGTCTGATGTGCCGCTTCGGCGGCAGGAACTTACAGCAGAGGGAACTGTTGCCGATTTTCACGGCATTCCCTTTTAATCGCCCGGGGCCGGGGGCCTCGTTCGGCGAACCGTTGCGCAGCAAAGGTATGGAAAAAAGATGAAAAAGAAGACGCGCCGGTCGAATTTTATGCCGGCGGCCTGCCGAAGGTCCCGCCGCCCGGGGTTCATTTCCGGTCGTTTCCGGGGACGGAACAGCTGCGCCGGCCGGGAGGCGGACGCCTGCGCGCAGTTGCTCTCTCCTGACGCCTGAAAACGAAAAAGTCTTACATGTCGTTGACACATAAGACTTTTTGCAGTGGACGACGTAATCCGTTCCTTCTCTCTCACGCCTCCTGGAGCTGAATCCGAGATTTGAACTCGGGACCCCTTCATTACGAGTGAAGTGCTCTACCGCTGAGCTAATTCAGCCTTTCGGGAACACCGAGGTTCCCTTTGGGACTGCAAATATCTGAAAAATATTTTTTTCTCGCAACAATTTTGCGAAAATTCTCGCTTTTCTTGCTATATTCGCGCTAAAACTGACCCGAAACTGTTTTACGATGATTACTTTTCTGGTGTGCCTGGCGTTGCTGGTGACCGCATATTTCACGTATGGACGCTATCTGGAACGGCTCGTCGGCATCGACCCGGCGGCCCGGACGCCTTGCAGCCGCCTTTACGACGGCGTGGATTACGTGCCCCTGCCGAGGTGGCGCATTTTCCTGATCCAACTGCTCAACATTGCGGGGCTCGGCCCGATTTTCGGCGCCGTGCTCGGTGCGGCCTACGGGCCGGTGGCGTTTCTGTGGATCACCTTCGGCGGCATCTTCATGGGTGCGGCGCATGACTTCATCGCCGGGGTCATCTCGCTGCGCCACGACGGCGCGAGTCTTCCCGAGACGGCCGGGGTCTACCTCGGCGGCGGCATGAAGATCGTCATGCGGCTCTTTTCCGCCGGGCTGATGATCCTCGTCGGTGCGGTGTTCCTCTCGCAGCCCGCATCGCTCGTCGCGGCCCGCCTCGACGTCCCGTCGCTCGAAGGCATCGCTTTCGGCGGATTCTCGTGGCTGCTGCTGATCGTGCTGGGCGTGATTCTCGTCTACTACATCGCCGCCACGCTGCTGCCCGTCGACAAGATCATCGGCCGCATCTACCCGGTCTTCGGCTTCGCGCTGCTGTTCATGGCCGTCGGCATCCTCGTCGTGCTGCTTTTCGGCGGCGAATACACCATTCCGGAATTCACCTCTTTCGAAAACTGCATCGCCGATGCGAAGGCCTTCCCGATCGTCCCGATGCTCTTCACGACCATTGCCTGCGGCGCCATTTCGGGCTTCCACGCCACGCAGTCGCCGCTGATGGCCCGCTGCATGCGCAACGAACGCGAGAGCCGCTCGGTCTTCTACGGCGCGATGATCTCCGAGTCGATCATCGCCCTCGTCTGGGCCGCCATTGCCATGGCCTTCTGGGGCGATGTCGCGGGGCTGAACGGCGCCATCGCCGAATACGGCGGCCAGGCGGCCGTGATGATCGACGTGATCGCCAACAAGACGCTGGGCCCGGCGCTGGCCGTCTTCGTGATCTTCGGCGTGGTGGCCTGCGCCATCACCTCGGGCGACACGGCCTTCCGCTCCGCGCGGCTGATCGTCGCCGACTTCATGGGCGTCGAGCAGCGCACGCTGCGCAAACGCATCTATATCTGTATTCCGCTCTTCGCGCTGGGACTTCTGATCATCTTCGGACTGCCGTTTCAGACCATGTGGAGCTATTTCGCGTGGATGAACCAGACCCTCGCGGCGGTGACGCTCTGGATGATCGTCGCCTACCTCCGCCACCGGGGGCGCGCCGTGTGGGTGGGGCTGATTCCGGCTCTCGTTATGACGTATGTCTGCGCCAGCTATATCTTCGTTTCGCCGCTGATGCTGGGCATGCAGAACCGTACGGCGGCTTACCTGCTGGGCGGGGGCGTGACGTTCGCGGTCCTTGTCGCCATGATTTTCAAACTCAAAGACAACGATGCAAAAGGCATATCTTGAACCTACGCCCGACCAGACTTTCGAGGTGGTCGGCGAAGGACCCTGTAATTTCGTGAAAGTCCTCGCCCGGTCCCGCGAGATGCAGGCCGCCGGCGATATAGAAGGAGCCTGCAACGAGCGTTTTCAGGCCTTCCAGCGTCTTGCGGAGCTGATTCCCGAGGACGAGGAGATCAATCTCGAATGGAACCACCACAATTCGCGCGCGGCGCTCGAACTGATCTTCGCCTCGGCCATCGACCACTTCCTGATCAACGATTTCGAAATGTCGGCGGCGCTCTTGGAAATGCTGCTGGAACTCGACCCCGAGGACCATCTGGAAGGGAGCGAACTGCTGGCCTTCGACTACCTGGCCTTGGACGAGCAGGAGCTGTTCGACGAGGTGATCAACGACGTGTCGGACAAGCATCCGGGGCGTGAGGTGCTGCTGCTGTGGTCGGCCTTCCGCCGTGACGGACGATTGCCCGAAGGGGAGTTGCAGCGATTCCGGACGCATTTTGCGCCCTTCTTCGCCGAATTTACCGCCGACGAGCATCCGGCCGACGAAGCGTATCTGCGCGACATCGGGAGCGAACGACCCTCGCCCGCCGCGCAGGCCCGCGAACTGTGGCTCCAGACCGAAAATCTCTGGGTGTTCTGGCCCAGCTTCATCGACGCCCTGCGCGCCGCCCGCTGACGGGCGCCCGCGTGCCGGAGGGCGAAGCCCCTGTCCCGCAAAACAGAACCGCAGCCCGGATTTCCGGACTGCGGTTTTTTGTCGTACCCTCCTCCCTGCGGCCGGGGACCTACGCTTTCTCTCCGTTCATCAGCTTGTTGAAGCAATGGCGGCAGATCGGTTCATAGCTGTCCTGTGCGCCCAGCATCACCTGCTTTTCGTCGCTCGTGAGGCGGTGCGAATGGTGGGCGAGGTTGCCGCAGCGGACGCAGATGGCGTGAACCTTGGTGACGTACTCCGCCGTTGCCATCAGCGCGGGCATCGGGCCGAACGGCTTTCCGGTGTAGTCCATGTCCAGCCCCGCGACGATCACGCGCACGCCGTTGTTGGCCAGCCGGCGGCACACGTCGACGATGCTTTCGTCGAAGAACTGCGCCTCGTCGATGCCCACCACGTCGACGTCAGCGGTCATCAGCAGGATGTTCTGCGGCGACTCGACGGGGGTGGAGCGGATGGCGTTCGCGTCGTGCGACACGACCTCCTCCTCGGAATAGCGCACGTCGATCCGGGGTTTGAAAATCTCGACCCGCTGGTGGGCGAATTTGGCTCGTTTCAGGCGGCGGATCAGCTCCTCGGTCTTACCCGAGAACATCGAACCGCATACGACTTCGATCCAGCCCTTGCGGCTGGCATTTTCTAAAAACATAAGTGTAAATAACTCTTTTTTTGTTTATCAGGTTCGCCGCAGCTCCGAAGGAGTCGGTTTCCGCGGCTTATGTTTCGGCGCAGATAATTCCCCTGCCTCCCCCTCCTCCCCTTGAAAAGGGGTGACTTTGACCCCGAGGGTGTCCTGTCCGGGAGCCTCCGCAGGGCTGTCTTGTGGGGCCGGCATACAAAGATAACCGGTTTTTTCTTTTCTGCAAAGCGAAACCGGGGCTATGACGCCCCGGCGGTTCCCGAAAAACGATCCGGCCCTCCCGCGAGGGGAAGGCCGGATGCGGAACGTGCCGTGCCGGGCGGATCGTCAGTTCGATGTGGGGAACTTGTAGGCCACGGCCACGGGTTTTTCGCAGATGCCGACATACTCCTTCACCTTTTCCATCGTCTTCAGACTGTAAACGTAGAGGCTGCCGGGCTTGCGGCCGGTCGCCGTCGGGTTGTAGGTGGCGATCAGCAGCTGGTCGTCGTCGACCACCGCGGAAGAGGTCGACGGTACGGCGTTCGTGCAGATGTCCATGATCTGTTCGCCGTCGGGCAGCGTGATGTCGGGCTTGGCCCCTTCGGCGGGAACGACCGGGTCGACGCCTGTCATCGCCCAGTGATAGATCTTGTTGTCGTAATCGTAGTAGGCGTTTCCGTTGAGCTTCGTCGTGACGATCCGGGTGTTCGCATTCATCAGCATCGGCTGCACCTCGTCGTAGGTCTTGATTTCGGTCGGACTCGAAAGCGATGAACTGGTGCTGATGATTTTGACGGTTTTCGGCGCCCCTTCGATCGTACGGGCGATGCAGTAGTATTTGGAAGCGTCGTACTGTCCCGCCCCGATGCGGCCCGCTGCCATGTTGATGAATTCATACCCGTCGGGTGCGGCGTATCCCGCGATCTTCGAATTGGGGAATCCGGTGATTCCGGCCTCGGAGAACATGAGGATGTCGCGCACTCCGGCGGTTTTCGAGGCGAACAGTCCCTGCCGGCCGTATCGTGCGGGGAAGGGCGTTTCCCGCACGATGAGCATGTCGGTCGAGAATTCGTAGCGGTAGGCCCTCTCGTCGTCGCCGATCAGATAGGCCCAGTGAGCGGTTCCCGACGTTCTTTCGCCCAGAATCTCTCCGGTGCGGACTCCGTATTCGTCCATCCCCTTCATGCGATAGGTGACGCTCAGCGTCACGGGGTCGAGGCGGTAGATCGAGCCTTCGTCGTCGCCCGAGGAGATCAGAATTCCCGAAGCGTATCCCGGCGAGGAGAATACGTAGACGTCGCGCAGGCTGCGGAAGTCGTATTCCGGGTTGATCGTCAGCAGATTGTCCCAGATCTCCTGGGCGCCTTCGGCCTCCTCCTGCGGAGAGCGTTTCTTGACGAAGGCGAGCGATCCGGCGCCCTCGTCGTCGTTGCAGAGGATCAGAAAACCTTCGTCGAACCCGGCCTGCACGCGCAGGTCGTAGTAATGGAATCCGATGCTTTCGCCGTTGTCGATCCGCAGGCGCAGCACGTAGCTGCCGGCCTTGTCGAAGGCGTAGTCGAGCGTCGGCGAACTGGAAATGAACGTCGTGTCGACCATGCCGGGGAAGTCTCCCGCAGGTTTTCCGTAGGACCATTCGTAGACGAGGTCCTGCCCGCTTTCGCTCTCCACGCGGAGTTTGTCGAGGTGGAGCGTTTCGGTAGCCTTGGCGTAGATGGTCCGGTCCAGACCGCTCACCGTGATCGGGGCCAGCTCCCGGTACTCCTCTTTGTCGAGTCCGTAGCAGGAGGCCAGTGCGATTCCGCAGCAGAGCGGCAACAGATATTTCGCAAGTTGTTTCATGGCGCTTTCGGTTAATAGTTATTTGCCGGGTCTCTCCAGCCGCCTGTCGTTACGTTGACGCTTCCGGTCGTATAATACTCCAGGTCGGGGTAATTGGTCGAATAGTAGTCGAACAGCGGGCAGAGCACGTAGCGGAGCCAGGCCATCTTGTGGGGGTTCTGCCGGTTGACCATGAATCCCATGCTCATGCGCAGCTGCTGTCCGTTGAGTCCCGTGTAGTAATCGTTGTCGATGTTCTCGCCGTACTGTTCGACCATCGACGCGTAGAGCGTCGGGTTGCTCTCCGCGATTCCGTGGTAGAGTTCCAGCAGTTTCCGGTATTTGTCCTGCCGGAATTCGCCCGTGTACTGATACCACTGCTGGGTGGCGGAGTAGTACCACCAGTAGGGGCAGGCGGCGGTTCCGTCCGAGATCAGGAACCGGTAGACGTTCCGGGGCACGCCTTCGAACTCTTCGTTCTGGGCGATCTGGAGCACCAGCGACGCGGTTTTCGTCATAATCTTCTCCGTGCGCTTCAGCGTCACGTCGATCTGCCCCTCCACGGAGCCGGCCGGGACGATGAGCCTGTCGATCGTGTAGTCTTCGTTCTCGATGGCGTCGATCAGCTCGCGCTGTACGCCGCCCGTGGTGTAATTCGAGGTGGTGTCGTGAATGGCCCTTACCTCGAACGTCCGGTCGCGGTCTGCCGGCATTCCCAGCAGGGTCACGGTTACGGTCTTCTTGACCTCTTTCACCGATTCGTCGAGCAGGGCGAACGAAAAGTCGGTCGAGAGATATTGGTCCAGACTCGGATAGTTCTCGTATTTGAAATAGAGTTTGTCCTTCTGCGACGTGTCGTACATCAGCCACGTGTCGGAACAGGAGGCGAATGCCGCGACGGTTCCGGCCAGGACGGCTATTTTGAAAATGAGGTTTTTCATAAGTCTTGCGTTATTGTCTGTAATTGTCCTCTACGCTCTGCGGGATGGGCATCGTGTAGGTCGCGTCGTCGGTTCCCGCGAAATTGCCTCCCGGTATCGCGATGTCCAGCTGCAATCGTTTCATGTTGAAGAAATCCTCGCCGTCGGCGAAAAACTCCTTCCGGCGTTCGTTGATGATGTTGTTTTCGGTGATTTTGCCCGTTTCGCGCTCGGCGAAAGGCGTCAAGTCGCGCGACTTCACCACGTAGTCGAGGTATTCCGTCGCCTTGTCCGGGTCCTTCGTGAGGTTGGCTTCGGCCACGATGTAGTACATTTCGGGAATCCGGATCAGACTCGGTCCGGGGATTGATTTGCCGCTGTACGTGGGGTTGCTCTCTCCCTGGGCGTACATCTTGTTGTAGTGCTTGATGCACCACGAATTGCCCGTGTCGAACCAGGTCGAGTAACGCTTGTCCGTGCCGGCCAGGTCGGTGGAGTAGATTTCGGAATACTGGCTGGAGAGCGCAAGGGTTCCGCCCTGGTAGATGTGATTCCGGTAGAAGTTGTAGGTGTACTGCGTCGAGTAGAGCCCGAAGACGGTCTCCTGCATGTTGAGCGTGCCGGTCTCCACGGCGTTCCAGGCCTCGGCGGTCGTCATCAGCGGGAATTTGCCGCTGTCGATCACCTTCTCGGCGTAATCCTCGGCCAGGTCCAGTTTGCCCATCGTCCAGTAGGCGCGGGCCAGCAGCGCCTGTACCGCGTAGAGGTTCAGGTGCGTGATGCGGCAGCTCGTGAAGCCGTCGGAGGCGTTGTCGCGGGTCGCCGTCACCAGTTCCTCGTCCGCCGCGAGGTATTTCTCCGCCTCGGTCAGGTCCGCGACGATCAGTTCGAACACCTTGTCCAGCGAACTGTACGGGGTGACTTCGATGCCGTATGTGGTCACGTAGGGAATGGCCTTGGCTTTGGCCGCGGCGTCGCCCGATGCGAACGGCACGGCGAAGATGCGGGCCATTTCGAAATGGAGGTAGGCGCGCAGCGCCAGCAGTTCGCCTTTGTAGAGCCGGATGTGGCGGAATTCGTCGTCGGATTTGGGCAAGACGTGCATCAGCGCCTTGTTGACGTATCCGATGGCCTTGTATCCGTTGATCCAGAGGTTTTCGGCTACCGTGATGGCGTTTTCGTGCTCCCACAGGCGCTGTACGACGTAGGCCAGGTTGTCGCTCTGGCTGATGGTGAAGTTGCCGGTCATCAGTTCCGGATAGGCGAACGTGAGCGCGTAGGCGAAGAGGTTCTTGTTGGTTCCCATCTCGGTATAGATGCCGTAGATGGCGTCTTCGCAGCCTTCGGCCGTCGAGAAAAGCTCCTTGTCGGTCACTTCCGATTTGGGATTGACGTCGAGATACGCCTCGCAGCTGCCCAGCAGCAGCGGCAGGGCCAGCAGGATGTAGCTGTATTTTTTCATTCGTTTCATGGTCTCGGCAATATTAGAACGTGGGACGGAATGTCAGGTTGATGGTGCGGCAGTAGGGGTAGCTCGTACCGCGTTCGTACTTGACGGTCGAGAAGCGTACGATGTCCGATACGCCGACACCTACGGCCAGGCGCTTGAATCCGAGCCGTTTGAGGAATTTCGGCTGGAACTCGTAGGTGAGCGTCGCGCTCGAAAGCCACAGTTCGTTGAGCCGCTCCACGAAACGCTCCGAGTTGTGCGGGGTCGTCGAACGCCGCTCCTTGATGGCGAGGTAGCGCGACAGGTCGCCCGGGTTCTTCCAGCGGTCCGTAAAGGCGCGTTCGTCGACGTTGTAGCGCGGGTCGATGTCTTCCACCTTCTCCCAGAGGGTTTTGTTGTAGGTGTCGCCGCCGAAGGTGTAGCTGAAGACGAAGTTCAGCGACCATCCCTTGTAACGCAGCGTGTTGAGCCACGTGCCTTGCAGTTTGGGCTGCGTGTTGCCCACGACCACCTCGTCCTCGGCGTCGTACTTGAAGGTGTATTCGCCGTTTTTGTTGATGAAGATTTCCTGTCCCGTGGCGGGGTCGATACCGGCCGAACGCACGGCGTAGATGTCGTACTGCGAGCCGCCTTCCCGGAAGCGCAGTTTCAGCGGGTTGTCCTCTTCGAGCTGATAGGCGGTGTTCTTCAGCTTGTCGCTGATCTGCTTGATGCGGTCCTTGACGTGCGAACCGTTGATGACGCTCGTCCACGCCCAGTTCTTGTTGCGGATCACCTGCCCCGCCACCGAGAAGTCGTAACCTACGTTCTGGTTCTCGCCGAAGTTCACGACGATGTCCTCTGAACCGGTCGACGCCGGGAGGGGAATCGTCATCAGCTGGTCCTTGGTGGTGTTGCGGAAGTAGTCGAAGCTCATCACCAGCCGTTCCTTGAAGAGCGTGAGGTTGATGCCGAAGTTGTTCTTCAGCACGCGCTGCCACTTCAGCTCGGGGTTGCCCATGCGGATCGGCACGGTTCCCACGCCGGTGTAGTAGATGTTGCTGTTGCTGTACTTGTAGGTCGTGATGGCCTGATAGGGGCTGCCGGTGGTCTGGCCGTTGTATCCCCACGACCATTTGAGGCGGATCACGTCGATCCATTCGACGTTTTCGAGGAACTTCTCCTTGTGGAGGTTCCATCCCAGGCCGAACGACCACATCGGGGCGAACCGGTTCTCCTTGCCGTAGGCCGACGATCCCGACGTGCGGTAGGAAACGTCGGCGAAGTACCGGTTCCGGAAGTAGATGTTGCCGCTGGCGAAGAAGCCGACCTTTGCCAGCAGCGTCTCGGTTCCGCTCGGGAGGTTCGAGGAGTCGTATCCCAGGGCGTATTTGATGTCCGAGAGGTTGTCTTTCAGGAAACCCATCGCCGTGATGTAGGAGGTCGTGGCGTTGGTGTGCTGGATGTCGCTTCCGGCGTTGATCACGAATCCCGAGCCTTCCTGTCCGATGTTGCGGCCGTAGTTGAGCACGATCTTGCCGTCGTAGTTGAACGCCTTGCCCGTGCCCAGTCCGTAGAGACCGCGCTTGGCCGGGTCGTTCTCGCCGAGGAACTGTGCGTCGTCGGGCGAAACGTATTTGTCCGACTGGCTGCTCTTGACGTCGATGTTGAACTGTCCCGAGACGTAGAAATCCTTGGTCACGTACCATTTGGCGTCGACCGTGTTGCGGAGGGTCTGGTTGCGCGAGGTGCTGAAACTCGACAGCGTGGCATTGTAGAGCGGGTTGGCCTGGTAGCCTTCGCTCGTCGTCGAGGTGTCCTCGGGGTCGAAGTAGAAGGCTTTGACCAGCTCGCCGTACTCGTCGTAGGGCGACTCGTAGGGGTTGAGTTTCGTGTAGGCGCTGAATTTGCCGTAGGGCGAATCCGTTGCGTCGGTCAGCGTGTAGTTGGCCGTGTAACGGAGCGTGAGCTTGTCGCGCATGTGGTAGCCTATCGAAAAGTTGAGCGTGTAGTTGCGGCGGTTGTCGCCCTTCATGACGCCGTACTTGTCGCTGAAGCGCAGCGACGCGCGGTAGTCGATCTTCTGTGCGCGGCCGCTCAGCGAGAGCGAGTGGGTGTGGCTGAACGGTACGCGCAGCGGGGCGCGTATCCAGTCGGTGTTGACGCCCCGGCGGACGTTCTGCAATTTGTAGGCGTAAGCCTTGTCCATCGCGCCGTTGTCCGATTCGTAAAGCCCGGCTAGGCGTTCCAGTTCCAGTTTCTGCGCCGCGTTGCAGAGGTTCATCGAACTCAGGTCCGGGATGCTCAGCTCGGGCACGAAGTTGTAGCTCAGGCGGGGTTTGCTGTCGGTCACCTGCTGGCGTTCGATGACGATTACGCCGTTGGCCGCCCGGTCGCCGTAGACGATCGAGGCCTGCGCGTCCTTCAGGACGTCGATGCGCTCGATTTCGTACATGTCGAGGTCGTACAGCTCTTCCATGCTGATTTCGGCGCCGTCGAGGATGATCAGCGGGTTGTTGTAGGCCTTCTCCTCGGCCGAGGTGGCGATGGAGTTCGAGCCGCGGATCAGGATTTCGGGAATGGCGTTGGGGTTCGAGCCGAGGGCGTTGTTCTGTACGACCACCATGCCCGGGGTCACGGCGCTCAGGGCCGACATCAGGTTGGTGTTCGAGATGGCCACGAGGTCTTCGCCCTTGATCGAGGTCACCGAACCCGTGTAGGTGCTCTTGTTGCGGGTGAACATGCCGTTGACCACCACGTCGTCGATGCGCGTGCCGCCCTCCTTGAGGGTGACGTTCAGGCCCTTCGCCGAGGCGGTGATGATCACCTGCTGGGTCTCCATGCCCAGGAACCCGACTTCGAGGACCGCAGGGCTGGTCTTGGTCGAGAAGGAGAAGGTGAACTGGCCCTTTTCATCGGTCGAGACGCCCTGTCCCGAGCCGCCTTTCAGAATGACCGATGCGCCGGGGAGCACTGTCTTGCCGGCGTCGCGCACGGTTCCGCTCACGGTGAACTTGCGCATCTTGACCGTCGAGTCGTAGACCAGCACGACGTTGTTCTCGATGGCGTATTTGAACGTCGACCCGGCGATGCACTTGTCGAGCAGTTCGTGTACGGTGACTTTCTTGAATTCGCCGCTCACGGCCGGGAGCCGGCGGATGTCTTCGGGGTCGTAGGCGAATTTGATGCCTGTCTTCCGGGTGATTTCGTCGAGCACCGCCGTCGCGGGTCTCTCCGTCAGCGTGACGGTAAGCGTCGCGTTCAGGTTGATCGGTTCACCCCCCCCCTGCGCCCGGGCCGTAGCGGCTGTGCAGCATAACAAGCCCACGACCAGCGACAGCCGCAGCGCACGGCTGAAAAGTTGTAGAATTCTTTGCATGTGTTTGGGTTTTAGGCAGACCGGCCGCCCCGGCCGGTCTGCTCGGGTTTTAGTTCTTCTGTGACGGGAACAGGCTGCGTTCGAGTACGTAGATCATGCCCTGGTAGTGGGCGCGGGTCTCTCCCGTAGCGCTTTTCACGCGCGAACGCAGCAGTTTCAGGATTCGGTCGTTGACGTTGACGAACAGCGCGCGCGACTCGTCGATCGACCGCAGCTGCACGTTGTACTGCCAGCCGTAGCCCGACGACAGGGCGTCGCTGTTCCAGAGCTGCGAGGCGACGTATCCCTTGCCATGCTCCTCTTCGGCCTCGCGCAGCGGGCCGAGGTAACGCTCCACGATGCCGCTCCGGTCGAGACCCATCAGCGCGATCTCGTCCACCGAGGGTGCGTAGGCCTCCGCGATGCCGCCCAGCTTCATGCGCTTGGCCTCGCTGGAGGCGACGTCCGCGGCCGCGTCGACGAACATCCGCTGGATGAGCCGCTCCGACGGCGACACCGGGCCTCCCTTGATCGTGCTTTCGAAGACGATGTTGTAGAGGTCGTCCATATACTCCTGCGGCGTGTAGGGATCGTCGGCGATGTGCGACGAGAGCGTGACGTTCTTATAATAGGTGAAGAACGTGCGGCAGAAGTTGAAGCGCAGGATGAACGAGAGGTCCACGTGCAGCGGCAGTTTTTCGGTCAGCGCGGGCTGTTCGAGCCATGCCGAGTCCTTCATCTGCGCAAGCACCCATTTCAGCGATGCGCGCTGCAACTCCTTCGGGACGGAAACGGCCTGCGGACCGCCCGCCGTGTTGCTGTTCACGTCCGTGAGGTAGATGCCGCCCACGTTGAGCATCACGGCGTTCACGTAGCGCGCGAACTGTCCGGCCGCGGCCTCGTAAAGCTCCGTGCGGATTTTCAGGTCGGGGTCCTCCTCGTCGGTGATCCACTCCTCCATGTGCGAGAGGACGTATTTGAGGTTGCCGATGCCGTAGTCGCCGGCCTTGATGTGGTCGTCGCCGAGGTCCTCCTCGATGGCGGTGGGGTCGTAGCGGGCGATCACCTGCTGGCGGCCGTAACGGTAGATCGGGTCGCCGACCTTCTCGTCGATCCATCCGCGGATGGTCTTCTCCTCGTCGAACATGTCCTTCTTGTCGGGCAGCGGCGTGTAGGCGTATTTGATGACGTAGTCGTCATAGGGTCCGAGGTCCGGCGGGGTGAGTTTCACGCCCTTGTCGCCCGGCTGGGCCACGTAGTTGAAACGCGCGTAGTCCATGATCGAGGGGGTCGTGCCGTGCTGCTGCGTGAACGATGCGCTGCGGAGCGAATCCACGGGGAAGGCGCTCGATGCGGCCATGTTGTGCATCAGTCCGAGGCAGTGTCCCACCTCGTGGGCGAGGATGTACTCCAGCGACTCCTGGAATACGTCGTCGGGCAGCTCCTTGCCGCGCACGCGCTCGTCGACCTGTGCGGTCTGCACGAAACGCCAGTTGGCGGCCAGCTTCACCACGTCGTTGTACATCAGCACCGAGGCGTTGATGATCTCGCCCGAGCGGGGGTCGACCCACGAGGGTCCCATGGCGTTGGCCACGGCGGCCGGGACGTAGCGGATGCAGGAGTATTTCAGGTTGTCGGGATCGAATTCGGGATCGTCCTTCGGGAAGTCCTCGATGTGCATGACGTTTTTGAATCCGATCTTCTCGAAGGCCTTGTTCCAGCGCAGCACGCCGCGGCGGATCGGTTCGCGCCACAGCGCGGGGAACGCGTCGTCGAGGTAGAAGACGATCGGCTTGACCGGCTCCACGAGTTCGCCGCGTTTCCAGGCCTCCATGTCTTTGGGCTGGATGTTCCAGCGGTTGATGACCGAGAAATCCTCGATCTTGTCCTTCTTGCCGTTGATGCGCGACATGTCGGTTAGGAAGATGCCGATGCGCGAATCGGCCAGGCGGGGCCGCATCGCCTCTTCGGGCAGCAGCAGGATCGTGCGCGTGACCTTCACGGTCATCGGCTCGTCCTTCTTGATGACCATCAGGCCCAGCAGATCGGCCGTCACCGAGTAGGAGAGATAGGATTTGACGGTCACGTTGTCCTCGAAGGACTTGATCTGGCCGATCACCGAACCTTCGGACTTGAACTTGCCCGTGATGTTCACCACGCCGCCCTTGGTGCTTTTGATCGGGGCGAGCAGTTCGTTGTCGCCCGAGAAGAACTTGGTCATTTCGATCACCATTGCCGAGCTGTCGCGGTTGTAGCAGACCAGCGGGTAGGAGTGCATGATCGGCGGGAGGGTGCTCCGGCCGATGGCCTTGGACATGTGGGGATCGTTCGTGTCGTGAACGGGCGGCACGACGGCCTGCGAGAGGTAGATCGTCGTGTCGATGCGCGTGAACTTGACGTGGATGGGGTCCGTGGGTTTGTAGCCGATGGTCCCGAGGTTGGTGTCGCTGGCCTCCGAGATCGTGGAGGCGATCAGCATTTCACGGCCGATCGTCTTGAGGGGGACCTCCACGTAGAGCTTTCCCTTGAGCTTGTGGAGCGTCAGGAAAGGCCCTTTGGCGGTGAGGCACGATTTGTCGTTGACGAACATTTTGGTGTACTTGTCGACTTTGGGTTTGGCGACCTCCTCGGTTTTCGATTTTTTCTTTTTGGATTTCGAGGCCGCCGCCCCCGACGCCGGGGCGATCAGTAGGCCTGCCGCCAGGAGCAGGACGCAGAGTTTGGATAGTGAACGCATATAAGTAAAATTGGTGAATAGACGTATTTTTGTAAGTATATAACGTGTTTAAGTTTCAGAATGTTAAGAAAAAATCGTTTTGTCGTATGATTTGTTTTTGCCGATATCCTGTTCGGGTGCGGGGTCGACGCACAAAGATATAAAAAATAGGCCGAATGGTACATTTCGGCCGTTTTTTGACCCTGTTCCTTTCGGCCGCAAATCCCGGAAAACGGGGTTCGGCGGGCGGTTTTGCTGCCCTATGGTCGCAAAACCCCTGCCGCGCGGCTGATGGAATATTGCGCGGCAGGGGTTGTTTTCCGGAAAGCCGGGGATTTACTTGCAGTCGTCGATGCGGGTGATTTTGGCCCCGAGGGCATTCAGACGGCCGTCGATGTCCTTGTAGCCGCGGTCGATCTGGTCGATGTTCTGGATGGTCGAGACCCCTTCGGCCGACATGGCCGCGATCAGCAGCGCCACGCCCGCACGGATGTCGGGCGAGGTCATGCGGGTCGCGCGCAGGCATAGCCGGTGGTCGTGGCCGATGACCGTGGCGCGGTGCGGGTCGCAGAGAATGATCTGTGCGCCCATGTCGATCAGTTTGTCGACGAAGAACAGGCGGCTTTCGAACATTTTCTGGTGGATCAGCACGGCGCCGTTGGCCTGCGTGGCCACCACCAGAAAGATCGACAGCAGGTCGGGCGTCAGTCCCGGCCACGGGGCGTCGGCAATGGTCATAATCGAGCCGTCGAGGAACGTGTCGATGCTGTAATGGTCCTGCTGGGGGATGTGGATGTCGTCGCCCCGCTGTTCGAAACGGATGCCCATGCGGGCGAACTGCGCGGGGATGATGCCCAGGTTCTCGAACGACACATCCTTGATCGTCAGCTCCGAACGGTTCATGGCGGCCATGCCGATGAAGCTGCCCACCTCGATCATGTCGGGCAGCAGCCGGTGCTCCGTGCCGCCCAACGCTTCGACGCCTTCGATTTCGAGCAGGTTCGAGGCGATGCCCGAAATCTTCGCGCCCATTCTGTTGAGCATTTTGCACAACTGCTGGAGGTAAGGTTCGCAGGCCGCGTTGTAGATCGTTGTCCGGCCTTTGGCCATCACGGCGGCCATCACGATGTTGGCCGTGCCGGTCACCGACGCCTCGTCCAGCAGCATGTAGGTTCCCTTCAGCTCCCGGCCTTCGACCATGAAGAACTCGTCGGCGATGTCGAAGTTGAACTTCGCGCCGAGTTTCTGGAATCCGAGGAAATGGGTGTCGAGCCTGCGTCGGCCGATCTTGTCGCCGCCCGGCTTGGGGATGTATCCCTCGCCGAACCGCGCCAGCATCGGGCCGATCAGCATAACCGAACCCCTCAATCGCGTGCAGCGTTGGCGGTAATCGTCCGATTTGAGGTATTCGAAATCAATGTCGCGGGCGCAGAACGCGTAGGCGTCCTCCGCGAGCTGCTCCACCTCCACGCCCATGCAGCGGAGCAGTTCGATGAGCTGCATCACATCGAGAATCCGGGGGATGTTCCTGACGACGACCCGCTGGGGCGTCAGCAGCGTGGCGCAGAGTATCTGCAACGCTTCGTTTTTGGCTCCCTGGGGCGTGATTTCGCCCCGCAGTCGGTGGCCACCTTCGACTTTGAAAACTGCCATATGTGCTGTCGTGTGTTATCCGTCTGAAAAACAAACCGCTCCGGACCGGTCGGCGCTCATGCCGGCTTCCGGAGCCTCCTTTACTTTACAAAGGTAGAAAAAAGAACGGACGGAAACAAAACTGAATCGCATGCCGTCCGACAAAATTTCCGACCCCTGAAAGTGCCCTAACGGCGCCAAAGATAGTGGGATTCGGGGCTTTTTTCGGGGTTTTGGAAAATATTTTCGCGAAAAACTTTTGCGGATAACTTTTTTGTTGTACTTTTGCAATCCGTAAAAATGTCTGAAACAATAAAAACTATATAGCTATGGCAATGAAGAGAACATACCAGCCTTCGCGTCGCAAGCGTATCAACAAGCACGGTTTCCGCGCTCGTATGGCTACGGCTAACGGTCGCAAGGTGCTGGCTGCGCGCCGCGCAAAGGGCCGCAAGAAACTGACCGTATCGGACGAGTCGACGTTCAAGTACGCTTAATTTCCTGCAGGAAAGATTTAAGGTCGGCTTTTTGCCGGCCTTCTTTCGTTTAATGCCTGTTGTGCCGTTATGCTTTCGATCCGCCGGGCCTCCGAAGCCGATTGCGCGTTGATCCGCCGTCTGGCCGGGGAGGTCTTCCCCGCCACCTACCGCGAGATCCTCGCGCCCGCGCAGCTGGATTACATGATGGAGTGGATGTACTCCGAAGAGAGCCTGCAAGGACAGTTCCGTGCGGGGCATGTCTGGTTCATCGCCTCGTCCGACGGCGAGCCGTGCGGCTACGTTTCGGTCGAGCGGCAGGGCGGGGATCTGTTCCACCTCCAGAAAATCTACGTCCTGCCCCGTTTTCAGGGCCTCGGCGCCGGGGAGTTTCTGTTCCGCCGCGCCGTGGAATACATCCGCAGCGTGCATCCCGGACCCTGCATGATGGAACTCAACGTCAACCGCCGCAACCGCGCGCTGCATTTCTACGAACGGATGGGCATGCGCCGCCTGCGCGAGGGCGATTTTCCGATCGGCGACGGTTATTATATGAATGATTACATCATGGGGTTGGAGATCGTCTGACCCCGTTTTCGGTTTCCTGCTTATTCCTCCAGCACCCGTTTCACGCCGCGGTTTCCGATGACCGATATGCGGCTGCCTTCGATCAGCACGGCGCGGCCGCGGTTTTTCCGCCGGTTGAGTTCGTTCTGTACGTTGACCGCTATCACGCGGCCGTCGTGGAAGGTCGAAATGTCGGGAAAAATCGTGTGTCCGACCAGGAGCCGGTCGGCGTCGTAACGGCGCAGCAGCGCGTCGGTCTGTTCCGGCGTCAGCGGATCGTATTTTTCATCCGCGCAGACCATCCCGCGGTACCAGACCG
The DNA here is from genome assembly GCF_001915285.1 of Alistipes sp. 56_sp_Nov_56_25. NCBI lineage: Bacteria > Pseudomonadati > Bacteroidota > Bacteroidia > Bacteroidales > Rikenellaceae > Alistipes > Alistipes sp. 56_sp_Nov_56_25. The sequence goes on from NZ_MNQF01000021.1 coordinate 24,521, forward strand.
GCCCGGCCGAACGGTACAGGAATTCGAGCGTCGGGTCCTCCCTGCGCTCCTTCGAGGTCCGGTAAAGCCCTTCGCTCATCCGGGCGTTGAGCGTATCCATTTCCAGATCGCGTTCGAGCAGTCGGGCGCTCAATCCCGCGTGTACGAAGAGGTTGCGGCCGATGCGCAGCATCGTGTTGCGGGTCGCGAGCCAGCGGCCGAGTTCCGTGTCGGGCGAGAACAGTTGGCGGTAATTCTCCATGCCGAGCTGCCGCGCCGTTTCGAGGTACTTCCCGCGCGTGTAGCGCACGTCGCCGGCCAGCACCATTCCTTCGTGATTGCCCAACAGCAACACGGCGGCGCCTCCCGCGTCGGCGGCCTCCTGTTCGAGTTTGTACATCAGCCACAACAGCGGCAGCACGTCGTAGCCGCGGTCGAAAATGTCGCCGATCACCGCCAGCTGGTTGTTTCCGTAGCTCCACCGGCAGTCGTCGTCGATCACGCCGTGGGCCTGGAGGAGCGTCGCAAAACTCCGGAAATCGCCGTGAAGGTCGGACGTGACGAACAGTTTCGGGGCCTGCGGGAGTTCCCGGGGACCTCGCTCGACGGCGTGCGGCGTGACGCTGAAGAGGTATGCGCCCCGGCTCGAACGGACCTCGACCGGGCCGCCTCCGTAAGGCATCACGCGGACGCGCCCCCGCTTGTCGGCGGTCGCTGCATAGGCGCCCTTTTCCGCGTCGTAGACGATATAGGGTCCGTCGGCCGGGTGTTTCCGGCAGAGGTTGTATTTCGTCGGTTTCGGCTGTGCTGCGGCGTCCGCCGTCGGGAGGGTGCAGAGCGCTGCGGCCAGAAGCGCTCCGAACAGCAGGGTCAGGCGTTTCATCTTCCGGTGCGATTCGGGGGCGTTATTCGGCCTCCGTCTTGAACAGGTTCACTTCGCCCCGCTCGACCTTGCCGTGCATGTCGGCCAACTCTGCGATTACGGGGGATATGTATTCCAGCGTGTCCGTCACGGCCGATTTGTCGCCCTCGCCCTTGATGCGGTAGAGCATCGCGGCGTAGAGCGCGCGGAAGCAGAGTTCCGTGTCGTTCATCCCCGGGTTGCCCAGAACGCTCCGCAGGCGCGGCAGCTCGGGTTCGAGGCGGGCGTACGTCTGGCGGTAATGCGCGCCGACGGGGAGTTTCATCAGCTGGAGATGCAGGTCGTGCAGGTCCTGAATCAGGTGGAGCGTATGTTCCAGATGCCCTTTCTCCTCCTTGCCTTCCTGACGGAGCAGGTTCGCCAGATCCATGTACCAGAGCAGGAAGACGTGCTTCTGCTCCTCGCCGATGTCCTTGCGCGGGGCGATCAGCGTCGAGAAGATGGCCTCGGGGCTGAATTGCAGCGCCCGGAGCAGATCCTCCAGCTGCCAGAGGTAGAGAATGTATTCGGCGATGTTCTCCCGCCGTTTTGCTTTTGCAATGTCCATAGTTAGAATTCATAATTCACAATTCATCATTCATAATTTTACTTTGCTGAAATAATCAGCATCCGCAAACTCAACAATTGTGAATGATGAATTGTGAATTTTGCATTATTTAATCCACGTTTTCGGTCCCGTGAGGTGCTTGAGGAAGTACTGCTGCGATTTGAGGAGGTTGCGCGACTGGAGCACCATGTTCTTGGTCTCGGTCAGGATCGTGAGGTACAGCATGCTCGCCTTGGTGTTCGAACGGGCCTCGTTGATACGCGTAAGCTCGGATTTGATGGCTTCGGCGATCGACTCGAACAGCTGGTCGCGCATCGTCAGCACCGTTTCGATCTCCGAGAAGTCGCCCTCGCGCAGCATCAGGTTGATGTGGCGGTAGATCGACTCCACGTCGTCGTTGATCGACATCAGGTCGCGGGCCTGCTCCTTCGAAAGCCCCTCGTGGTTGTTGTCGATATGTTCGAACGCCGGGCGGGTGATGTGCATCAGCGCCTTGGTCATTTCGTTGAGGTAATCGACCACCTGCACGTAGTAGTGGGCAGTGTTGACGTCGCCGCCCTGGAGCTTCTTGAGCGTGGGGAGCAGCGAGTATTTCCGTTCGCGCGACTGGTAGAACAGGTCGTTCGACTCCTTGACCATGTCGCGCAGCACCTTGCGGTTCTCTTTGAAGACGGCGATCAGCGTGCGGTCGTAAATCTTCGTGGCGCACTCCATCGTGCGGCACACCTCGTCGCGCAGGTTGGCGATGATGTCCTCGTTGGTGTCTTCATGCTCCTTGACGATGGCGCTCTCCTTGTCCTTTTTCAAGAAGTTGCTGTGGATGAGCATGTACCCGCACAACAGCGTGATGACGATGAAGGCCGGGGTTCCGCCGTAGATCAGCGCCAGTCCCACCACGAAGGCGATCAGGAATCCGCCCAGCGCGGTGATGAACCACCCGGCCACGACGGTCATAACGCCCGAAATGCGGTACACGGCGCTTTCGCGTCCCCACGCGCGGTCGGCGAGCGACGAACCCATCGCCACCATGAAGCAGACGTAGGTGGTCGACAGCGGGAGTTTGAGCGAGGTGGCCATGGCGATCAGCAGCGCCGAAGTGGTCAGGTTGACCGTGGCGCGGATCATGTCGTAGGGCGCGCCGCTGTGTTCCACGTCCTCGTATTCGAAACGGCGCGAAATGCTCTCCCGGAGGTGTTTCGGGACTACGCGCTCGATGCCTGCGCTGACGTTGAGGGCCGCGCGGACGATCGTCCGCGAGAAGACCGACGAGCCGTACTGCTGCTGGCCGGCGTCGTCCTGCGCCGAGAGCGAAAGCTCGGTTTCGGAGACGTGCATGGCCTTCTTCGAAGTCCACAGCGTGAGGATCATCAGGATGCCCGCCGTCAGCAGGATCAGGAAATTGGCCGGGACATTCTCGTTCAGCGCGCCCATGAGCATCTGCGTGTCGCCCGCTTCCCGGGCGATGGTGTAGGCGTCGAACCCGGCCACGGGCACGCCGATGAAGTTCACCAGGTCGTTGCCCGCGAAGGCGAGGGCCAGCGCGAAGGTTCCCGAAAGGATCGTGATGCGCAGGATGTTGACTTTGAAACGCTGGATGAAGAACAGCAGCAGCGAGCAGACCACCCAGCAGATGGCGATGGCCGAGGGCAGGTGGTTGTCGATCAGCTGGATGAAGGCATGGTCCGCGAGTATGGATTTGAGACCCTTGAAGACGGCGAAATAGACGATCGCCGTCAGCGAGGCCCCGCACCAGAGCGATCCGTAGCGGCGGAAAAGCGCCGTGTAGCGGAACGAAAAGATCATGCGCGAGACGTACATGACCAGCGTGCCGCAGGTGAAGGCGATCACCACCGACAGCAGGATGGCCGAAACGATACCCATGGCGCGCGAGGTGTTGATGTAGTGTCCGAGCGAGGAGACGCCCTGTTCCGGGTCGTTCGAGATTTTGTAGATCGACACGGCGATCGCTGCGCCCAGCAGGCAGAAGATCAGCGATACGGTGGTCGAGGTCGGGAGTCCCCACGAATTGTAGAGGTCCAGCAGGATGACGTTGGCGAACATGACGCCCAGGTAAAGCATCATCACTTCGTGGAAGGTGAACAGTCCGGGGTTGAACATGCCGCTGCGGGCGACTTCCATCATGCCGCTCGACGTGACCACGCCGATGATGATGCCGACGGACGCCACGGTGAGGATAATCTTCATCGAGGCGGCTTTGGAGCCGATAGCGGAGTTGAGAAAATTGACTGCGTCGTTCGTGACGCCGACGAAAAGACCTGAAACAGCGAGGATTCCCAGAATGCCGACAATGACGGTGTAGATTTCGCTCATGTTGGGGTTTTAGTGCAAATTGTGAACAAATTTACGCCATTTTTTCCGATGAAATGGTTATGACATGGATTGTTAACATTAATTTAACACAGCGTCTCGGCGGAAGATGCCGGATGTTCCCCTGACTGCCGGCCCGCTGTCTGCTGCGGGGCCGTTTCCCCTCCTTTGCTCGGGGCTTTCCCTATTGCCGGAGCCTGTTCTCGCGGCCGCTTCTGTTCCGCCTGTTTTGCCTCTTCGGGTTGCGCGTTCGATTCGCCCGGCGCCCGTGATCCGCAGGTCGCGGACAAACTTGCGGCCCTGCGGCGAAACCTTGCCCCCCCCCGGCTGACGCAAAAAAGCGGCGGACCCTCTGTGGTGTGGGATTATAATGATGTAACGACTTGATTTATCGGGTCGTTACATTTTTGTATAGGATAATAGGTAACGAAAAGGCAACGGTTTA